>CAZCVP010000089.1:0-28952 GCA_964501915.1 uncultured Enterobacterales bacterium
CCTCGGCGGCGAAGGTGGCGGCGTAGCCGGTGTAGGACCGGTGGGCGGCGTCGTCGCTCCAGTGCCGGATGTCCGTCTCGCCCCAGGGGGGGTTGAGGCGGATGACGGGCACGAGATCCCGCGCCTGGACCTGCCGCACGGCTTCGATCCACTCGGCCGGAGCGCCGCTCATGCCCGGCACCATGCCGGGGAAGATCAGCTTGATGTGGCCCCCCGGGCCGCTCAGCTCGGCGGCCCGATCCCAGTGGTCCTCGTTGCCCGGACCGACCAGGCCGATGCCGAGCGGGTTGTCGGGGGGCAGGCCCGGGTCCGTGGTGCCCGTGTCCGGCGGCGGCTCCTCGATCTCGCCCTTGGCGAAGACCTCCCCCTCGCAGATGGGCGTCGCACCTTCGTCGGCGGTGAAGGTGAACACCAACCACCCCGGACCCGTGACCCGGTAGCCATAGGTCCAGGTGTAGGGGCCGCTCCCGGAGATCTCCACGCCTCCGAGGCTGTCGGCATAGCCATCCACCTCCATCCCGATCCAGACGTAGCCGGTGTCGGCGCTCACCTCGACGGTGAGGGTGTCCCCCGTCTCCGGGCGCTCCGTCGAGAAGCGCAGCTCGGCGTCCGCTGCCGCGCAGGACGTGGTGGCGGCGGGCCAGGGCTCGCCGGTGTCCCCGGTGTCGGTGAGCTCCGTGTCCACGGTGCGGCTGCCGGTGTCATCGCTCGTCTCGACGTCATCCGGCGTCCGCAGGCCCGAGCCCGAGAAGCTCCCGCACGCCACCAGGAGGAACACCAGCACGGTCACTGCCGCGATGCCGGGGACAGTCTACCGCATCCGGATCGTCGCCCCGGCCACTGGAGAGGTGGCTCAGGCCTCTTCCGACCGACTATGGTGCGGGCCGACCGAACCGCCGAGCCCGAGGCCCCGATGCGTCCCTGGCTGCTCCTGCCCCTGCTCGTCCTCCCGTCCTGCCGTGGCGGTGGCCACGACTCCGCGCCGGACTCCCAGGTCGACACCGACACCGACACCGGTGAGTCCCTGCTCCAGTTCACCGGGGACGGCCCCGAGAACCTCCTGGTCATCAGCATCGACACCCTGCGCCGCGATCGCATCGGGTTCTTCGGCGGCGGGGACGACACGCCCTGGCTCGACGCCCGGCTCGCCGAGAGCTTCGTGCTCGATGAGCTGCGGAGCTGCACCAACTGGACCTACGCGAGCGTGATCTGCCTCTTTGCGGGCCAGTCCACGGTGGACCTTGGCTTCGAAGCGGTCACCGACGACCCCGCCGTGCCCTCCCCTCCCCCCCAGCTCGACATGATGCCCCTGTGGCTGCAGCAGGCGGGGTTCCGGACCGTCGCGGTCAGTGGCAGCCCCTACATCAGCGACGAGGCCGGCGTGATCACCAGCGAGGGCTTCGACACCCTGGTCTACGACTCCATGGGCTCGTCGCTGGACTTCCCCGCGGCCGAGTGGGCCGTGGACCAGGCCCTGGAGCAGGCCACGACCCTGGTGGCCGACGACACCTCGCCCTGGTTCCTCCAGGTCCACCTCATGGACCCCCACACGCCCTTCAAGGGCACGGCGGAGTACCTCACCGACCTCGAAGGCCTCGATCCGCTGGGCTTCGACGTCCAGGATCCACAGGGACTCGGGGATCTCCAGGTCGCCTACCCCAAGATGACCTCCGAGGAGCAGGCGCTGGCGCGAGCCCACATCGAGGTCCACTATGGGGCCGACCTGAAGTACATGGACGACCAGCTCACCCGCCTGTGGACCGGCCTGGACGACCTCGGCGCCCTCGACGACACCCTGGTCCTGTTCTGGTCCGACCACGGCGAGCAGTTCTGGGACCACGCCCAGTTCGGCCACAGCCAGTCCCTCTACCAGGAGGAGAACCGTGCCCTCGGGGCCTTCTGGGCCCAGGACATCGAGGTCGGGCGCAGCAGCGTGTCGGCCAACCACCAGGACCTGGTCCCGACGATCTTCCCGGTGCTCGGCGTGCCGCGCGTCGCTAGCTGGACCGGGAGCCCGCTCCAGGGGATCGCCGACGACCACATCCGCACGGCGTTCCGCTACACGGCCGGCGACCCGGGGCGCTTCATGGCCACCGGCGGCGACCACGCCCTCATCTACGCCACCAACGGCCGCAAGTTCTTCTACGACACCGCCGCCGACGGCGCGGAGCTGGTCGACCTCTACGATCGGAGCGACCCGACGCTGATCTCTCTCTGGGAGGCCCTGAGCGCCGAGATCGACCGGGTGGAGGCGTTCATCCCTCACCTCGACCCCAAGGACGAGGGGCCCTGACGATGTCCGCGTGGGACCGCAAGCCCCTCGTCGGCGTGATCGGGACCGGAGACATCGGGCCGCAGCACCCGCACTGGGCGCTGGCGGCCGGCGTCGGAGCCGCCCTGGTCGAGGCCGGGTGCCGGGTCCTCACCGGGGGGCTCGGCGGCGTGATGTCCGCGGCCAGCCAGGGGGCCCACCAGAGCCCTTCGCACAGCGCCGGAGACGTGGTGGCGATCCTGCCGGGCAGCTCCCCCGAGGCGGCCAATCCGTGGGCCGACGTGGTGCTGTCCACCGGCTTCGGCCACGCCCGCAACACCCTCTGCGCCCACGCCGAAGGGGTGATCGCGGTCGGGGGCGGCGCCGGCACGCTCTCGGAGATGGCCTTCGCCTGGGTCCTCGGCCGTCCGGTCGTCGCCCTGAGGGTCGAAGGCTGGAGCGGTCGCCTGGCGGACACGGCCCTGGACGACCGTCGCCGCGATGTCGTGGTCGGTGCCGACAGCCCGGAGGAGGCCGTGGCCGCGCTGCTGGACACGCTCAGGCGCCCCTGATCTGTCGCGCCGAGGTCCCCATGCCGGGGCACCGGCTCCCCAGGTGACCCGAGAAGGCTCGACGTCGCCCCCTCCCTGACCTGGAATGCATCTTGCTGCTCCAGCGGGCCCCGTGCCCGGGGAGGCCCCATGCACACACTGTCCGTCCTCGTGCTGCTGGCCTCGTCCTCCCCCGCCCTCGCGGACTCCGACTCCTGTGCTCCGACCAGCGCCCCAGCGGCCGGTGCGGTGGAGGCCCTGCGGGCCACCGTGGAGACGGAGCACCCCGCCGAGCCGGCCCCCGAGGACGGCTGGCTGGAGACCCTGGGCCAGTGGGGGAGCAGCGTCGCCGAGAGCGTCACCGACGCCGTCGATGGCATCCGGGAGCAGTTCGCCCCCACCCAGGAAGAGCGGGCGGCCATCGAGTTCGTGCGGTCCATGCTCGAGCCCGACAAGCTGGGCGGCAACGACCGCACCTTCAACCAGAACGACATCGACCGCATCGTCGACGCGCTGCTGGAGGACCCGGCCGTCCAGCAGCAGATCCACTGCGGCATCCGGCAGGAGGCCTTCCGGCAGGCGGAGGCCACCGGTGGTCTGCTCCGGGGCATCGCCCGACGGATCGCCGACAAGCGCACCACGCCGGGGACCCGGGCCTACGCCAAGCACTACCCGAAGTACTGGGCCCAGGGCCTGCAGCAGGCCAGTGAGCGCATCCGCGGCGAGCTGACCGACGCCCTGGAGGCCGAGGGTTTCGAGCCCGTGGAAGGTCAGGGGCCCTCGGGGGTGCAGAGGGAGATCACCCTGGCGGAGCTGGAGAGGTTCCAGCGCGCGACGGATCGGATGAAGGCCTACGCCGATCGGGTGGCGGAGAAGCTGGGCAGCGTGGACCAGGACATGCCCCACGGCCTGAGCCAGGCCAGCATGGACAGCATCCTGGGCATGCTGCCGGCCGCCAAGGAGTGATCGGCCCGGTCAGCGCCGGAGGACGGCGAGCTCCAGGTCCGCGAACACGTCCGGGTCGGAAGAGCCGAAGCGATGGACCTCGACCGCGAGCTGGTTGCGTCCCTCTCGGAGGCCGGTCGGCCACAGCAGCGTCTCGCTATAGACCTGCTCCCAGTCCATCTCCACGAGGAAGGCCGCCGGCGTGTCCACCGTGAGGGGCTCCGTCGCCAGGCCCACCCGGTAGACCTCCTCCCCGTTGAGGTAGACCACCGCGCCGTCGTCGCGTCGCAGGCGCAGGACCAGGTAGCGGACGTCCTCGACGTCGCTGAGGGGGAAGCTGCTGCGCATGTAGAGGGTGGTCAGGCCCCCGATGCCCTCCAGCTCCGTCTTCATGTGCTCGCCGTCTCCCATCGGCGCCACACCGGTGGACCAGTCAGAGTCGTCGTAGTCGTCCTCGGTCCAGTCGTCGGGGGGGGTCTGCGCCGGCAGGTCGAAGTGCCAGGTGCTCTCGCGGGCGAAGACCACCGCGGCGTCGGCCGGGTCCACGCCCGGGGCCGCGTGCCAGCGATCGCCGATCGCTCCCAGGGTGTCCAGGGCCGAGAAAGTGCCCCAGGTCTCGGACAGCTCCACCAGCACCGCGCCGTGGCGCGCTGACCAGGCGACCTGGCTGCCGTCGTAGAGCTCCCGCAGCGGCCGGGTCGCCACCCCGCCGATGCCGCCGATCACGTGGGTCACGCCGTCGACGTGCAGGCGCTCGTAGTCGTGCTCGTGGCCCGCCATGAGCACGTCGACTCCCCACTCGGCGTGGGGCCACTGGCGGTTGACGTCGGGGCCGTAGTGGCCCGAGGAGTAGGGCGGGTGGTGCTGGTAGACCAGCTTCCAGGGCGCAGTGCTGTCGGTGAGCACCTCCTCGAGCCACTGGGCCTGGACCCCGTCGGCGTACATCGAGTCCGGCTCGTGGATGTCGCTGTCGATGCAGAACAGGTGGACCGGGCCGCGGACCAGGTCGTAGTAGCGCTCGTTGCCCGGCAGCTCGAAGTAGTCCGTGTGGGCGTCGACCCCGATCTCGGGGTTCCAGTCGTGGTTGCCGAGGGCGGGCCAGAAGCGGTTCTCCTCGGCCCCCTCGCCGTACTCGCCCAGGTAGGGGTGGATGAAGTCGTGCCAGAACTGGCCGATCTTCTCGTCGATCGTCTCCGCCTCCCCGCCAGGGTAGTTGTTGTCACCCACCGTGATCACGAAGTCCACGCCCCAGCCATGGACGAGGTCAGACACGGCCGCAGCGTTGTGATCGCCGCTGCCGGCGTCGCCGATCATCGCGAAGCGGACCTCGGGCTCGGGGACCGAGGCCGGCCCGAGCCTCGTCGTGCGGTCGTAGCCCCGCTCCTCGGGACGAGGCCGCGGGGTGGGGCTGTCGTCCTCCGTCGTGGAGTCGGTCGCCGAGTCGTCCTGGACCGGCCGGGCAGGTCGGGGCGGCGGAGGATCGGGCAGGTCCGATGTCCCCGGGCAAGCCAGCAGCGAGAGGCCGATGAGGGTGGACATGACCCGCACACCCTACCCTCACCGGCCCGGCTCGGCTCCAGGAGTGCGGCGGGACCGGGCGGGAGCGAAGTGAGCGCCCTCCGGGCGCAGGCTCAGGGCGCCAGGCGACTTCGCAACGCCTCGACGAACCCCGACAGGTCGTCCAGGTTCTCCTGCAGGACCCCGACCACTCTCGCCAGCTCGATGCGCGCGTAGCCATGCACGATCAGGTTCCGGAACCCCGCCATCTCACCGAGCCGAGCCATGTCCTCCCGCGGGATCCAGCCGTGGGCCGCCAGCAGCGCGAACAGCTCGCGGTTCGTCGCCGGGGCGCCCAGCCGCTCCTCCGCCACGATGTGGGAGGCCACGTCCAGGGCGGCCTGGATGGCCAGCTGGAGTGTGTGGAGCACGAAGCGCTCCAGCCGCACGTCGTCGAGCACCTGGGCCGGGTCCTCGACCCCCCGCAGGTCGGCCAGGTAGCCCTCGATGAGCGCCAGGCGCTTCAGGAGCAGGGCGAGGTCCGTCACGGCAGCACCCCCGGAGGGAGCCTTCGGGTCTCCCGGTACATCGGCGTGAGGTCGAAGTACTCGTTGAGCTTGCGAACCTGGAAGCGCACCCGGGCGCTGCGGTCCCGCTCGACCAGGAGCAGGCCCTCGCGCAGGACCCGGTGGACCAGGTCAGCCGGCGCCTCGTCGAGCACCACCACCTGGACCACACGACCGAGGGCCGCGGTCAGACGGTCCTGGAGGTCGAGCCCCAGGTCACTCCGACCCTGGGGGGGGCGGCCGAGCAGCAGCCCGACGTCCACGTCGCTGACGTCGCGGGCAGTCCCGCGAGCCTGGCTGCCGAAGAGCCAGGCGGCAGCGAGATCCTCGCCCGCAAGCAGGGTACGCAGTCGGTCGCACAGCTCCATGCCCCAGCGTACCGCGACCCCTCGGGAAGGGATCCAGAGCGAGAACCCCGGGATGCTCAGGCATGGAGCGACCGCGCATGAAGCTGCTCCACCGCGGGCACGGGTCTCGGGGGTGAGCCCTCCGGCCCCGTGGCCGAGGGCTTCGGCACCCCAGGGTCACAGGGCCAGGGCCGTCAGATCCCCCGCAGGTGGTCCTTCAGCGCCACGATCGGTCCGATCGACGTCGGGTCCTTGTGGTTGAGCAGCGCCCGCACCAGGGTGATCCAGTCCGTCACGTGGGCCGCCACCAGGAGCTGCTCCAGCAGGGTGTCGCCGGGACAGGCGAGCTCCCAGGTGACCTCGCACCCCAGCTTCGCCAGCATCCAGTCCAGGCGCGCCGCTACGCGGGGGTGGGCGCCGGTGGCGGTGAGGGCCAGGAGTGCCTGGCCCGTGCGGGCGTGGTCCTCGCCCCAGGCCACGATCTCGTTGTGGTTCATCTCCGGCACCTCGACGGCTCGGGCGAAGTGACCCGCGTTCTCGTTGAACTGGGTCATGAAGCGGTAGCCGGCGGGAGCGAGGCGATGGGTCGCCAGGATGCCGACCCCACGCCCCTGGAGCGAGGCCGCGACGCGTGTGGTCCGGCCGCTCCCACCGAGGGGATCGCTGGCCGCGGAGGCCTGGCGCAGGCGGGCCAGGACACCCTCGAGCACCGCGCGCTCCGGACGGGGCAAGAGCCCCGTCGCCCAGCAGACCGCGAGCTGGGTGCCGAAGAGGTGGCCGAAGGCCGACCGTGGCGGCTGCCCACCGGGCACGGCCACGTGGGTTCCCCCCTCGTCGCCGAGCAGCTCCGCCAACCGGCCACCGGAGGCGAGACCGATCACCCGACCCCCACGACGCAGGGCCTCCCCGACGCCGTCGAGGGTCTCCTCGGTGTGGCCCGAGTACGAGGTCGCCAGGACCAGCCAGTCCGGGGTCCACCAGGCCGGCAGACCGTAGTGGCGCCAGGAGACGAAGGGTCGCGAGCCGCCGTCGTTCGCCAGCGCCGACAGGAAGGCTCCTCCGGCTGCCGAGCCCCCCATGCCCAGGCACAGCACGCCGCGACAGGTCGCCGCGGGCGCCAGCTCCAGGTCCAGGGCCCAGGCCCGCTCCAGGTCGTCGACGAAGCGCCTCGTCCAGCCCAGCATGTCGCTCACGTCCAGCTCATCGATCAGGGCGCCGACGTCGCTCTCGGTCATCGTGCTCTCCTGGCCCCCACGTAGCCGACGGCCCTCCGGTCACCAAGCGGCGCTCACCCCCCGGACAGCACCGCGGCACACACGACGGAGGAGGCGTCCAGCTCCAGCTTCTTGATCAGGGTCGAGACCTCGCCTGCCGACTCGCAGACGCTCTCCAGCTCGAAGTCCTCTCCCTCGTCGTCCCAGCTCTCCGGGTACTCGGCGTTGAAGACGGGCTTGCCGGCGTCGAGGTAGGGCTGGGCCTCGTCGCAGAAGTCCCACAACACGCAGTCCTCGAGCAGCAGCACCTCGAAGCGGGGCTCCAGCTCCATCAGGTCGGTGGCGTTCTTGTGGATCGCTCCCAGGCCCCGCTGTTCCGTGGCGTCCAGCAGGGCCTCGACGTAGGCGACCACCTCCGCAGGGCTGGTGTCGAAGCCCGGATCGGGGTCGATCTCCATGTTGTCGTACTCGACCAGGTCGAAGCCCTTCTCGACGCACACGTCGAGGCGGGCCTCCATCAGCGGCATGAAGACCTCGTAGGCCCCGACGTTGAGCCACCACTCGTCGGCCCAGCCCGAGTAGCCGTTGCCGATGATGCCCTCCCGACCGGCACCGGTCTCGGCCTCGTCCAGGGCGAGGAAGTCGTCGTAGTCGTCGCGCCACTCCTCCACGGAGCCCACGCTCAGATAGCACCAGCTCGAGGTGCCCCGACCCGCTGCCGTGGAGACATAGGACGCGGACACGTCGAGGCCATCCAGCCCCAGGTAGTCGACCTCGGGTGGATCGCTCGGCAGCTCCTCGGTCGGCAGGATCCACTCCCAGGAGGTCTCGCCGGGCACCTCCTTCCACTGCTCGGCCGTCGACCAGTCGATGTCGTCGCCACCACAGGCGATCAGAAAGAGGATCATCGGTCACTCCTGGCGCATCTCGCCGGCAGTCTACGCCCGGGCGGCCGACGAGCTCAGTCGATCCAGAAGTCCCGGTCGTAGAGCCGCACGAGCTTCGTCCCCTCCCCCTCCACCGACGCCAGCCAGGCCTCCCACCCGGCGAGCTGATCCTCGGGGCCGATCACGAAGTAGACCGCGCCGTCGACCGAGGCCGAGTCGGGCCCATAGCCGGGAAGCACACGACCGTAGACGGCCTCGTGTCGCTCCTGGACCCGCTCGGCGATGCCCTCGGAGCGGGCCAGCTCGAGCAGCGCGGTGCGGAAGCCGGCGACGACCTCCGGCGTGCGCCCGTCGGCCAGGTCCTGGGCGATGTCCCGACCCCGCGACTCGTAGGTGGCGGCCGCTCGGCTGTTGAAGGACTGGGCCAGGGCGTAGCGGGTCTGGCCCTCGTCGGCCTCGGCCCGCTGGAGCTCCTCGATCACGAAGGCCAGGGTGCGGTGCAGCTCCGGGCAGCGCTCGGCGTAGTAGCGGAGCAGGCCCTGCCGGTCCGTCGGTCGGGCCCCGTTGCTGTAGGCGAGGCCCGCGGCCCAGGTCTTCATGAACAGCGTGTGGGCCCCGTGTCCTGCGAAGCGCTGGCCGGTGAGGTAGTCGAGCAGGACGCCCTCGTCGCGGCTGGTGACGTCGGCACCCGGTGCGGAGTGCAGGTGCACACCCCCTCGACCGGAGGGGTGGACCAGGCCCACGTGCAGCGCCTCGGGATCGGCCCCCCGGGCCGCCAGGCGAGCCCGGACCCACGGCTCGCCGCGGAGCTGATCGCCTGCGACCTCCCCGTCGCCCAGGACGCCCAACAGGCCCCCGAGCTCGAGCCCGTCGAGGCCGCCCACCGAGCCCACCGCCCACATCCGGGCGCCTCCCCTCACCGCCAGCCCGGCCCGGAGCGCCTCCAGGTCGGCCAGCACCACCGCTGGAGGCTCGGCCAGGTCCGCCGAGACCTGCTGGCAGAGACCGGCCATGTCCACCCGCCAGGACGCCTCGGGCAGGGCCGTCAGCAGGCGCGAGAGGTCCTCGCCAGCGTCTGCGGCGACCCGGGCCCCGGCCTCGGAGAGTCCCCCGGGGGCCTGGCCGAGGCGGCTGGTGAAGTCCTCGCGGCCGAGCTCGGAGGCTGCCGACTCCAGCTCCGCCAGCCAGCCCACCAGGGCCTCCAGATCGGGGCCGGCCTCGGTGAGCCGCCACCTGACCCGCCAGGCGTCGTGGGCCTGGGTGAGGAAGCTGTCGGCGCTCAACATCAGCCGGTCCGACTGGTGGCGCCAGGCGGACGGCGGGTCCTGGACCCAGGACTCCTCGGACCGGGTGCGCACGAGGGCCAGCCGCTCGACCTCGTCCACGACGACGTCGCGAATGCGGGAGAGGTTCTCCGGCCGCCAGTCCGGCGAGCGCAGGGTGTGCTCCAGCCAGCCCAGGGCCAGGTCGGTCTCCCGAGCGCTGGTCCCGGCCGCCTCCAGGGCCAGCTCCACCCGCCCGGTGGCGCCGTCGACGTCCAGCCAGGCGCTCAGGTGCAGGATCTCCTGCTGCTGCCGCTCCAACACGGTGTCGTAGGACATGACCACGCCGTCGACCACCAGGCCGACGTCGGTGAGCAGCCGGGGCAGCAGCCCCACGAGCTGGCGCTGCTGGGGAGCGGTCCCGCGCAGGTCGAGGGCCACTCCCACCGAGGCGCCGCTCATCGAGGCGAAGTGGCTCCGCACGAGGGGCACGCCGCCCAGGTCACGCACCTCGAAGTCCAGCGGGTCGTCCCAGGTCAGCGGGGGTGCGTCGAGGAAGGGCGGCACCTCCTCGATGGCCGCGGCCTCCAGCTCGGCCGTGGCGGCGTCGTAGTCGGCCGAGAACGCCCTCAGCGTCTCCTGGTCGTCCTCCAGGCCGTAGCGCTCGCCGAGCCGGTCCAGCTCGGCCTGGGCGCGCCCCTCCCGCTCGCTCTCCAGGCGGGCCAACAGCTCGGGATCTCCCCGGTGCCACAGGACCTCCGGCTCCGCGTCCAGCAGCTCCCAGGAGGCGATCCACTCCGTCCACACGTTGCCCTGCCGCGCCAGCTCCCGGCGGGCGGCGGCGAGCTGCGGCTTCAGGGTCAGCGACAGGGCGTCGCCCGGCTGGGTCTGCAGGTGGCGCAGGTGACCGTGCCAGGTGAGGCCGGTCCCCCGGAAGCCGAAGCGCGGTGGCGTGGCGACCCACTTGCGGAGCTGGCGCTCCCGGGCCGTCAGGGCGCTGCCGAGCCGGCGGTTGAAGTCCTCCAGCTCCGGGCTGTCGGCCTCCCAGGACGTCACGGCACGCAGCTCGTCGAGGACCTGGTCGCGCAGCTCGGCGGCCAGGGACGCGTCGACCCTGGCTCCCGAGATGCCCCCGACCCCCAGGAACAGCGGGTCCCCGGCCAGGTCCCGCACCCAGGCGTAGACCTCCGTGGCGCCCAGGTCCACCTGGCGGGTGTCGGTGTCGACCAGGCGCCGGTAGAGGTTGCTGTTCTCCGCACCGGCCAGGGTCTCCAGGAAGAGGTCGAGCAGCGTGCGGGAGGCGAGGTCGAGGTCGCGGCCGGCGGGCCAGACCAGGACCACGTCGGTGGCCTGGCTGGCGTCGGCGGCCGGGTAGGGCACCGGGGTCGGCTCGCCGATCCGCCACGGCTCTGCCGGTGGCAGATCCGCCTCTCCGATGAAGGTCCGATCGGTGGGCTCGGGCTGGAGCCGCGTGAGCGAAGCGTCCACGCGCTCCAGCACCTCCTCGAGGCCCAGGTCCGGTGGCAGGACCCCGATCATGCCCATGTTGCCCAGGTGGTGGGTCTCGGCGTGGAAGTCGCGGATGTGCTCGGCGGTCATGTCCCGGATCGCCGACGGCAGCCCCCCCGAGACGCGGGACATCGGGTGATCGACGCCGTAGGCGACCTGGTTCAGCGTCCGCCAGAACCGGCCCCACGGGCGGTTGTAGCTGCTGTCCATCTCGTTGTAGACGGTGCCCTTCTCCTCGAGGTGGAGCTGCCCCTCGGCGTCGGCGGACACGCCGAAGTGGTGGACCTCGCGCTCGATCTCCAGGTCGGCGTAGTCGGGGTTCAGCAGGGCATCGAGGCGATCGTGCAGGACCGTGAGGAAGGTGTCGGTGCCCGCCGTGGTGTGCAGGTGGTAGGCCGTGGTGAGCTGGGCCGTGAACGCCGAAGACCTCACCAGCGCCATCGACCCCCTGGTGGAGACACTGCGGCCCTTGTTGCCCTTGCCCAGCAGCAGGTGCTCCTGGGTGTGGGGCTCGCCCCGATCGCTGACCGGCGGTGTGTTGACCCAGACCAGGCCCTGGGGTGCGGTCTCCTGCTGCATCAGGTCGAGGACAAAGCCCGTGTGGACGTGGACGAGCCGGGCACCGAGGACCTGGTCCGCGTCTCCCAGGTAGAGCTGGCGGGCTTCGAAGCCGGCCTCGACGACGCCGACGCTGAGGTCCTCCAGCTCCATCGGCTCCTCCACGACAGGGTGCTTGGTGCACGACAACAACAGCAGGGCGAGCACGGCCACCTCCGGCCCCCCTCCCTATTCGAGGCGACGGGCACCGTCCGGGACCGGGCCCCCGCTTTCTTGACGTTCGTAGACAAGTCCCCCCGTCCGGACCTGAGACAATGCCCAGACCCTCGGGAGGACCTGGATGTCTCGACGCTTCGTCGCCCCCGCCGTGATCGCGCTGGTCCTCGTCGGCGGGACGGGCCTGCTCCACCTGTTGCGCGGCGGCGATCCGACCGGGGCGGCCGCCGGGGTCAGCGGTGGCTGCGAGGGCGGAGAAGGCATGGAGTCCGTGGCGGAGCCGATCGCCGCCACCCCGGAGGAGATGGTCCCCCTCCTGGAGGGCTGGTCCCAGGTCGCACTCTCGGAGCTGGCGCCCGGGCTCCTGGGTCCCGGCGAGGGCGAGCTGCAGGTGACGGGGCTCGCCGTGGACCGCGAGTCCATCGGCCACGTCCGCTTCCAGCAGTCCTACCAGGGTGTCCGCGTCTTCGGCGGCGAGGTCGTCGCGCACCTGTGGCCCGATGGCCGGATGAGGGGCCTCACCGACCACCTCCTGCGCGACCTCGAGGTCTCGACCACACCCGCCGTCCCCGAGCCGGACGCGGTCACCGAAGCGATCCGCGAGAGCGTGGCCGACCGGGACCTCCTGACCGCCGAGCCGGAGGTGGACCTCTGGGTGTGGCGGGGCCCCCGGAGGGACCACCTCGTGTACCGGGTCGAGCTGGAGCGCCTCGACGGGAGCGCCGCTTCGACCCGACCTGTCCTCTTCATCGACGCCCAGGACGGCGACATCGTGTGGCGGTACGAGAACCTCCAGGACGGTCCCGGACAGGGGCACCACCGCCAGGGTGTGGACCTGGAGACCGTCCAGGTGGCCAGCAGCTACTACCTGGAGCACTCCGGGCACGCCCAGTCGACGGTCACCTTCCAGGACACCGTCGACTCCGCCGCATGGCTGGTCGACGACGACGACGTGTGGAACGCGCCAGCACAGCGCTCCGGCGTCGACGTCCACTGGAGCATGGACCAGGCCCAGCGGGTCTTCGAAGGCCCACTCGGGTTCTCCTTCGACGCCCTCCCCCACCCCCTGGCCGCGGTCTCCGGTGGACCCGACACCTTGGTGGCGATCGTCGACTATGGCGAGGACTACAACAACGCCTTCTGGTCCAACCCCTACCTGGTCTTCGGCAACGGCGATGGCGACCGCTTCGGTCCGCTGACCAGCCTCGACGTCGTGGCCCACGAGCTGACCCACGCCGTGGTCGAGGCCTCAGCCGGGCTGGTCTACGCCGACGAGTCCGGTGCCCTGAACGAGTCCTGGGCCGACGTCTTCGGAGCCTTGGTCGAGCACGCCGTGGACGGACCGTCCCCCCACGTCTGGACCATCGGCGAGGACTGCTACACGCCGAGCGTCGACGACGACGCCCTGCGCTACATGAGCGACCCCACGGCCGACGGCAGCAGCCGCGACCACTACGACGAGCGCTACACCGGAGTGATGGACAACGGCGGCGTGCACTGGAATTCCGGCATCGCCAACCTCGCCTTCTACCTGCTCGCCGAGGGCGGCGAGCCACCGGGCGGCGGCACCGCGGTGGACGGCATCGGGATCGACGAAGCCGCCGCGATCTGGCTCCAGGCCCTGACCGCCTACCTCACCTCCGAGTCCACCTTCGAAGACGCCCGCACCGCCACCCTGCTCGCCACCGCGGACCTCTACGGCGCCTCGGCCGCCGAGTACTCGGCGGTCGAGCTGGCCTGGAGCCACGTCGGCGTCGGCGATCCCCCGGGCACCGACGATCCGCGGCCGGACGCCGACCGCCAGGGACCCTGCGCCAGCTACGACACCGTGCTGACAGGCGCCCTGTCCGGCCAGGGCGACATGCTCCAGCTCAACGAAGCGCCCTACTTCGTCGACCGGCCCGGGCTCCACGAGGGCTGCCTCCAGGGCCGGCGCGGGACCGACTTCGAGCTCGTGCTGCTCAAGTTCGTCGCCGGGACCTGGAGACGGGTGGCGTCGGACCCCGAGCCCGGCTCCCTGGAGACGGTGAGCTACGAGGGCGAGCCCGGCTACTACACCTGGGCAGCCCGCTCCCGGAGCGGAGCCGGCCGGCTCGTGGTGGGCTTCTCGACGCCGTAGTCGGCCTTCACCTCACAGGCCGTGGCGCTTGCGCCACCGCCAGAAGGTCGCTCGGCTCACCCCCAGCAGGGCCGCAGCCTCCCCCAGGTTGCCCCTGGACAGCCGGATGGCCTCTCGCACGCGGGTGGCCTCGTCCCCGAGCAACGGGCCCGTCGGCATCGGCGCCGCGTGGAGCTCCGGCGGCAGCTCAGAGGCCAGCAGCTCGGGTCCCCGACCGAGCACGAAGGCGTACTGGACCACGTCGATCAGCTCCCGCACGTTGCCCGGCCAGCCATGCTCGAGCAGCAGGCGCATCGCCTCCGGCGACACGCGGCGGACCTGGCGCTGGCCGCTTCGGTTGGCCTCGGCGACGAAGTGGTGCAGCAGCAGCGCGATGTCACCCCGGCGCTCCCGCAGCGGCGGAAGGGACATCGACACGACCCGCAGCCGGACCATCAGGTCCTGCCGGAAGGTCCCCTCCTCCACCCTGCGGCGCAGGGACCGGTGGGTCGCGCCGATCACCCGCACGTCCACCTCGATGCCCTCGGAGCCGCCCACCGGGGTCACCATCCGCTCCTGGAGGACCCGCAGCAGCCTGGACTGCAGATCGGGGGACAGCTCGCCCACCTCGTCGAGGAAGAGGGTGCCGCCGTGGGTGCGCTGGAACAGGCCCCGGCGCGCGCCGGCGGCCCCCGCGAAGGCGCCGTCCAGGTGGCCGAAGAGCTCGCTCTCCAGCAGCGCCGGGCTCAGCGCACCGCAGTTCACCGCGTGGAAGGGGCCGCCGCGGCGGCGGCTCTCCAGGTGGATCGCGCGGGCCACCAGCTCCTTGCCCGTGCCGCTGTCGCCGCGCACCAGCACCGTGGCGTCGGTCTCGGCCACGCTGCGGACCAGCCCGAAGATGCGCTGCATGGCCGGGTCCTCGCTCAAGAGACCGTGGAAGCCCTCGTCGGCCGGAGCCGGGTCGTCGTCGGGCTCCGGCGCAGGGACCGAGGGCACCAGGATCTCGATGCCTCCCGCGAAGGCGCCGTCGGCGTCGAAGAACGCCCGGGCCGTCTTGGTGACCTCGACGGGCCTCCCCTCCCGGTCCAACAGCGTGAGGGGAGCACCGGCGATCTCCGCCGTGCGGGCCAGCCCGCAGCCCTCCAGGCACTGTGGGCAGCGGTTGCTCTTCAGGCAGTGTTCACCGACGACCTCTTCCGGCGCCCAGCCGAAGAGCTCGCGAGCTCCCTCGCTCCAGTAGATCACCCGCTGGTCGCCATCGACCGCGAAGACCGCGACCGCCGGGCCGTGGGAGCGACCAGCCACCTCGGCCAGCGCCGCGAAGACCTCCCGTGGCCCCTGGACCCTCAGCCAGCGAGAGAGGCGCCGTGTGTCTCGAACCATGACTCACCCGTGTTGCACAACGACATAGCGTGAAACACTTCCGACCGGGAGGTTCCGACGCTCTGCGCACCCTGGGGCTCCCCCTCGCTAAGATGCCCCACCCCAGGCTCGAACCGGAGGAGCCGTGAGCGCCAGTGACTTCCTCGATCGCGTCTTCCAGCACGTGCCACGGAGCACCCCCACCCGCTACGACTTCAAGAGCTGGAGACACGCCGGTCGCCCCACCTCCGAGGGCTTCGGCCTGCTGCCCGTCTCGGGCGTGGACGTCGACGCCTACGCCGCCCGCGTGATGGACGTCGGCCGCTACGTGGGCAACATCGACTATGTCGTCGAAGGGCGGGTCCTGGCCGACCCCCGCCACGAGCCGCCGAGGTCAGTGCACTTCTACCAGCGCATCAAGGTGCCCGTGCTGGCCGAGATCCAGATGGAGCTCGTCCTCACGGATCACGGCGAGCGCGGCGGGTACCGGGTGCTGGCCTGGCACCAGCTCGACGCCGAGACCGAGCGCCTGAACAAGAAGCGGGGCGCCCGTTCGGCCTACAACGTCGGTGCCTGGCTCGTGAGGTCCGACCTCGTCGGCTACGCCCTGAGCTCGGCGCCTCGCAAGGAGGACGTCGGCCGTCTCCGCTTCGCGGCCTTGACCAAGGGAGCGGATGCCTCGGCCTCCCAGGTCGTCAAGGCCACCATCGAAGGCATGGTCCGCTGGTCCCGGCGAGGCTGAACGCGGCCGTTTCGCAGCGACCGACGCTTGGCCTATGATGGACCCACCTTCCCCAGGCCGGACTGCCTGCCATGCCTGTGCCTCCCCCTCCGGAGGACCTCCGCCGGATGCGGAGGCCCTTGAACGCGCAATTGGTCGACCGCGCGGTCGAGGTGCAGGGCAAGGTGATCTGGCTGGACGAGTACAAGGTCCACCTGCTCACCCGGGAGAAGCTCGACGAGGACCGTCCCCACACCCTCCGCATCGACCTCGGAGGCCGTGGAGACTCCGTCGTGGTCCAGGTCCAGGTCCAGGCCATCCAGGACGGCCACGACACGATGTACAAGTGGGGCTGGCTGCACATCGGCCCCTATCGGCTGCTCGCCGGAGGCTCGCAGGAAGCCCTCGAGAGGCGCCTGAGCGAAGTGAACCCGCAGGTCTCGGTCACGGGATCGATGTCCTCGTCGCCGAGGACGTCACGGGGCACGGCCTCGCCGTTCTCCGCGACCCACGACTCGGGGCCGTCCTCGGCCGACACGTCGGGCATGGCCCGTCGCAGCGGTCGGGCCCGAGTCATGCGGGCGATGGCGCGCAGGAGAGGTCCGAGGCCCGTCGAGCTGGAGCCGCCGTGGACGCCGGATGGCCCGGACTCGACCTCGAGCCAGGACCGCCGGGAGGACTTCGTCCGCCTGGAGCCGGAGAAGTCCCGTCGCAAGGCCGTCCCCGAGAGCCGGATCGTGCGGCCTGTCTACTCGGCCGGACCGCCACCGGGTCTCTTCGCCTCCTTCCCCACCCGCGAGACCCTGGCCCCGGCCCTGGTGTTCGACGACAACGGCGTCTGCACGGTGCTGGCCACGGTGCCCGAGGTGGAGGTCGGAGACGTGCTGGAGCTGATCCTCCAGCTCCCTGACCGCTCGACGGTCCAGCTCATCTCCATGGTCCTGCGCAAGGGCAAGCACCGGGTCTACGTCCAGTCCCACTTCGTCGAGCCGCAGGTGATCGCGCTGCTCCGCTCCATGACTTGAACCGGGTCATGACACGAAGGCGAGCCACAGTGGCTCTCCTCGTCCAGGCCCCCCGTGTCCGGTGGGCCGCCAGGAGACCCCATGAACAAGCGGATCCTCATCGTGGGGGGCGTGGCCGCAGGTTCCTCGTGCGCCACCCGGGCTCGGCGACTCGACGAGAGCGCCGAGATCGTGGTCTTCGAGAAGGGGCCCCACGTCTCCTTCGCCAACTGTGGCCTGCCGTACCACGTGGGCAACGTCATCGAGGACGAGGCCGACCTGTTGCTGAAGACCCCGGCCCAGTTCGCCGAGCGCTACGACATCACGGTCCACGTGAACCACGAGGTGCTGGCCATCGATCGCGGCCAGCGCACCCTCGAGGTGGTCGACCTCGAGACCGGGCGGGTGCGAACCGAGACCTACGACGCCCTCGTCCTGGCGACGGGCGCGAAGCCGGTCCGTCCTCCCCTCGCGGGCCTGGACCTGCCCGGGGTGTTCACGCTCCGCACCGTGCCGGAGACCCGCCAGCTCAAGGAGTGGCTGGCCTCCGTCTCGGCGCGTCGCGCCGCCGTGGTGGGAGCCGGCTTCGTCGGGCTCGAAGTCGCCGAGAACCTGCGCGAGCTGGGACTGGAGGTGACCGTCCTGGAGCGCGAGCCCCAGGTCATGCCTCCCCTGGATCCGGAGATGGCCGCACCGGTGGCGGGCCGCCTGGAAGCCCACGGGGTCCGGCTGCACCTCGGGGACGGTCTGGCCCGGATCGACCAGGCCGACGACGGGCTCCGTCTCCGGACGACGGGCGGGGCGACCCTCCCGGCCGACGTCGTCATCCTGGGGCTGGGAGTCCGGCCGCGCGCCGAGCTGGCGAGTCAGGCCGGACTGGTGATCGGATCGACGGGAGGGATCGTGGTCGACGACGCCATGCGGACCGAAGACCCCCACATCTGGGCGGTCGGGGACGTCACGGAGGACCGGTGCGCCGTCAGCGGCCGACCGCGCCTCCTCCCCCTGGCCGGGCCCGCCAACCGGGAGGGACGCCTGGCCGCCGACGCGATCTGCGGGCGGGAGGTGCACTTCCGCGGCGTGCAGGGGACCGCGGTCTGCCGGCTCTTCGGTCTCACCGCCGCCGCGACGGGGCGATCCGCCCGAGACCTCCGGGAGCTCGGCATCCCCCACGAGTCCATCTGGCTCCACCCGAAGGACCACGTGGACTACTACCCGGGGGCCAGGACGATCCACCTGAAGCTGCTCTTCGACCCCCTCGATGGCCGGGTGCTCGGCGCCCAGGCGGTGGGCGAGGCCGGGGTCGAGAAGCGCATCGACGTCATCGCCATGGCCATCCAGCTCGGAGGCACCGTCTACGATCTCGAGCACGCCGAGCTCTGCTACTCGCCCCAGGTCGGCGCCGCCAAGGACCCGGTGAACATGGCCGGCATGATCGGCGCCAACCAGGTCCGCGGCGACCTGCCCCTGGCCCGCTGGGACGAGCTGCCGGCCGAGGACGTCTTCCTCGTCGACGTGCGGGAGGCCGGTGAGTTCGCGCGAGAGCACGTGCCGGGGGCGATCAACCTGCCGCTGTCCCAGCTCCGACGGCGGGCCGAGGAGCTGCCCGCCGACCGGAGACTGTGGCTCTACTGCGAGAGCGGCAAGCGATCCTACGACGCCGCCCGAGCGCTGCTGCAGCGCGGCTACGACGCCCAGACACTGCTGGGCGGACTCGAGAGCTGGAGGGCCTGGCGCAGGGCTTGACTTGACGCCGCGTCGGATGTGCCAAGCTTCGCCGCGTGCCACCCGACCTCCAGTGTGACCCCGACCGCCTCGTCGAGCTGCTCCAGCACGGGGACATCGAAGCCCTCGACCACCTCACCCGGTGCTTCGGGGATCGCATGCTGTCCGAGGCTCGACGGCGCTGTCGCACCAGCGAGGAGGCCGACGACGCCGTCCAGGACGCCTCCCTGAACGCTTGGCGCTACGGCCCCGGCTTCCGCGGAGAGGGTCGGGTCGACCGGTGGCTGGTGCGGCTGGTCGCCACGGCCTGTGCGCGCATGCGCCGCGGTCTCAAGAACGACCCCGGTCTCCACATTGCCGAGGCGGAGCTGGTCGACGACGACGCCTCCCCGGAGCTGCTGGCCGCGCGTTCCCAGCTCGCCGGCGTCCTGGGGGAGGTCCTGGGCGACCTCTCGCCGCGAGATCGGGCCATCCTGATGCTCACGGACGGCGAGGGCTGGACCAGCCAGGAGGTCGCCGACGCCCTCGACATGACCGCCGGAGCCGTGCGCACGCGCCTCAGCCGGGCCCACAAGCGCATGAGGGCCGCCGTGGAGCTGGTGGCTCACCGGTAGGGCTCACGGGAGCCTCACCGCTCCGGCCGCCGGCCTCCGAACCAGCCCGACAACAGCGAGCCCAGCGTGGGCGGTGGCGGACGGGTCCCGTCCTCCCGGCAGCGACAGCGGCGGTCACGGGGCACATCCCCCAGGACCACATCGACGTGGGCGCCACAGCCGCGCCAGTCGGGCTTGCCGCAGGTGGAACAGGTGGCTCGTCTACACATCGTGACTCCTCGGGAACGCAGCGTCGGGCCGTGCCTCCACCGCTCCTGGAGCCACCGACGCCACGAAGCGTGTCACCGGATCCGGTGAACAGCACCCTCTCAGGGGCCGGCGTCCTCCGGCTCCCGGTGGGAGAGCAGGGTGTCCTGGTAGCGCGCCACCTCGGGCTCCAGCAGGTCCCACAGCTCAGCCAGCAGCTCGGGGGACAAGGTCTCGATCACGTCGACGGCCTCGGCCGGATCTGCGAGGCGGTCGTGGACGTGCTGCACCCCGTCCCAGGCGTAGCTCAGGCGATGGGTCTCGGTCACGACGGCCTGGCGTGCCGTGGGCAGCTTCTCCGGGTCGTGTGTCCGGTAGTGCTGCTGGAAGCGCGGGCGCGAGGGGGCCGCCTCGCCGATCACGGCACCCGTGACGCGCTCCAGGTCCAGCCCGTAGAGCACGTCCAGGGTCGCACCGAGGTCCTGGTGCGTGGTGAGGCCCGTCCAGGCGCGAGGAGCGAGCCCCCGGGCCCAGAAGGCTGCGATCGCCGCCGTCTCCTCCTGGTTCAGGTGGTTGCCGTGCGCCCACCGAGCCCGCTCCAGGTGCTGCTGACCGTGGTCGGAGACCACCAGGACCAGGGTCTCGTCGAGCGCCCCGCGCTCGTCCAGCGCCTCCCACAGGCGCTCCAGGTGGTGATCGAGGTAGCGCACCTCGGCGCGGTAGTCGGCGGCCAGGGCAGCCTGGATGTCGGCGCGCTCCTCCAGGTCGAGGGTGAGCCAGTCGCTCTCCAGGCGCCGGACCTCCTCGGGATCCGAGAGGTCGTAGGCGATCTCGGGACCGGGCTCGCGAAACTGCTCGGGCGCCACGTAGGGCTCGTGGGTGTCCATGAAGTGGACCTGGAGCAACCAGGGTGACCGCAGGCCATCGACCCTCTCCAGGGCCTCCTCGGCCAGGATCTCGGCCACGGCGTTGGCCTCCAGCCAGTGATCCCGGAAGCCCGCGCCGAGCGCCCAGCCCGCCTCGACGCGGAGGAAGGGGTTCGCGGACACCAGGCCCGTGTCGAAGCCCAGGCCCAGCAGGGCCTCGGGCCAGGCGCTGAGCTCCGACGGCAGGTCGGGCACCGACGGGTCCCCGGAGAGGGGCTCGAAGCCCAGGTCCAAGGAGCTGGCGCCGGTGTTCAGGCAGACGAAGCTCGCCACGGTCCAGTTGGAGCAGCTCCCGTGGTCGTCCAACACCACCGAGCTCTCCAGGAGCCCGTCCAGGAAGGGGGAGTCCTCGGTCCCCGCGTAGCGACCCACGAAGTCCCGCCGCAGGGTGTCCAGGCTCAACACCAGCAGGTTGGCCGGCGGCTCCCCGTCGAAGTCGAGCAGGGCCACGTCGCCGGTCGGCGCGGGGTCGTTGCAGGCGGCGAGCAGCAGGAGCACGCCTGGACCCTACCCTCCCCGAGAACGACCGTCACAGCGGCGCGCTCCGAGGCGAGCGCCGCGGTCAGTAGACGTCGTGATCGATGACCAGGTCCCCCGGGTTCGGGGGCGTGGCGCCCACGGTCGAGTTGAAGGGACCGTCGAGGTCCAGGGACTGCCAGGAGGCGAAGGTGGCCAGCTCCATGTCACCGTCCACGTCGGTGAAGCCCCGGACCACGAAGGGCTCCCCGTTGGTCTCGGTGGAGAGCTCGTCCACGCGATAGACCCCGCGCACGTCGCCGTCGGGAGACCACCCGATCAGGTCGAAGTCCGTGCCCCTGGGCCATGGATGCATCTTCTTGTCCGGTGTCGCGGAGGGTGTGGGACCGATCACCAGGATCTCGTCGTAGCTGGACTGGTACGCGTTGACGCAGTCGCCGATGCCCCGCACGTTGAGCGCCAGCTCGGACCGCTTGGCCTTGTACTGGTGCTCGATCATCTGCGGGATGGCGATCGAGGCCAGGATCATCACGATCGCCATCGTGATCATCAGCTCGACCAGGGTGAACGCACGACGCACGCCGCCTCCACTCAGCGAATCAGGTCCTCCCAGGGATCGGCAGGGCCCCCGGGAGCTTGAGCCATCTTGTGGGGGATCCCCCGGCAAGGTCAAGTCCAAGGGCTGCTTGGAGCCAAAACGACTCGACCCCCCCCCTCCGTGAGGCCCGCCGGGGTCGAGATGACACCCCAACACCCACTGGCACTGGCTCGCCAGAGTTTGTCGCTGCGGTTGGACTCTGCCCTTGCGGGCTGCGCCTCTCGTGGAGTTCATGGGGTCTTCCAGGCCGCCGACCTGCTTCTTCCTGTTTCCAGGTCCAAGCGCTTGGTCTGCGTCTGCCGAGCTGCGGGTCGCTTGGCCTTTCCCGCGGCCTCCCTGACCTTGTCCCGTCTCCGGGCCGGCCTTCGAGGCTCTCCCGCCGTCCGCCTCACCTTCGCTCCTTCCTCGATGCAAGCACCGTGGCTCTCGCTCCGGGTCCGCAGCCTGCGTGACCTTCACTCTCCTTCAGAGACTCTCCTTCCGCGCGGGCCCATCGTCTGTCCTTCCTTCCCGACACCGAAGTGTCGTTCTGTCCGGTCAGCTTTCGGACCTCCTCTCCTGAGCTTCACCTTGATCACCTCTCCACCGGCTACCTGCGTGTGTCCACTCCCGGTCGACGTTGCCGCCTTCCTTCGGCCCGACGGTGCCATCCGCCAGGTCATGTTCCGTCCTCGTGGTTTCTCACCACCTCGACGGCTTGCTCCACTCGTAGGGACTCGGGCTTGTTGCATCCCGATGCCGGCCATGGGGTCCGCCGCGTTTCCAGCTCCTGCCACCCTCCTCCCTCACGCTGGCCGAGGCCAGTGCGAAGTCGACTGGGGTGATCCTGGAGTGATCCCCGCGACGCGCTTCGTACCCTTCGAAGGCTTCCCCTCCCCGGTAGCCGCATCCTGTCACCGACCGACCCGATCCGAAGACCGTTTCGTCCGTGCACCAGGACCGTTGCCCTCCTGTCGTTCACCACCGTGTGTCCTCTCACCGCACCTTCCCTCGCGGGTTGGCCGCTCCTGGTCACACCCGGTCCCCCTCGCGGGTTCCCGGTTCACCTCCGCTCCCTTCGACGCCAGCTCGTGAGAACCGGCACCATCAGGCGCTTCGATGAGAGTCGCTCGACTCCAGGGCCTTGCTCCACCGGAGAGTCCGTTCCGTCTGCCCGCCGTTGCCAGCCAGCCGACGCCCGTTCCTCCCTTGGGCTTCGTTTCCCTTCAAGGCCTTTCCCCGATCCTCGCTGTCCTGGCCCGTTCCCGGTCGCTGGGGTGCTCTCACACCGTCGCTCCCGCTCACCGACCCGGCTGATCCCTCCTTCCGTCAGACCGCCTGGCAAGCCATGCGGTCCCCTTCGGGAGTCTGTCCGAGGTTCGGAGTATGCGAGGGTTCTCTCCGACGTTCCGTCCCGAGGGACTTCTCGTCGAGGAGGCCTTCGCCTTCCTTCATGGGGTTCGTGACGTCAAAGAACGCTCCGAGGAGCGTTTCCTCGGTCGACCACCGGTTCCCCGGGTGTCGGGGTGGGGCCTTGCAGGGGGCGTGCCAACTTCTGCTGAACGTGATTTCGGGCACTTAGTCGATCCCGTGCAGGAAGAGAGCTTCCCGGGACCTTCGGGGACCCATGGCACACCTGCCGGGATCTCACGTCGGAACAACCTGATATTCCGCCTGTTTTATCCATCGGATCCAGAATGCCCGATTGGGAACCCGATTTCCCACCAGAAGCCCACAGGTTCTCAATAGGCGGCCTATTGAGAAGTCGTCTGCCCCATCAATCCTCCCGCAGATCCTCCCGCAGCTCGGACAGCGTGGGCAGGTCGAGGTCCTCGCGCACGGCCTCGGCCTCACGGAGCTTGCTCCGGTGTCGGCGAGCGGCCTTGCGCCGCTTGCGCCAGGGCAGCTCCTCCAGCGCGAGCTCTTCGTCGACCAGCGCGGTGGGGTCGAGGCCCTCCGGGAGGGCCTCGAGCTCCGCCGTGCCGTCCTCCACCAGGAGGTAGTCCAGCCGAAGCGGGTCTCCCCTCCGCTCGACGTTCACCCACAGGAGCTGCCGGTTGCGCACCCGCAGGTAGGCCAGCAGGCCGTCGGCGTAGGACTGGATCCGCATGCCGTTGATCGTCAGCACCGCATCCCCGCTGTGCAGGCCGAGCTGGTGCAGCAGGGATCCGCAGCGGATGCGCCCGACCTTGAAGCCGTCGCGATCCCCCTCCTCGTCCCGGTTCCACCACGTGCGGGCCAGCTTCTCCGACTCCCTGGGATGGTGGGCATAGAAGTCGGCCAGCGAGGCATCGACGCGGTAGCCGGCCGCCGAGACCTTGGCGATCTCCGGACGGTCCGGATCGCAGGGACGCTTCTTCTTGCGACGGCGCTTCTTCCTGGCGGTCCGCTCGACCGGCGCGGGGGCGGCCTCCGGCTCGACCGGCGTGGGTTCCGGCACCGACTCCACGGGCACCTGCACCTCGGCGGTCGACGATGGGATCGCCAGCACCCGGGCCGGCTCGGCCGCGGCGACCGCAGGCGTGATCGACTCGAGGGTGTCCACGGGCTCGGGGGTGGCGGGGTCTTCCGGCGGAGGAGGTACGGCCAGGGCGATCCGCACGACCGGTCGAACGGGCTGGGCCTGGACGACGCGCGGAGTCTCCGGTGCCTCGTGCATCGCGGAGAGCGCCCAGGGCACCCCGTAGCCCGCCCCGGTCAAGGCGAGGGCAGAGGCGACCTGAGCCAGCCTGACGAGCTCCAAGCGAACCTCGAACAGCGACGAGGCCTCGATCATTCCATGCGATGGCGGGGGTCGGCTGCTGCCGTCTCGCGGGCACCGCCCCCGGACCTCGGGGATCACTCCTCGTGGGCGTGCCGGTGGTGGAGGTCGGGCTGGTGAGGGTGATCGTGCTCCAGGGGCTCGTGGTCGTGCTCGTGGGTGTGCCAGGCCTCCGTTCCGAGCCCCTCCTGGTGGTGGCCGTGGTGGCCGTCGTCGTGGCGGTGCGGGTGGCTGTGGGTGGTGGCTGCGTGCTGGTGGACGTGGGTGTGGCGGGTGGTCAGGAGCAGGGCCAGGGCACTCGCCATGATCACCGCGGCGAGGCCCTGGACCCACAACACGGGCTCCCCGAGCGCCACCCACGCCAGCACCATGCCCGCGAAGGGCGCGGTGGCGAAGATCATCTGGGAGCGGGTGGCGCCGAGCTGCTGAGCCCCGGCGATGTAGAGCACGATCGAGGCGCCATAGGAGAGCCCGCCGACCACCAGGGCGCCGACCAGCAGCCAGGTGCCCGGCAGCCCGGCCTCCAGGACGAGCCCCAGGCCCAGGTTGACGACCCCCGCCACGGCACCCTTGGCGAAGGTGGTCTGGGCCGGGGTGTAGCCATCGATCACCGAGGTGAGGTTGTTGTCCAGTCCCCAGCACCCGCAGGCGACCAGGACCAGCAGGGCCGACGGGGCCACGGAGAAGCCATCGGGCGCCGCGAGCAGCACCCCGGCGACCAGCACGAGGGCGTTGGCCGTCCAGCTTCGCGCGTCCATGTTCTCCCGGAAGAAGGCCCACGCCAGCAGCGCCGTGGCCGTGGTCTCCAGGTTGAGCCAGAGCGACACGCTGGCCGAAGGGGCCGTCTGGAGTCCGACCAGCAGCGCGACGGGGCCCAGGATCCCGCCGAAGAGGATCGCCCCGCCCAGCCGGCGGAGGTTGGCGGGATCGCGACGACGCTCGGCCACTCCACCCCGCATCGCGCTCGGCAGGGTCGCGATCGCTGCGCCCAGGTACAGCAGACCCGCCAGCGTGAGCGGCCCCACGGCGCCGTCGAGCAGCACCTTGCAGGCCGGTGTCGAGGCCCCGAAGAGCGCCGCCGAGGCGAGACACCAGAGGACGGGGAGCCTGTGAGAGGGTGAAGCCAAGACCGGGCCTCCAGCGGCGACACCGTAGCCAGACGGAGGTCCTGAGGCTCGGGGGACGTCTGTGCTGACCCGTAGGGTGGAGTCCTTCAAGGCCGCTCGGCTCAGCGACCGGAGACCGATGAGGCCAGGGACGCCTCCAGGGGTCGACCCGCCTGGACGACCCCAGCGCCAAGGTGGTCCAGAAGTTCCGGAACCCGGAGGATCTGGACGCCTTCGCCGGCCCTGGCCTCGCAGCGCGGGACCCGGCGAGGCGAGGTCAGCGGGGACCTGCCGAGTGCCCAGGGGAGGGCACACGGAGGCGCTGTTACATCGCGAAACAACCTGGAACGGCCCGGGTCCGAACCTCGCGCCTACGCTGAGACATGCCTCAGAGCCTGGCCCTCCTGCTCCTCACCGCCCCCGTCACGACCGTCGCCGCCGAGGCACTCGAGCTTCCCGAACGGACCCGGGCCGCGGTCATCACCAGCCAGCCGATCCCCAAGGGGCTGGCCGCCGAGTGGCGGGTCGACCCCGACGGCTTCGCCTGGCTCGCCGTCGACTGGCACGCGATGCGCTGGCGGCTGGTGGACCCCGAGGAGGCCGAGCACGCCGTGCACGTCCCCTGCGAGGCGGCGGGCGGCGAGCCCGTGGCCCGCATCCCCGGGGCCTGCCGGGTCCCGGGAGCCCCCGACCCCGACGCCCTCATCGCCTCCGGTCGCCTCCACGAGGTGGTCTACAGCGTCCACTACGGCTCCACCCGCCTGGTCCCCGCCGAGAGCACCGCCAGCCGCTGATCGACGGCGCGGCCTCAGCCGGGTCGAGACTCCATCCGGTTCGAGTCCGAGCTCGCCGCCGCAGGGGTCGAGCTGGCGGTCCGGCGAGGCGTGGACCTCGGCTCCCGCCCCCCGTCCTGAGGCTCGGGCCAGGTCAGCGGGTGCTGGGGTACGTAGCCCATCAGCCGCCGGGCTCTCTCGCCATCGATCACGCCGTTGAAGTGGAAGCGCCGCCGGTTGGCGGCGTAGTCGAAGCCCCGCCCGCGAGCGAGGGCCCGCGCGCGGTAGACCGGGCCGACCAGGGGACCCGGAATCGCCAGCTCTGCCCGACCCCACAGGTGGATCAGGTGGCGGAGGCTCAGGGTGTCGGCGCCCGGGATGTTGAACGCCCCCTGGGCCTCGCAGTCCAGGGCTCGCATGAAGGCCTCGGCGGCGTCGCGGAGGCTGAGCACGTTGAGCATCGGGTCGAAGCCGATCGGCCGCACACAGATCCTCGAGCTCAGGTAGTCGTAGAGCTGGGAGCCCATGTCGGGTGCCAGGATCTCCGAGCACCGCAGCACGCTCACGTGGACCGGCGAGAGCCCCATCCGGGAACAGACGGTGACGTCGACCTCCACCCGGTCCCGCATCCACTGGGGCACGTCGGCGTCGAGGTTCAGCGGCTGGTCCTCGCGGAGCACGTCGGGCTGCTCGCTGCGGTCCAGGTAGACCTGGGAGGCGCTGCGCAGCACGAAGCGCTGGATGGACGGGTGGTCCTCGGCGAGCCGCAGCATGAGCCGCGCACTGTCCACGTTGAGCCGGTGAGCCCGCTGGCCAGCCAGCTTGGGCGAGCGGTGGAAGGCCAGGTGAACGAGGGCCTGGACGCCGATCTCGGTGCACGGCCCGAACAGCAGGCGCCGCACACGCCGGGGCCGGGTGAGGTCCACCCGGTGGTAGATGGCCCCCTCGGGGACCTTGGCGGCCACGGCCTCGGGGGACTCGACCCCGATCAGCAGCACCGGTCCCCGTCCGCGCTCCAGCAGCAGGCGGGCGATCTCGAGCCCCAGGGGGATGGTCCCCCCGCTGATCAGGACGCTCACCGGAACACCCCCTCTCGCTCCGCCACGCCCTTGTCGACGAGGGCCTGGACCGCCTCTCGCACTCGCAGCGCAGCCTCCTCGACGACGTGGGGATCCTGGGCCTGCCCGGGCTCGTACAGCTCTGGGAGCGGGACCGGCTCTCCGTACCAGATGTGGTAGTGGACCGGGAGCGGAACGGGGGTGGCGGGGATCGGGAGATAGGGCGCCCCGAAGGCGCTGATCCCCTGGATCCGGGCGATCTGTGGCATCTGCTCCTCGGCGCCGATCACGGCCACCGGGACCACCGGCACCCCGTGACGGATCGCCAGCTCGGCGTGGCCCTCGCGCCAGCCCTGGAGCTGGTAGCGGTCCTTGAAGGCCTTGCCGATGCCCGGCACCCCCTCCGGGAAGACCAGCAGGAGCTGTCCCGAGGACAGCACGCGGTGGAAGTTGCCTCGGCTGCCCCCGATCCCCCCGGCCCGGATGAAGACCGTGTTCACCCCGGGAAGCTCGGGCACGAAGTGGTCCATGATCACGCGCGGGACGCGGTGGCCGGGCGAGTGGCGCACCACGTCGGTCCAGATCATCATCGCGTCCAGCGGCAGGGTGCCACTGTGGTTGGCGGCGAGCACGGCCCCTCCCTCGGCCGGGAGACCCTCGGCGCCGTGGGAGGTCACCCGGAACCAGCGCTCGTACAGCAGCCAGGTGATCATCAGCCCGTTGAGCACCCCGGTGCGCTTCAGCCCGAAGGCGTCGTAGCCGTGCCCCAGGTCGGGCAGGGTCGCGTTGTCCGCGAGATCGATGAGGTGCTGGGGCAGGACGCGCCGCGCCAGGTGGCTCAGACCCGGCACCTCGGGGATGAGGACGAGGTGGTTGGTCGGGTCCAGACGCCGGCGGAGCTCTTCGAACATCGGATCACCCGGGGCTGCTGCGGGCTGGATCATGGCTCACGGGACCTCCATCGCCTATCCTCAGTCGCGACATGCTGACCCCGGAGCTCCTCACCGGCCTGATCGTAGCGCTGGCCAGCGCGGTGGCGGCCTTTGTCCTGGTGAGGGCGCTGACCACCCGACGAGCGCCGGTCGGCGCGGCGCTGCTGCCGGTCCAGGGTGACGTCCCGTCTCCGCTGCCGGCCGGCCTGCCACCCCTCGGAACCGCCCGCCAGTGCTGGCAGGTGGCCACCCCGCAGGCCCGATCGGCCACCGCCGCGCGCCTGGCCGCCCTCGTCGGCGCGGTGCGACCCGTGCTCCTGCTCCCGGACCCCGCGGGGCGGGCGACCCTTCAGGGCTCCGCAGGGCCCTGCCCGGGGGTGCGCTGGCTGGAGGAGACCGCCCCTTCGGTGCCCGTCGTGCTCGCCTCCGTCGAGGCCCTGGCACGGATCGGACGCCCCCTGGTCGTGGTCGACGGGACCGACACCCTCGCCGGCGCCGGGTCCCTCGGCGAGCTGCTGGAGGCGCTCGACGTCCCCGCTGTCGTGGTGCTCGCCGACGACCAGTCGCCCCCGAACGGGTGGGCCACCGCGCCCATCGAGCCCGGGCTGCTCGAGGCCGGGTGACCCCCCTCGTCCGCGGACTGCCGCAGGGGGTGGATTCGACTATGCTGACCAGGACCCCCTGGAGGAGACATGTTCACCTGGACCCTGCTTTTTGCACTGGGCCTCTTCGGCTGCGGTGACGACACGACCGACTCCGATCCGACCACGGAGACGGACACCGACACCGACACCGACACCGACACCGACACCGACACCGACGCCGACGC
>CAZCVP010000090.1:0-28868 GCA_964501915.1 uncultured Enterobacterales bacterium
CGCTGTCGATGCTCATCGGAGCCGTGATCGCCTGGATCTGGACCCGGAAGGACAGTGCAGAGCCGGTAGAGCAGCACACCGAGCGAGTAGACGTCCGAGGCTGGGGTCACCTTGCCAGCGGTGATCTGCTCCGGCGAGGCATAGGCGAAGGTCCCGACGAACTCCCCGTGGCGGGTGATGGTCTCCTCGTGCTCGGCGATGCGTGCCGTGCCGAAGTCCAACAGCTTCGAGCCACCGCCGCTGAGCACCAGGATGTTCGCCGACTTCAGGTCCCGGTGGACCACGCCTCGCTCGTGGAGGTAGCTGAGGGCGTCCGCGATCTCCGCCACGACGCCGAGGACGGCCTGGGTCCGCGACGCCTCGCCGGGGCGACCCTGCGCCTTGGCGAAGACCTGGATGGGCACCCCGTCCAGCAGCTCCATGCACAGGAAGGGGCTGCCCTCGTGGACACCGTACCGGTAGACCCGCACGATGTTGGGGTGGTCCATGCGCGTGAGCGCCCGGTACTCGCGGGAGAACCTGGTGGTCGCCAGGCCCTTCAGGGTCAGCAGCTTGACGGCGACCCTCTCACCGGTCTGCGGGTCTTCCGCTTCGAAGACCGCGGCCATTCCTCCCTGCGCCAGGGGCCGTACCACGCGGTACGGCCCGATCCGCTCGGGTGTCGGGATCGTCACGTCCTTCAAGAGCAAGGCTCCGTGCCACGGCCACCATAGCTCAGGGCGAGGCCAGCGATCGGCCGGGGATCCAGAGCGACGGAGTGTCCCCTGGGGGGTCATGCTCCGGGAGCGAGAGCCGATCCCCCGGGGGTACCTCCCCGGAGTCTGGCCATGGGTCTTCGAAGTGTTCGCTGCCTGATCGTCCTCGGTGCTGCGCTTCCCGGCGCGGCGAGCGCCGCGAGCTGGTCCGTCGACCCGACCGGATCCGGCGACTTCGAGACCTTGGAGGAGGCGGTCGCCGCGGCCAGCGACGGGGACACGATCCAGCTCTCGCCCGGCGACCACGCCCCGGCGAGAGTCGAAGATCGACAGCTCTCGATCAGCGGGACGATCGGCGCCACGCGCATCGGCGCCATGGACATCCGCGGCGGCCGGATGGACCTCTCGGGCCTCTCCTTCGTCGGCACCGGTACGGCCCTGAACCTGCAGGGCGGCGAGCTCACCGGCACCGGGCTGGTCTTCGAAGGGGGCGGTCACGGGCGGCTCGACCCGGCCCTGGTGGCCTCCGGCTCGGCGCTGGTCCGCCTCTCCGCGATCCGCATCGAGGACTGGCGCTCGACCGGCGGGGTCATGGTGGTCGGAGACGGGGCCAACGTCACCGTCAGCGGCTCGGCCTTCGAAGGCAACGGGGCACCGAACGGCGGTGCCATCCGCGTGGACGGTGGCTCCGTGACCGTCGACAGCTCCACCTTCAGCGACAACGACGCGGCGGCCTGGGGAGGCGACATCGCCGCGATCGACGGCCACGTCACGGTCCACGGGTGCGAGTTCTACCGCAGCCAGGCGACCAACGGCGGCGGGATCGCCGCGGGTGGCACGGCGATCGTGCAGGTCGAGGACAGCACTTTCTCGGCCACCGAAGCCTCCGTGGCCGGTGGCTTCCTCTACGTCGAGGGCACCAGCGCCACGATGGCCCGGGTGTCGGGAGTGGACGCCAGCGCCCCCTCCGGTGGCGCGGTCGCGCTGTTCCGGGCCCACCTGGACGGCGAAGACCTGACCCTGGCCCGCAACCGGGCCACGTCGGGCGGTCAGGTCCATGGCTCCGAGTCGGACGCCTCTCTCGTCCGCACCACCTTCACCGCCGGTGTCGCCGAGACCGGTGCCGCGGTGACCTGGGCCGGCGGCAACCTCGATGTCTCCAACGCCATCTGGGCCTCCCAGGAGGGCGCGGCGGCCGGCGGCGCGATCTACGTCGAGAACGGCGTGGTCGACATCGAGCACGCCGTGCTGGCCGACAACCGGGCCGACCTGGGCAGCGCCATCGCGATCGTCGGCGGCCAGGTGAACCTGGACTCCAGCATCGTCTACCGCAACCACGGTGACGCCATCGTGGGTGCCGGTGGAGGCTTCGTCCACTTCGGCACCAGCGTCATCTACGGGACCGACGGCGACGACTACACCGGCCAGGTCGTGGCCGACAACAGCGTGAAGATCATCGATCCGCGCTTCTCGGCGGCGCCCTGGGGGGACTACACCCTGCGGGCCACCTCGCCGGCCCTGGACGCCCTCAGCGGGTCGGCCGACCCCGATGGCAGCGCCCCGGACATCGGCGCCTTCGGCGGTCCGAACGCCTGGGTCCTGCCGGACGGCGACGAGGACGGCTACGTCTACGGCCGCGACTGCGACGACACCGACCCGAACGTCTTCGAGACCGCCGACGACGTCTGGTACGACGGCCTGGACACGGACTGCCAGGAGGACAACGACTACGACCAGGATCGGGACGGCTACGCCGCCGCGGAGTTCGGTGGGCTGGACTGTGACGACACCGATGCCGCCCGCTCCCCGGGTGCGGAGGAGGACTCCGGCGATCGCCTCGACGCCGACTGCGACGGCCTCTTCGATCGAGACGCGGACGGCGACGGCTGGACCGACGGCCTCGACTGCGACGACGACGACCCCGACGTCCACCCGATGGCCACCGACCCCTGGTACGACGGCGTCGACTCCGACTGCCAGGGCAACGACGACTTCGACGCCGACCGGGACGGGATCAGCACCCTGGATGGCGACTGCGACGACACGGACGACCGGGTGAGCCCGGACGCCGCGGAGGTCGCCGACGACGGCGTGGACCAGGACTGCGATGGCGCAGACCTGTCGCTCCCCGACGACGACTCCATCGATTCCGACAGCGAGACTGCGGTGGCTGGCAGTGATGCCGACACCCCGGAGTCATTGCGCGTCCCGACGACAACGGGATGCAGCACGACCCCGGGAGATGGTCAGGTGCCTGCCTCGATCCTCGCGCTCTGTGGCCTCCTCCTCTTCTCCAGTCGCAGGCGAACCTAGGATCGGGACCCCCCCCTCGAGGGTGCGGGAACACACAAAGGGGCTGGGTCCGCACCGCACCTCGCTCTCGGAGTCGTGGCCGGGTTTCTCGCAGGAGAGACCCGGTCACTGGCTTCGGACCGTCCTCACTGCTCAGAAGGTGGCGACGAGCCCGACGGTAAAGCCGTCCTCGAGCGGCCCGAGGACCGGGGTCAGGTGGACCTGCCGCCGGGTGGGGTCCAGCTTGTCCATGGTCTTGGAGAGGTGATGCCGCTGACGGATGGACTCGGCCTGCATCAGCCCCATCGACGTCATCGAGCCCAGCAGCGCCAGGGCCGCGGCCGAGGTCGCGAGGTCGCTCCGGTTCATCCACCGGGCGACGATGGCGGCCGCACCCGCCAGCAGGGTGCCGGCGTAGGTGCCCCAGGCGATGTCGGCCAGGAGGGTGTAGTCGGCAGGGACCCCGAGCCGCCGCAGACCGGAGATCCCGGCCCTCGACCCCCGCCAGGAGGTGATCACGCCGTAGGTGAGCAGGCCCCCCGTGCCGAGGATCTGGAGGCTCACCCAGCTCGGGTCGGCGATCGCGATGCCGCTGACGGTGTTGACGCCGCCGTAGAGGGTGAGCCCCATGAGGATCCAGCCCTCGATCTCGTTGCGCAGCGCCACGTTCCAGGCCGAGTCCGCGTAGCTCAGGCCCGGATGTCTGCGCGGAGGCGGTGGCGCGGTCTCCAGCGGCACCGGCTCGGCGGGTGTGATGGACCGCGGCGCCAGCGGCACGGCGAGGGGCGCCTCTTCTTCTTCCTCCGCCCCCGGCACGGTCACGCAGGCCCCCAGGTCACAGAGCTGCCCGCTCTCGCAGTCGCTGTCGGACGTGCAGGCTGCCCACACGCTCGGCGAGCAGAGACAGAGCAGCAACATCACGAGCCAGCGAATGGGGACCTCCAACAGAGGGGACCGGGAGAATAGCCCGGATGTTGCGGCCCCCGGCCTGGGTTAGAGCCCCGCCTCACCTCCCGAGGCCTCTCGATGACCCCGATCCTCCTCCTCCTCGCCTGCGGGGGGACCCCCGACGCCCCAGCCACCCGCGCACCCGCGGCCCACGCCGCCGCGCCGTCCGAGGGGCTGAGCCCGGACCAGGTGGTGGCGACCTGGAAGGGGGGCCAGCTCACCTACGGCGACGTACACGCCGAGATCCAGACCCAGCTCTCGTCGCTGGAGCGGGAGTACCTCCAGGACCGCTATGACCTGGAGCGCCAGGCCGTGGAGCAGCTCGCCACCCAGGCCGTCCTGGAGGCCGAGGCCAAGGCGCGCGAGACCGATCTGGAGGGCCTGCTCGAGGCCGAGGTGGAGGACAAGGTCACCCCCCCGACCGAGGCCGAGATCGCCGAGTTCTACCCGGTCGTGAAGCGCCAGCTCCGCAACGCCCCCCTGGAGCAGGTCCACGACCAGGTCGCAGGCGTGCTGCTGCAGCGGCGCCAGGGTGAGCGCATCCAGGTCCTGCTGGAGGAGATCACCACCAAGTACGAGATGTCGACCGACCTGCCCTACCCCGACCTGCCCCGGGTCGAGGTCGCGACCGAGGGAGAGCCGAGCATCGGCCCCGAGACGGCCCGGGTCACCATCGTCGAGTTCGGCGAGTACCAGTGCCCCTACTGCGGCAAGGCCTACGAGACCGTCCTGAAGGTCCTCGAGGACTACCCGAACGACGTGCGGCTGGTCTACCGCGACTTCCCCCTCGACTTCCACCAGTCGGCCGTACCCGCGGCCGTCGCCGCCAACTGCGCCGGCGACCAGGGCAAGTACTGGGAGTACCACGACCTGCTGATGAAGAACCAGCGGGCGCTGGCAGAGTCGGATCTCAACGGCCACGCCGAGACCGTGGGCCTGGACATCGACACCTTCAAGGGCTGTCTCGCCTCCCCTGGTGACCACGTCGCCGAGGTGCTCGAGGACCTGGAGGACGGCAAGCGGCTCGGCGTCACCGGGACCCCCGCCTTCTTCGTCAACGGCATCTTCCTCAACGGCGCCGTGCCCTACGAGCAATTCAAGGACATCATTGATCGGGAGCTTGGAAGCTGATGATGGGCGCCGACCTCGCGGGTCTGAAGGCCGCCTTCGAGGCGGACCTGGCGGGTGCCGAAGACCTGGCCGGGCTCGACTCGGTCCGGGTGGCCTACCTCGGCAAGAAGGGCCAGGTGAAGGCACTGCTCAAGGGCATGGGTCGGCTCGCTCCCGAGGAGCGGGCCGCCTGGGGCCAGCAGGTCAACGCGCTGCGGGGCGGGGTCCAGGACGCCCTGGAGAGCCGCAAGCGGGAGCTGGAGGCCGCCCGCCAGCAGGCCGAGCTCGACGCGGGCTGGCTCGACCCCACCCTGCCGACCGGCGGTCTGCGGACCGGCAAGCTCCACCCGATCACCCGGCTGATGGCCCAGGTGATCGATTACTTCACCGGCCTGGGCTACTCCGTCGCCAGCGGACCGGAGATCGAGGACGCCTGGCACTGCTTCGACGCCCTCAACATCCCCGCCGACCACCCAGCCCGCGACGTCTGGGACACCTTCTACACCACCCGCGGGGAGATCCCGCGGACCCACACCTCGTCGGTCCAGATCCGCACCCTGGAGGCCCAGGAGCCACCGCTGCGGGTCATCGCGCCCGGTCGCTGCTACCGCCACGAGACCGTCGACGCGACCCACGGGGCCTTCTTCAACCAGTGTGAGGGCCTCTACATCGATCGCGAGGTCACCCTCGGTCACCTGAAGAACACGCTGGAGGGTCTGGTCGAACACCTGATGGGGCGCAAGCTCGAGACCCGCTTCCGCCCAGCCTTCTACCCCTTCGTCGAGCCGGGGCTGGACCTCGACATCCAGTGCATCTTCTGCGACGGCGTCGGCTGCAGCATCTGCAAGAAGACGGGCTGGATCGAGGTCATTCCCTGTGGCCTGGTCCACCCCAACGTCATCCGCGCCACCGGCCACGACCCGGAGCAGTGGCAGGGCTTCGCCTTCGGCATGGGCTTCGACCGGATGGTGATGCTCAAGTACCAGATCGACGACATCCGACGGCTCTACGACGGGCAGCTCGCCCTGGTCCACAGCCTGTGATGCCGACCACCGACGAGCTGCATGCCCTCGTGGCCGACGCCGTCGAAGGCGCGGTGATGGGAGAGAACATCTCCTCGCTCCTTCCGGGACGGGTCGAACGGGAGGTGATCAGCGCCCTGCGGCTCGCGGGGGTCGCTGGGGCCGTCGCGGAGGCCCGACTGGATGGCCGGGGCGTCGTCGTCCGCGTGAGGCTGCCCCCGGCTCCCCAGCGGGTGCGGGAGATCGTGCTCCGGATCGGCTGACGCCCATGGGACGAAGGCGAGACGACGACCGCGCCGCGCGCTGGAACCGCAAGCAGCGAAGGCGCCGGCGCGACGACTGGAAGGGCCGCATGGATCGGGCACGGGTCCGGGTCGTCAAGGAGCGCCGGGACCAGTTCATCGGCAAGGGCTGGGACCGTGGCGTCTTCATCGAGCTGAAGGGGGTGCGTGACCCCGAGTCCTTCCGGTGGGCATGGACGGTGACACACAGCCTGCGGAGGCTGGACCGCGCGGTGACCATCAGCAGCCAGGCGGACAAGTCCTGGTTGAGCCAACGACTCGACACCGAGGCCGTGGAGCTCGGAGACGACGCCTTCGACGCGGTCGCCTGGATGCAGGGGGACCCCGCCCTGCTGCGGGCCATGCTCACGGCCCGGACCCGGCGGCAGCTCGAAGCGCTCCTCCGAAGGGGGGCTCGGCTCTCCGAGAAGACCTTGACCGTCCCGTTCGCGACCGAGGAGTCGCGGCCTCGGGTGGTGGCCGACCACGTGCTCGCTGGCGCCGGCCTGGTCCGGCGGATGGCGGTCCCCGAGGACGGCATCGCCAGGCGTCTCGGCGACGTGGTCCGGCGAGACCCGGTGCAGGAGGTGCGGGCACGGGCGCTGGTGGCCCTGCTGGAGCACCATCCGGGCGAGCTGCCAGAGGACCTGGTCGACGAGGAGCTGCTGGGGCCCGTGCTGTCCGAGCTCCGGCCCGAGGCGCTGCTGGTGGTGCTGCCGGTCCTCGCGCAGCTCGGCACGCCAGCGGTGCTGTCGAGCCTGGCGCCGCTGCAGCGCTTCCCGGTGGGCACGGCGGCGACCCGGGAGGCGGCGCGAGGGGCGACGGAGGCGATCCTGGAGCGACACCAGCGCACGGGGGCGCTCACGGTGGCCGGGGAGGCGGACGGCGGGGAGCTGTCGATCGCCACCGAGGCCGGGGGGTTGGCAGAGGTCGAGTAGCCGCCCTATTCGCCCTCGAAGGCGTCGCGCAGGGACTGGCCCTCGCTGAACTCGTGGGCGTACATCCCCTCCAGGAACAGGCGACGCTGTGCCCGCGAGCCCGGAGCATGGGGGGTCATCTCGTAGAGCTGGCGCAGCAGGGCGTCGTGCTCCCCTCGGAGCTTCTCCACCTCCGGCGCGAGGTCGGGGGCGACCTCCAGGACGCGCTCGAACATGCCTCCCGGGGCCTCCTCCTCGGCGAGGTGCCGCGGCAGGTCCTGGAGGAGCTGCTGGTACAGGTCGGCGATCTCGTCCGGATCGGACGCGACGGCGAACCGGCCCGCCAGCTCGATGAACTGCTGGCACTTCTCCGAGTAGGAGGATCGCACCAGCCGCGGCTTGTCACATCCGCTCATCATCAGGCACCGGATGAAGGGTTGGCTCGATGGAACCTAAGCTTCCCGGGCCGCCTGTCGCGCGTTCTCGACGCGAGAGCCCATGCGCAGGTCAAGGATCTGGACGAGCTCCAGCATGGTCAGTGGCCCTCCCCTTCGGTGGTCGTCCACCGGGCGGTGAAGACCAGCACAGCGACCGCGGCGTAGCCGATGGCCCAGGGCCAGGCGGGGCTGAGCACCATCGCCGTGTCCCCGGGCGTGTAGGTGTAGCTGTGCATCAGCCCCACCACGCTGAGCACCGAGCCGATGCCGAACCACAGCGCCGCGCGGTCGAAGCGGCGCTCGATGATGTAGACGGTGGCCGCGGACAGGATCATCGAGGTGAACAGGAAGCCGGACTCCAGGGCGAAGGCCCCGTCGATGTAGGTGTCCGAGCTGAGCCGGAAGGCCGAGACGAGGTCCTCGGAGAAGATCGGGCCCCCAGGCGCGCCCACGCCGGCTGCCCGCAGACCGTTCTTGGCCATCAGGGTGCCCCAGGCGGCGACACCGGGGAGCAGCCCCACCACGGCGGCGGGGGCGTGGGCCTTGGGGGTGGCCTCGAAGGCCTGGGCGGTGATCACCAGCCCGATCCAGATGACGATGGCCATGCCGGCGTCGATGGGCACCCACCAGGCGATGGCAGACAGCGTCCCCGTGAGGCAGATGCCGGTGACGAAGACCGCGTTGGCCACGGAGTAGCCGGCGCGAGCGCCGAGGCCCTTCCAGCCCGGGTGGCCGATGTAGATGGTGGTGGGGAAGCAGGAGCCGAACAGCGCCGCCGCCATCGTGCCCACCCCGTTCACCGCCAACGAGGAGCGGGTGTCGTAGGCATCGCCGGCCGCCTCGGCGGACTCGATGTTCTGCAGCGAGCCGACCACGTTGAACAGGCCCATCGGGATGATGACGCCCAGGTACGCCATCAGGTGCCCCGCCGCGAAGGCCTCGTAGAGGTCCCGGAACACGGGCACCGGCAGGTAGAGCCCACCCCCACCCGGGAAGTCGCCCTCGGGCCACCAGGGACGAGCCCAGGCGATGGCCGTGCCCAGCAGCACCGCCACGAAGCCACCGGGGATGCCCCCCTTGAACCGCACCCGCCCGAAGTAGACGAGCATCACGACGCCGAGGGTCACCAACCCGACCACGGGACGGGAGAAGGTCCGCAGCAGGAAGCCCAGGGAGATGAAGCCCAGGGCGATGCCCGACAGGGTCGAGAGCAGGGCCGCCCGCGGCGTGGCCTTGCGGATCCTCTCGGCGAAGAAGGCGCCGACCAGCTCGATCAGCCCGCTGCCGACGCAGGCGACGAGGCCGGCCTGCCAGGCCACGCGTGCCGGATCGGCGTGGCCCGCGGCCTCCGCACCCAGCTTCGCTGGCAGCATGACCAGGAAGACATAGGCGAAGAGCGACACCGTGTTGATGCCATAGGGCAGGGCGCAGACGTCCTGGCGACCCTCCCGGCGGGCGAGCGCCATCGCCTGGCGGGCGTACCAGACGTTGCCCACCACCAGTGAGATCGCGGCTCCGGGCAGCACCCGGCCCAGCAGCAGCGCGTCGTCGAAGCCGAGGACGTACCGGCAGAGGGCCAGGATCACGAGGAGCTGGATGAAGTTGTCGAGGGCGAGCCCGAAGAAGCCATCGAGGTCGCCGCGGGTGAACCAGCGCATGCCGTCCTCCGGTCGGGGATATAGCTCGTCCATGTGGATGCTCGGCCTCATCGCCTGCGCACCGGAGGAGGTCAGCCCGGCCTGTGAACCTCCGGACGACGCACAGATCACCCTCCCCGCCGACGACACCGTGCACGACGAAGCCATCGAGTGGTGGTACTGGACCGGACACCTCCGGGACGACGACGGCGCGGCCTTCGGCTTCCAGCTCACCTTCTTCCTCTTCGGCGCCAGCGAGACCCGCGGAGCCCTGGTCAACACCGCCGTGACCGACGTGGAGGGCGAGGCCTTCCACTACGACGCGGACTGGCAGTTCCTGGAGCCGACCCGCCTCGAAGACGGCTTCTCCTTCGACCAGGGACCCGGCCGGGCCACCGGTGGCGACGGCTCCGACACCCTCGGACTCGACGCCGGGCCCTACAGCCTGGACCTCGACCTGGCGGCGCTCAAGCCCCCGGTCCTGCACCACGGCGACGGCTACACCGACTACGACGCCGGCGGCCACACCTGGTACGCCTCCCGCACCCGCATGGGGGTCACGGGCAGCCTGGACGATGGCCACGGCGACCGCGAGGTCACCGGCACGGCCTGGTTCGACCACCAGTGGGGCGACCTGCAGCCCATCGCCGAGGCCGGCTGGGACTGGTTCGCCCTCACCCTCGACGACGGCCGGGAGATCATGCTGTTCTCCGTCCGCGACGGCTCCGAGGCCAGCCTCGTCGGCGGCACCTGGGCCGACCCGGGGTGCGGCTCCCTGGACATCGCTGCCGACGCCGTCGACATCACCCCGCTCGGGAGCTGGACCAGCCCCTGGACCGGCTGCACCTACCCGATGGGCTGGACCGTCCAGGTGCTCGACGAGGTCTTCATCGTGACCCCTGTCATGGAAGACCAGGAACTCGTCGCCGAGGGGGAGGAGAGCTACTGGGAGGGCGCGGCCACGGTAGTGGGCCCGATGACGGGGCGCGCCTACGTGGAGCTCACCGGGTACTGCGGGTGACGCGCGGTGGGGCATCGTTGTCCCACACCTGACCTGACACTCTCTTGATAGGTCGAGGCATCGCGGCCCCGTCCACGTCCTTGTTATCTTGCGCCTCCCCTCGGGACGGGCCCAACCCAGTCGGCACGTTCCTTGCTTCAGGTCTTCTCGTCATGTTGGACCCCGACCTGCTCAGGCGCGAACCCCTGGTCTACCGGACACCGCTGAAGCGGTTCAACCTGCTCGCGCCCTACCTCTCCGTCGCCTTCTGGTGCGGTGTGTGCTTGATCGCGGCCCTCGTCCTCCACCAGACCGTTCGGGTCCCGCTCCCCTAGGAGGGTGTTGGGCATTGTGGACCGAGCATGGCGCCGCGACGTGGTTTCAGGTGCTTACGGGAGGAGGGAGGGTGCTGTAGCACCCGACTGACGAGCGGAAGCGCCTGAAATCACGTGAGCAAGCCAGGCGACGGGGGCGCGGAGCGCGGGCGAAAGCCCTCCCGCAGGGAGGGACCGTACGGCAATGCCCCACACCCTCCTAGAGCCTCGGCGCCGACGCCCCGATCACCACCAGCACGTCCCCCTCCGCCACGCGCCGGGTGGAGCTCGGGTTGACCCGGGTGACCAGCTCGCCGGCGTCGTGCCCCTCCCAGGAGACCAGGATCGCCTGGTGATCCTGCTTCAGCAGCGTGTGCAGCTCGCCGATGGTGCTGTCGGCGAACTTCGGAGGGATGCGGACCTTGTGGAAGGCGTGACCCGAGGTGGCGGACAGGATGTCGTCGAGCACCCGCACCAGCCCCTGGTTGCGGCCGACCGAGCCCAGGATCACGCCCGCATACCAGTCCCGGGCCACGATCTCCTCGACCCCCGAGCGCTTGAGCAGGCTCTCGTTCTGCCGGTCCGTCAGCTCGGCACAGCAGAAGATGCCGGGACAGAGCCGCTCGATGGTCAGGGCGGCGAGGACGGTCCGCGCGTCCCGGTCCTGGTCCGAGCGCGGGGTCTGGCCGTCCGTGAGCACGATGGCCATGCCGGCCCGGGCGATGCCGACCTCCTCCAGCACCTCCACGCGGGTGTAGTCCCCGCTGTGGTGGTAGAGCAGCTCTCGCCGGACGCCGTCGCTGGGCAGGTCCTTGGGCCAACCCTCCAGCTCGGTCACCAGGACCACCGCCCGTCCAGGCGGGTTGCCGGGTCCAAAGAGCTCCCGCAACAGCGTGGGACCGGATCGGTTCCACCCGCACAGGACGACATGTCCACTCAGCTCGTCGAGCTCCATCGCATTGGCCTCCACGCGACGACTCATCGCCACGGCCATGGTTGCCGAGATCGTGCCCACGGCCATTCCGAAGACCGTGAGGCCCCCCACCATGAGCATCAGGGTGACCCCCCGCCCGACGTCATCGCTGGGCACACCGCCGATCGGCTCGCCGGCGACGAGGGTGTAGACGCTGAACCAGAGGCTGCCGGCGAGGCCGCGGTCCTCGAGGACGACGCCCCCGACCAGGTGGACCACCAGCGCCCCGAGCAGCACGATGATCAGCGTGAGGGTGGCGACCAGCGTGAGCTCGCGCAGGGTGCGCCCCAGCACCGAGCCCATGAAGGCCAGGTGGCGGTTGATCAACACGCCGGCCCGGAACAGCCGCAGCAGCAGCAGCACCCGCAGCAGCCGCAGCGGGCGGGCGACGGGCAGGACCGCCAGGATGTCGAGCCAGTAGCGACGGAAGAACCGCGACTTCTTCGGGGCGACCCACAGCCGCAGGCTCAGCTCGACGACGAAGACCCAGGTGATGACGTTCCCCGCCACGGCCGTCGCCTGTCGGGCCGGGGAGCCGCTCCGCAGCGAGAACTCCACGATCAGCAGCGCCACACTCAGCAGGATCAGCGCCACGACCACCAGGTCCGTCCGCGCGTCGGCCAGCACCCGGTCCACCGCGCCCTTGAGGCCGCGGGTCGGACCGACCTCCAGGGGCAGCCGCGGGCGTCGGGTCGGCAGCGGGGACTTCATGGGGCGAAACCTGAGGACATGTCACGCATCGAAGGCTGGCGACGATACACTCTAGACCACCCCCGGTCGCCAGGACGGCGGCGGGCCCCGGACCCTCGATGACGCTCACCTGGACCCTGCTGGTCGCCTGCACGGACTACGGCTTCGGTCTGAGACGGGAGAACATCGTGGCGCCCGACTACGACGGCGAGGTCAGCCGGGACGTCGAGCCGAAGCCGGATGACGCCTGCGTGACCGGCGCGTACTTCCCGGGCATCGCGGTCGGCCAGGACGAGACCTGCCAGATCGACCCCATCTACGGCACCCTCGACGCCGTGGTCGAGTGGAGCGTCAACCCCTTCTACCAGTTCGCCGAGTACTCCGAGGTCCTGATGACCCCGGTGGTGGGCCACCTCACCGACGACGACGAGGACGGCCGGTTCGGCAGCGCCGGGGACGTGCCGGACATCGCCCTGATCTCCGACCAGCAGGACGCGGGCCACTCCCACGCCGTGCTGCGCCTGCTCTCCGGCGACGGCTCCGTCCAGCACTGGTACTACACCGGTGAGACCTTCGCCGACGAGACCCAGCTCTACCCCTACCAGTACAGCAACGTGGCCCTGGGCGACGTCGACGCCGACGGCCAGCCCGAGATCGTGTTCATCGCCTCGATCCTGCCGCCACCGGGCGACGAGCCGACCGTGGACGACTCCGGACCTCCGGACACGGATCCCATCGGAGAAGGCGGCGACGACACCGGCAACCCGGGCGGCGACGAGAACCCCGTCCGGGACAGCCAGCTCCAGGACTGCGGCCTGGCGGCCATGAGCCACGACAAGCAGATCGAGTGGTACTCGGAGGTCACCTTCGGCTGTGGCGGCCACGCCCCCGCGGTGGCCGATCTCGACGCCGACGGCTCCCCCGAGGTCATCGTCGGCCCCTACATCTTCGACGGCAGCACCGGTGCCCTGGAGGGCCAGGGCAACAGCTACGGCAGCTTCCCCGCCTACGCCGAGATGGGGTACATGTCGTTTGCGGCCGACCTCGACGCCGACGGGATCCAGGAGGTCGTGGCCGGCACGAGCCTGCTGGATCACCGCGGCTCGGAGATCTGCACGATCCCCACCGACTTCGACGACGGCTTCCCGGCGGTGGCCGACCTCGACGGGGATGGGCTGGGGGAGTTCGTCGTCGTCGGCAACCAGTCGGTGCGCATCTTCGAGCACGACTGCCTCTACAAGACCGAGTGGCCCCTCGCCGGCGGCGGCAACGGCGGCCCCCCGACCATCGGCGACTTCGACGGCGACGCCCTGCCCGAGATCGGCATCGCCGGCGCCACCGTGTACAGCGTGTACCAGCCCGACGGCGAGCTGGTCTGGTCCCACTCCGTCACCGACACCTCTTCGCACGCCACCGGCTCGTCGGTCTTCGACTTCGACGGCGACGGCCAGGCCGAGGTGGTCTACGCCGACGAGATCTCGCTCTTCGTCTTCGAAGGCGCCACCGGCACCATCCGGCTCGAAGACCCGCTCCACACCAGCCGCACCCTGCACGAGTACCCCGTCATCGCCGACGTCGACGCCGACGGCAACGCCGAGATCATCATCCCCAACGGCGGCGGCCACCACGGCAGCCAGCTCGGCGGGCTCTACGTGCTCGGCAGCGCCGACGGCTCCTGGCGACCGAACCGCCAGGTGTGGAACCAGCACGCCTACAGCATCACCAACATCGACGACGACCTCTCCCTGCCGGCCCCCGCCCAGGCGAACTGGCCGACCTGGAACAGCTTCCGGAGCGGCGACATCGACCCGATCTCCGGCCGCTACATGGTCGACGCCCGCCCGGTGCTGGTGGACATCTGCGCCCGCGAGTGCCGCGACGGGCTGGTGAGCATCGCCTACCAGGCCGGCAACCACGGCATGGCTGACATGCGCTCCGGCGTGCCCACCTCGGTCTATGTCGTCGATGGCGAACAGAGGCGCCTCATCGAGACCCGCTACACCGAGGACACCACCCCCGCCGGCTACTCCTCGACGGGCTTCACGCTCAAGCTCGCCCTGGCCGACCTCCCGGACCTGGCGATCGAGATCGTCGCCGACGACGACGGCACCGGCACCGGCGTGGTCGAGGAGTGCCACGAGGACAACAACGCCCGGGTCTACGACCTCTCCCAGGTCTGCGAGCACGACACGGAGCTCTGACGAGTACGATGGGCGGGTGTCCCTGACCGCCGCAGAGACCTGGCTCCGGAACATCCGAAACAAGGATGGTTCGTGGGGCTACCTGCAGGACCATCCCGGCCGTGGCGAGCCGACGCTGCTGGTGGCGGCGGCCCTGGGTGAGGTCGACGTGGTCTGGCTGGAGACGGCCGAGCTGACCTGGGAGCGCCTGCTGCTGCCCGCGGCCCTGCTCCGGGTTCCGGGGACCGAGGCACTCCGAGAGCACACGTGTGATGCCTTCCTGGACCTGGAGGGCATCCGGATGGCGCGCACGCCGGGCCACGACGGCATGATCCCGGCCTGGCCCTGGGTCGAGGCCACCGCCCCCTGGGTCGAGCCCACCTGCTACGCCCTGCTCAGCCTGCGCTCGGTGGGACGAGGCGACCACCCCCGGGTGGCCCAGGGGGAGGCGATGATCCTCGATCGCCAGTGCGACGACGGAGGGTGGAACTACGGCAACGACGAGGTCCTGGGAGCGCCGCTGGAGAGCTTCCCCGGGCCGACGGCCTGGGCGGTCCAGGCCCTCCCGGCCAGCGAGGCGATCGCGCGCGCCCTGGCTCGCCTGGAGGCGGAGAGGAGCCGGGCCACCAGCACCGGCCTGGCGCTCGGGCTGCTGGCCGCGGGGGCCCAGGGGCGTGACGTGGAGCCCTGGGCGGAGGGCCTGAGGGCTCGCCAGGAGCCCGAGGGCTGCTTCGGACGGGCCCGCGTGGATCGCACGGCGCTGGCGCTGGCTGCCCTCCGCCACGCCGAGGGGGCCCCCCATCCCTTCCTGTCCACGCCTCAGGAGGCCCCGTGAGGATCACCCGTCGCGGCGTGCTCACCGCGGGCGTGGTCGGCGCCGGTGGGGCGGTCCTGGGACTGCCCGTGGCCCGCTCGCTCTCCCAGCCCCGGGCTCGCGTGGCCACCCTGGCGGCCCCTGCCTACGACGACCGGCTCTCCGGAGTGATCGAAGAGGGCATCGCCCAGTTCCCGGAGACCGTGGCCCGAGCCGTCGGAGCCCGGGTGGTGCTCAAGCCCAACCTGGTGGAGTGGAACCCCGCCCGGCCCATCAACACCGATCCACGCTTCGTCGGCGCCGTCGCGGTGGCCTTTCGCCGGCTGGGGGCCGGCGAGGTGGTGGTCGCGGAGGGACCGGGCCACCGCCGCGACACCGAGCTGGTCCTGGAGCAGTCCGGCCTGCTGGAGGTGCTGGAGGCGCTCGCGCTGCCGTTCGTGGACCTCAACGTGGACCGCGTCCTGCGCCGCGAGCTGTCGCGGGATCGCAGTGGGCTGGGTCGGCTGGACCTCGCCGCGACGGCCGTCGCCGCCGACCTGCTGGTGAGCCTGCCCAAGCTCAAGACCCACCACTGGGCCGGCGTGACCCTGTCGATGAAGAACCTCTTCGGCCTGGTCCCGGGTAGCGTCTACGGCTTCCCCAAGAACCCGCTGCACTGGGCCGGCATCGACAACTGCATCGCCGACATCTGGGACGCGGTCCGGCCCCACTTCGCCATCGTCGATGGCGTGGTGGGCATGGAGGGCGACGGCCCGATCATGGGCGATCCCGTCGCCGCGGGGGTCGTGCTGATGGGGGACCAGTGCCCGGCCGTGGACGCCACCGCCGCCCGGCTGATGGGCATCGATCCCCACCTCGTGGGCCACATCTGGCAGGCCTCCTGGTCGGGTGGGACCCTCAGCGAGGACCGCGTCGAGGTGATCGGCGACGCGGTCGCCGTCGCCCCCTTCCGGCTGCTGCCCCAGTGGGAGCACATCCGCCTGGACCCATGAGCCTGGCCAGGACCACCTCCTCGCGCCTGGAGCGCCTCGTCGAAGGGCTGCTCGCCGGCGTGTTGCTCGCCGCGCTGGAGGGCGCCTGGGGCCAGTGGCCGCTGCTGGCCGGCACCACCATGCGCTTCGACCCGGCGGTCCCCGTGCTCGCCGCCGGTCTCTATGGCCTGCTCGGGGGACTCGCAGCCCTGGGGGGCCGCTGGGGCGCCGTCACGGCGCTGGGTGGGGTCACCGTGGGGGCCTGCCTGTGGTCCGGCGAGCCGGGCAACGCAGCGGTCCGCGCCGTCATGGCCCCGCTGGCGACCGGCCTCGCCCACCTCGCCCTCCGCCAGCCGCGGGTGCTGATCGCCCTGGCCGCCGTCGGCCTGGTGCTGCCCTGGGTCCTCCCCGGGGAGACCCACCCCGAGGGGCGGTCCTCTCGGCCGGACATCGTGCTGGTGGTGCTGGATACGGTCGCGGCGAAGCGCACCTCGCTCCACGGGGCCCCGGAGCCCAACACACCGACCCTGGAGCACCTGGCCGCCGAGGGTGTCGACTTCCGGAGCGCCATCTCGGCCTCCCCCTGGACCATCCCCGCCCACGCCACGCTGTTCACGGGGCGGCTCCCCCGCGAGACCGGCTGCCACTTCGAGCGCCCCCTGCTCGACGACAACCTGCCGACCACCGCGGAGCTGCTGGCAGCCTCCGGCTACCGGACCGGCCTGTTCGCAGCCAATCCCTGGCTGGAACCCTCCACCGGCCTGGCCCGCGGCTTCGCCGCCGTGCACAGCCAGGGGCTCTACGCGCGGTCCTTCTGGGCCTACTCCCTGTTCCGCTGGGTGCCCGAAGCGCCCTACAAGGGGGGGCCCATCGTGGTCCGCGAGGCCCTGCGCTGGCTCCAGGAAGGGGGGGAGGCGCCGTCCTTCGCCGTGTTGAACCTGATGGAGGCCCACGCCCCCTACCACCTCGTCGTGGACCCCGACCGCTTCGGAGCCCAGGACCTCGAGGCCGTCGGGGAGCGGGTCTTCGAGGCCCAGACGAAGGGCTGGTGGGCGACCGGCTTCCCCGCCTCGGAGGCCGAGCAGCAGGACGCCGTGCGCCTCTACGCCGCCGCCATCGCGGCGGTCGACGACCAGCTCGCCGCCCTGGTCGAAGGGCTGGCCAGCACCGGGCACCTGGAGCAGACCTGGCTGATCGTGACTTCGGACCACGGCGAGGCCTTCGGCGAGCACGGGGTCCAGGGCCACCTGGTGGGTCTCTGGGAGGAGCTGCTCCACGTGCCCCTGGTCGTCCACGGCCCCGGGCTGGCACCGGGCGTGGTCGAGGAGGTGGTCTCGCTCCAGGCGATCCACCCGACGGTGCTCTCCCTCGCCGGGGTCGGCGAGACCCCCTCGCTGGTGCCCTGGCCACCGCCCCCTCCCCGCGGCGAGGGCCTGGGCTGGCCTGGCACCGGTCCGGGCGTGGCGATCAGCGAGCAGTTCCGTCCCGAGCTGATGTGGGCGCCCGGACTCTGGGGCACCGAAGCCATCGGCAACCGCTGGGACCAGCGGGCCCTCCGGGTGCGCATCGGCAGCCATGTCCTGCTGGAGGAGACGCCGGGCGCCACGGCCGGACCCTCCCGGCGCACCGCCTACGACCTCGCTCGGGACCCGGGGGAGCGTCAGCCCCTGGCCGCCAGCCAACCCGGCAGCCCGGAACGAGCCGCCCTGGTCCACCTCCTGGAGTCTGTCCGCGCCGTGCCCGACGCCGCCATCGGTCGTGAGGATCCGGAGCTGGAAGCCGGGCTTCGGGCCAGGCTCGCCGCGCTCGGCTACCTCGATCACGGCGACTGAGGGAGCGACGTCCACGTCCTCGTTGCGAACCGCGACCTTCCGTGACATCCCGTGACAGGCGCGAGCGCTACTTTGTCCCTGGAAGGACGGGGCATTACGCTCTGGAAACCCGGGTCAGCCACGACGGCAGGCCCGGGTTTCACCTTTTTGGGACCGACGGCGCCCTCTGCCTGCCCGGAGATCAGCTCAGCGCGAGCAGCGCCAGCCTCAGGTCTTCGTCGTCGCGGATCTCCACGCAGTCCAGGCCCTTCTTGCAGCGCGGGCAGAGGCCGACCTCGCCGATCTGCCGACACCGGGTGCAGAGGAAGAAGGGTCGCGGCTGGTGGGACAGGGCCTCGAGCAGCTCCGGCGAGGGCGGTGCGGCCTCCTTCTCCTGGAAGGAGCCGGCCTCCGGGTCGCCGTGCACCACCAGCAGGACACCGAAGAGGATCAGGACCCCTCCCAGACCCGGCAGGAAGAACCAGATCCAGCCCGCGCCGACCACGCCCAGCACCGTGGTGAGGATCAACACCAGACCCAGGAGGATCGACACCACGCCGCCCGGCCGGCCCGTGCGCAGCAGCAGGTCGATCAGACTGTTGGTCATGACCGCACCGTAGCCGGTCCACGCCCCCGCCGTGACCGCTCCACCAGCGCACCGACCACCAGCCCCCCGACGCCGCACCAGACCACCATGACCACACCATGGGCGAGCAACAGGGTCGGCCAGCCGCTGGCGATCACGCCGTGGTCATCCAGGGTCACGGGCTCTCCGGTGACCAGGACGGCCACCCCCATCGTCAGCCGAGCGAAGACGTCCAGCACCAGCAGCAGCGGGAAGGAGGGCCAGATGTAGCGGAGCAGCGCCACCCCGAGGAGCGCCACGGGACTGGCGAGCACGCCCAGGAACGCCCCTACCCACGGCGGTCGGAGTCGCACCTCGAAGCTCTCAGGTGATCGGCTCGATCAGCCCGAAGCGAACGGCGTGGCGCACGAGGTCCACCCGACCGCCGGCGCCCAGCTTGCGCATCAGGCGGGCCCGGTAGCCCTCGACGGTCTTGACGCTCAGCGACAGCGCGTCGGCCGTCTCCTGGTTGGTGTGGCCGTTGGCCACGAAGCGCAGCACCTCCTGCTCTCGGGGGCTGAGGATGCCCAGCGGGCTGTTCTCCGGATCCTGGGCCGGCCGGGCCCGCTCGATGCTCGCCAGCAGGGAGGGGTCCACGTGGTCCCGTCCTTCGGCGACGGTGCGCAGGGCGTCGAGGAGCTGGGTGCCGACGACCCGCTTGCCGACATAGCCCAGGGCGCCCGCGTCGAGGGCCGACTTCACGAACGCGGCCTCCTCGTGCATGGTGAGCACCAGGACGTTGACCTGGAGCCCCTCGGCCCGCAGCGAGGCCATGGCGCCCAGGCCCCCGCCGCCGGGCATCGAGAGATCGAGCACCAGGACCTGGGGGGCGTGATCGCGCACAGCGGCCACCACCTCGTCGGCGCGAGCGACTTCGGCGACGACCTCCATGTCCGCCTGGCCATCGACGAGCATGCGGATCCCGTCACGCAGGATGCCGTGGTCGTCGGCCAGGACGACGCGAGTGGGTGCGGACGGTGTCATGACTCCTCCAAGGGTATGTCGACATACACGCTGGTTCCAACCCCGGGCGAGGACTCGATGGTCGCCACGCCGCCGAGCAGCGAGGCCCGCTCGCGGATGTTCTTCAGTCCGAGCCCCATGCTGGCCTCCAGTGCCTCGAAGCCGGCCCCATCGTCCTCCACGATCAGGCGCACCATCCTGGCGGAACGGTCGACCAGGACCTCGGCCGACCCAGCGCCGGCGTGGCGCGCGGCGTTGTTGAGGGCCTCCTGGGCGATCCGGTAGAGGGCGGTCTCCACCGCCGCGGAGAGGCGGCCGGCGGCCAGCCCCCGCCCGTGGAAGGCGACCGCCAGGCCATGGTTGCGGTGGCAGTCCGCAGCCATCGCCTCCATCGCCGCCATGAACCCCAGGCCGTCCAGCGCCGGTGGTCGCAGCCGGTGCGCCATCTGGCTGGTCTCCGCGGTGGCCGCCTGGGCCAGCGCCAGGAGCTCGTCGAGCCGATCGCGAGACCCCTCCGTCGCCGGGAGCTGCTCCTTGAGCGAGGCCAGTCGCACGCTCAAGGAGCTGAGCACCTGGCCCACGCCGTCGTGGAGCTCTCGCGACACGCGCTGTCGCTCCTCTTCCTGGGCCGCGACGACCCGCTCCACGAACTCCTGGCGCATCGCCGCCACGCGCTTGGACTGGGTGATGTCGTGGACCACACCAAGGACCCGGGCCCGTCCCAGGGTCGGGTCCTCCACCCGCCTCACCGAGAGCTCCCCCCAGCGAACCTCCCCGTCCGGGTGCTCGAAGCGGAGCTGCACGCCCTCCGTCACGCCGGGAGCCTTCCTGAGCCTGCGAAACAGGGACCGGGCCGGCTCGTGATCCTCCTCCACCACCAGCGACGACAGGGTGCGGGACATCAGCTCCTTGCGGGACAGGTGCACCAGGTCGCACATGGCTTCGTTGACCTGGACGAAGGTCCCGCCGAGGTCGAAGACCGCCATCGCCACCGCGCCCTGGTGGAACACCGCCCGGAAGAACTGCTCGTTGCGCGCCCAGGCCCGCTCGGCGTGCCGGAGAGCCGTGACGTCCCGGAAGGCCAGCACGGTGTGGCCGGGCGCCTCCCCTGTGCCGACCACGTGGGAGGCCGTCACGAGCGCCGACCGGGAGCCCGGATAGCGGCTGCGCACGGCGACCTCGACCCGCCCCTGCTCCCCCCCGGCGCGGGCGCCCAGCAGGACCTGCTCGGCCTGGTCCGGGTCGGCGAACAGTCGCCGCACCCGCCGCCCGACGAGCCGACCCTCCTCCCGGCCGAACAACGAGCTGGCGCTGGCATTGAGGGCGGTGATGCGATCGTCGACGTCGACCACCACGACCGCCTCCTGGACGGCGTCCAGGACCGTCTCCAGCAGGACCCCCGTCCCCTCTCCCCGATGCTCGTTCACCACGTCGCTCACGCGGCGTGTTCTATCAAGCCGGGCGTCGGGGGCGTTAGGCTGACCCGCGAATGCTCTCCTCGCTGCTGCTCCTGGTCGCCTGTGGACCCGGGACCCCGGACTCGGGTGACTCCGGCGAGCAGACCACCGAGGACCGGAACCAGCCCTCGGGCTGCGAGCTCCTCGAAGTCGGCTTCGACGGGCCCGATCCACCCACCGTCGGGGACCTGTGGACCGTCTGGCCGGTCTGCGACGGCGCCCCCGTGCTCGGGGCGAGCGTCATCCGCGTCGATCCATCGAGCTGCGCCAGCCTCCACGAGAACGAGCTCACCTGGGCCGAGGCCGGGACCTGCGAGGTCATGGCCCAGAGCGGGTCGCAAAGGGCCTACCTCTCCGTCGAGGTCCGCCCGGCTCGCTGATCCCGGGCGACCGCCCCTTCGGCGATCGGGAAGCAGAGCCAGCGGCACTCGATGGGGCCGTTGTGGATCGGGATCCGTCGGCTCGGCCGCAACCCCACGGCGCTCGCCAGCCTGCGCTCCGGCGCCAGGACCCAGCCCGTGGAGCCCAGGCAGCGCCGCCGCAAGACATCGCCCACGACCCCGTAGAGTCGGGCCAGGTCGTCTCCTTCGCCGAGGCGCTCGCCGTAGGGTGGGTTGAGCACCACCAGGCCCCCGGAGGTGGCCACCGGTGGCAGCTCGGCGATGTCCCGCACGGCGAGCCGGGCGTCCTCCACCCCCAGCGCGGCCAGGTTGTGGCGGGCGCGAGCAACCTGGTCGCGGGAGAGGTCAGAGCCCCGGATCCGCAGGGTCCGCGCCCCACCCGCCTCGGCCCGCTGCTGCGCTTCCCGGAGCAGGTGCCGCCAGGTCGGCTCGGCGTGGCCCGGCCAGCCCTCGAAGCCCCAGCGGGGCCTCTGGAGCCCGGGCGCCCGGTCCATGGCCATGCCGGCCGCCTCGGCGAGCAACGTGCCCGAGCCGCACATCGGATCGACCAGCGCCGCACCCTCTGCCGCCAGGCGTGGCCACTCGGCCAGGTGGAGCAGGGCGGCTGCGAGGTTCTCCCGAAGCGGGGCCGGCCCTCCCTTCCGGCCGGGAGTCCGGAGGTGGAGCGGGTCGCCGGAGAGGTCGATGGCGACCTGGGCCCGGTTCTGGCGCAGGTGCACGTTGATGCGCACATCGGGGCGCTTCACGTCGACCTGGGGTCGCTGCCGGTCGAAGGACGCCATGATCGCGTCCTTGGTGCACTGGGCCCCGTAGCGGGTGTTGCGGAAGGTCTCGCTGCGCCCGACGAAGTCCACGCGAAACCGGCTCTGGGGCCCCAGGTGGGCCCGCCAGTCGAGTCGCCGGGCCTCCCGGAAGAGCCGATCGGAGTCCTGGGCCCAGACGCGGCCGATCACCAGCAGGACCCGGCTGGCGATGCGCGACCAGAGGCAGGCGCGGTAGGCGACCTCGAGGTCCCCCGCGAAGCGGACCGCCCCCCGGTCCTCCTCCACCCGGTGGGCGCCCAGGGCCCGCAGCTCGGCCGCCAGGACCCCTTCGGCCCCCCGGGTCACCGTCGCGACCAGTCCGTGCTCACTCATGGGGCTCCGTGCGTCACATCGAGGTGGCGGGACTCGTAGCATCGATCCGCCTGCCCGGGCCCGTCCAGGCCATGGTAACTTCCAGCTCAACCGCTCCTCCAGAACGCCCATGACCTTCGTGCTGACCCTCGCGGGCCTCTTCGCCTGCTCCGACGACACCTCGGTGACGGGGGACACCGGAGGAGACTCCGGTGACACCGGGGTCGCGGTGGTGATCGACAACGACCAGGACGACGACACCATCCTCGACATCCACGAGGGGGACGACGACCCCGACGGTGACGGCAAGCCCAACAGCAACGACCGGGACTCCGACGGCGACGGCATCCCCGATCACGTCGAGGCCGGCGACGACAACCCCAACACGCTGCCCATCGACACCGACCTCGACGGCACCCCCGACTACCTGGACGACGACTCGGACGACAACGGCATCTCGGACCACGACGAGGCCGGTGACAAGCCCAAGCAGCCCGTCGACAGCGACGGCGACGGTGTGCCCGACTACCGCGACGACGACAACGACGGAGACACCATCACCGACGTCTGGGAGATGGACTTCAACCCCGACTACCCGACGGACTCCGACGGCGATGGGGACCCCGACTACCTGGACCTCGACTCCGACGACGACACCCTCTGCGACGTCTGGGAGGGGGGCACCACGGACTACCGGGCCGAGCCCGTCGACACCGACGAGGACGGGACCTACGACTACCGCGACCTGGACTCCGACGACGACGGCTTCAGCGACTTCGACGAAGCCTCGCCAGGCGCCGGCTGCGGCGAGCCCGAGGACGAGGACCGGGACGGCCTCTACAACTCCGCCGACATCGACAGCGACGGCGACGGCCTCACCGACGTCGAGGAGACCGAGCAGACCGGCACCGACCCCTACGACGCCGACACCGACAACGACGGCCAGTCCGACGGCGCCGAGATCTACGCCGGCACCGACCCCAACGACGCCGAGTCCACCATCGAAGGCGTCTACGTCGAGGTCGGCGAGCGCACGACCGTGGAGACCGAGTTCGAGTTCGAGCTGAAGATCCAGTATGGCGACATCGGCTTCCTCGTGGACACGACCTGCTCCATGGGATCCACCATCAACACCACTGCCGACCGCTTCGGCGAGATCGTCTCCGAGCTCGAAGGCACCTTCGAGAACATGGCCTTCGCCCTGGCCACCTTCGACGACTACAACTACGGCTCGATGGGCAGCGGCTCGGACAAGCCCTTCATCCTGCTCCAGCAGGTGACCGACAGCACCTCCGACATGCAGAACGCCCTCAACTCCATCCCCCTGCACAGCGGCGGCGACGGCCAGGAGTCGGACCACGAGGCGCTCTTCCAGGCCATCACCGGCGACGGCTACGACATGTCGTGCGACGGCACCTACACCAGCGGCGTCGACGTGCCGCCGTTCATCTCGTCGAGCGCCGATGCCTTCAACGGCAAGTCCAGCACCGTGACCTATGACAGCGCGGTCTCCGGCACCGGGACCCGGGGCGGCATGGGCTTCCGCGACTACAGCCTGCCGATCATCGTCTACGCCACCGACATCTACATGCGGGACCCGGACAGCTCGGACTCGATGCTCGCCGCGACCCCCGGCGGCTGCACCCAGGACGCCGGATCCGACCTGGTCATCAGCGAGCTCGCCGACCTCGGCGGCTACCTGATCGGTATCGACGTCGGCAGCTACGACCCCTCCAGCTACTACAGTGCCACGCCCCAGATGGAGTACCTGGCTTCGGCCACCGGCTCGGTGGCGGACCTCGACGCCGACGGCGACGCCGACGACCTGCTGGTCTTCCAGGTCCCCCAGGGGGGCGCCAGCTTCGGCGCCGAGCTGACCGCCAACGTCTCCACGGCCGTGGAGCAGCTCGTCCAGACCGTGACCTTCGAGAAGGTCCACCTGGAGATCGAAGGCGACCAGTGGAACCTGGTGGAGTCCATCGTGCCCGAGGCCTACGAGGACGTGGACCCCAAGGACGTGCCCACCCTGGAGTTCACCCTGACCTTCCTCGGGGCCATCGCCGCCACCTCCGACGACCAGCTCTTCCAGATGACCCTCAACGTCATCGGCGACGACACGATCCTGCTGGACACCAAGGACATCGTGGTGGTGGTTCCCGGGACCTGACCCGGATCTTTTCCGCTACAAGGACTCGATCCCGGATCGAACGACGTCGGGCAAGCTGATCTTGGTCCCCGCCGCGTAGTCGAAGCAGATGATGCGACCCTCCCCGTGGGCCGCGATGCCCACGGCATCGGAGAAGACCGCGTACTCCATCGTGAAGCGATCCTCCCCGAGGTCGACGATCCGCGCACACGACGTGATCGTGTCGGGAAAGCCGAGGGGCTTGCGGAACACGGCTGAGGTGTGGGCCAGGATCGGCCCGATCCCCTGCTCCTTCATCGCCTGGGTGAAGCCGATGCGGGCGAAGCAGGCGATGCGCGCGTCCTCGAACCAGCGGAAGTAGACGGTGTTGTTGACGTGCTGGAAGGCGTCGAGCTGACCCCAGGCGATCGGGGTGCGGACGTGGATCGGGAAGTCGTCGAGAGTCACGAACATCAGAGCTCGAACAAGGCGTACTTCCACATCAGCAGCATCTGGTCGTCGATGTTCGCCGCCAGCCGGAAGGTGGAGAACACCACCTTGCCGCCGCCGCCGTTGAAGCTGACCATCATCGGCGAGCTGGGAATGGGGATGTCGACCCCGGCCTCCCGGTAGGTGACCGTGCCCAGCAGGTGGGTGGAGACCGTGTGGCTGACCTGCTCCAAGGGCGGCCAGACCGGGAGGTCGTAGAGCACCTGCATGGTGCCGTCCTCGTCGTCGAGGAACTGGCCCAGCACCTCGTTGGAGATCGAAGCCTGCACCACCTGGGCGTTGCCGAGCTGGGCGGAGTCGGGCACGTGGTCGACGCCGAGGAAGTCCAGCTTGTCGGGCCAGGCCTGCTCCACGATGTCGTAGGCCCAGTCCGAGGCGTAGACGAAGCCACCCTGCTCCACGTAGGCCTGGACGTTGGCGATGACCTGCGGCGGGATCGGGTTGTCGGCGTCGTCGAGGTCGTAGAAGATGCCGCTCTCGATGCAGCCGCCGTTGAAGAAGATCAGGTCGTGCTCGGCCATGGCGTCGGGGTCGAGCAGGAAGCTCTCGAGCTGTCCGCGGTGACCGCCATCGATCAGGGTGTAGTCCAGCACCCCGATGCCCTCGAGCACCTCGTCGAAGTCGTCGAAGTCCCCGGTCACGACGGCGATGTCGAGCACCGTGGGATCGAAGCAGTCCGGCTCGTCGAGCCTCAGGAATTCACCCGGGAACAGCGTGACGTGGTGCTCGTCGATCATCGTGCCGCCGTGCTGCACGTAGAAGGTGAGCGGCACGTCGACCGGGACCTCTTCGAGGGACCAGTAGCCGTCGGCATCGGTCTCGGTGAGGAGCATGTCGTAGAAGAGGCCGTCCGGGTCGGCGAGGTTGGAGTAGACGGTGGCGCCTTCGAGCCAGGTGAAGCCCGCCGGATCGCACACCCGCCCGGTGATGGTCCCGGTGGTCTCCACGGGGGGGTGGGCGTCCTGGGTGGACTGGACCGTGAAGTCGCTCTCGCAGCCGGCCAGCATCAACAGCAGCGTCATCAGTCCACCAGGTCGAACTTGAAGTACTCGAAGGGGGCCTCTTCGGGCAGCACGGCGACGTTGCCCGCCAGGTCCACGGCCTCGAGGTAGTAGTGCATGCCCGCCGTGGTGAGGTCCCCCTGGTCCAGGGTGGCCTGCCACAGCTCGGGACCGAGCTGGGCCATGCCCCGCTGCTGCCAGGTGAGCTCGGTCTGGGTCCGGAAGTGCAGCCCAGCGACGAGGATGCCGGTGTCGTCGATCATCGTCGCCAGGATCGACAGGGCGTTGGACGCGGAGTGGGGGCCATCCATCGGCTCGTGCTCGATCACCGGGGGCTCGACGTCGAGCCTGTCTCCGCTGTCGTCCAGGTCCGACGGGGCCGCGTAGATCGCGTCGCTCTGGTCACAGGCGACCAGCGCCACGGCAGCGGCTCCCAGCACCAGGACACACGAGCGGGCGCGCATCAGACCTCCAACGACTGCCCAAGGATAGCCCGAGACTTGCGGTGAGTCGCTACGCCTCTGAGCCTCGGGCTGTGACGGTCAGCGCCAGTCCATCACGGGAGGCCGGGCAGGCTCCGAGAGCAGGTCCGCCGCCAGGGCGTCGAAGTAGTCCCGGCTCAGCGTGGACTCGAAGAGCACGAAGCCCTGGGCGCCGACCTCGCGGCTGATGCGGATCGCCTCGAACACCTGCTCGCGGGTCATCTTGTCGGCCTCGGCCGTGATGCCGGTGTAGACGTGGCGACCGCTGCGGCGGTCCACGTGCCACCGGGCGAGGGTGCGGAAGTCGAGCCTCTCCCCCTCGGTCTCGGTCGCCGGCCAGTAGATCATCGGGACGTTGGCGTCGAGTAGGCCGCGCTCGAGGAAGGCCACGCTGTCCTGGTAGTAGTCGACGGCCCCCTGGGAGACGCCGGACCAGCCGAAGTCGTTGGTGTGGATGCCCCAGACCGCAGCCGTGACCGGCACCGAGACCGCCTCGCTCACGCCCTGGACCGTGAGGTTGACCTGCTCCCGCTGGAAGTCCTCCCACGACGTCGAGCCGTCCCAGGCGGCGACCGAGGCCGCGTCGTGACTGTAGCCGCTGCCCGGGTAGCGGATGTAGTCGAGGTGGATGCCGTCCACGTCGTAGTGGGCGTCGATGTCGGCGGCGACCGCCGCCACGTGGGCCCGCACCTCGGAGTTGCCGGGGCTGGCGAAGATGTAGCTGTCATTGAGCGCCATCGGGGTGCCGTCGCGATCGGCCACGACCCACTCCGGGTGGGCGCGGCGCGCGTGCTCGGGGTCGCTGGCGGTCGGCTCGTCGAGGCCCCGCCAGAAGGGGAACACGTTGAGGTAGGCGTGGAGCTCGAGGCCGCGCAGGTGGGCCTCGTCGACCCCCACCGCCAGGGCGTCCCAGCCCGGGTCCTGGCCCAGCGTGCCGGTCATCAGCGACGACCAGGGCTCCACCGGCGAGCTGTAGAAGGCATCGAAGGTGCCTCGGACCTGCAAGAAGACGGCGTTGAAGTTGGCCGCCGCGGCCGCGGCGATGGTGTCCCGCACGTCCTGTTCACCGCTGTAGCCCCAGCGGGTGACCCAGAGGCCCCGCAGCTCCCGCGGACCGTCCCAGGTGTCCTCGGTGGGCTCGGTGGGCTCGGTGGGCTCGGTGTCCGTGACGGGTGCCGTGGTCGTGGTCGGCCCTTCGGGAAAGGGCTTGGTGGGCGGGGAGTCCCGCACACAGGCCAGCAGCGAGAGCCAGAACATGCGCCATCCTAAGGCCTGGCGGCCGCGCCGACTTCCGCGCGGTCGTTAAGTCCTGGAGATGTCCGTGCTGTGGTGGATGCTGGCCTGCGGCGGTGCCGATGCGCCGGTCGTCGACGGTGCGCGGTCCCCCCACGTCGTCCTCGTGACCCTGGACACCACCCGGGCCGACGCGCTCTCCTGCTACGGCGCGAGCCCGGGCACCACGCCGGTCGCCGACGGCCTGGCGGAGCAGGGCGTGCGCTTCTCCTGGGCCCTGTCGCACGTGCCCTCCACCCTGTCGGCCCACGCCTCGATGCTCACGGGGCTCGACCCCCACGGGCACGGCATCCCACGCAACGGCGTGGCCCTGGAGGGGAACCCGCCCACCCTGGCCGTTCGCCTGGCCAGCCTCGGCTACGACACCCTGGCCGTCGTGGCCGCCTCGGTGCTCGACAGCAGCATGGGCCTCGACCGGGGCTTCCGCGTCTATGACGACGACGTGCACATCGACCAGCGCGTCCGCTACGAGGACCGCGCGGACAGCGTCACCCGGCGGGCCCTGGAGGCGGTGGACAGGCGACGAGAGGGCGCTCCCCTGTTGCTGTGGGTGCACTACTTCGACGCCCACCACCCCTACGAGGCCCCGGCCGCCTTCTCCTCCCGCTACGTCGACCCGACCCACGAGCCCCCCTGGGGTGAGGACCCGGATCGACCCATCGGCCACTACTTCCGCACCGGCCAGGCCGACACCGCGGACATGGCCTGGCTGCGGACCCGCTACCAGGGCGAGATCGCCTGGCAGGACGACCAGGTCGGCGTGCTGCTGGAGGGCCTGCGAAGCCGAGGCCTGCTCGACGAGGC
>CAZCVP010000091.1:0-28810 GCA_964501915.1 uncultured Enterobacterales bacterium
AGATACTACGCGATATCAAGTGGTTGCATCACCCAACCGCGTCCTGACGCGGTAGTCGCAAGCAGTGTCGCCACCGCCTCACGGCCCCAGCGGCCGACCTCGTGGCTGGGGGATACATCGGTGCTCGTGGACATGGTTCACCTCGTGACTGTCGTTTTGTGTTGACAAGTCAACTAACGAGGCTGAGCCGTGTCCCCCTCCTCCTCCCTACATCGCGTGCTGGTGTTCCGCCCCGGAGCACCTCCGCTGGGATGTTCCGCGGCGTGGCTCGTGCCATGCCACCGACCTCTCTATGCAATCTCGGCTGGCCGAGACGATGACCGAGCCCGCGGTAGGGCATGTGAGCACCCCCAGAGAAGACGTTCACGACGGTATCCATGCTGGACTCGAATGCAAATTGATTTTGTAGTCCAATAGTTGACAGGTGTTTCCGACCGTGTCAGATTCCGTTCCATGACGGACGATCCAGTCGCCGCTGACACTCTCCAAGCTCTCCACGGCCGCAGGTGGATCCGGTCCGAGGAATTCGGTCCCTACCTGCTCAAGGCGCGCAAAGAGGGCCGGCTCTCGCTGCGGCTCGCGGCGGCCGGAATCGGCATCTCCCACAGCCACCTGGCCAAGCTGGAACGAGGCCAGTTCACCCGAGCACTCGATCCCGCGCTGCTCCAGCGGATTGCGGACACCTACCGGCTGCCATTCCAGGAGGTGCTCCAGAAGGCTGGTTACCGCGAGCGGGACCAGTCAGAGGGAGTCCGAGAGGACATCGACCGCGCCTTCGCAAACCTGTTCCTTCACCCTCCTCTTCGCCCGGCGAAGCTCGACCAGGCGGCGCTCAGCTACTTCTCTTTGCTGGCCAAGAAGCAGTTGCTGGAGTTCGCCCAGCGGCTCGAGCGGTACCTGGACCTCGAGGACGCCTTCAGCGTGGAGGAACTCCAGCTCGACGAAGCCCTACGGGTGGCTCGCCGCTCCCTGTCTCCGGACGGCGAGGCCTCCGCGCCCAATGAACCGCCCGATCCCCAAGAGGACCCACAGCCATGATGACCCAGCCTCCACCGCCTTCGCCAGCTCCAACCCGCTTCTTGGACCACCTCGTTCGTGGCCTCGTAGAGATGGTCCGTTCTCCCGCCGCCCGCGGCCAGGCGGCGGCCATGTTCGACGGGTTGCCGATCGCCCTGAACGCCTTGGGGCTGCCCCCGGGGCGGGTGTACCGAGGTGGCCGAGGTCGCCACGGCAGGTCCTGGCAGATCTCCGACCGAGGAGCCGGGCCCCGCCTGATGCCTCGGTACGCCCAGGCCGCGGGGGTGGGGGACCTTGGCCAGTGTGCCCTAGCGTGGCGGACCCGAGGAGCACTCGCGACGCTCCTGCATGATCCTGATGGGGAGGGCTGGAGGACCGTCACTCGGGCTGCCCCGCCCTTGCCCGAAGGGACACGGCTGGCAGCCGCGCTCGTCCTCGCCAACGATGACGGCACGCCCGCGACGGTCTTCGTTGTGCGTGACGCTCCCCTGTTCGTGCATGTGGAGGGGAGACCCAACCCGAGCGCAATGCTGGCAGCCATTTCTGACGGCGCCCTGCAATCCGCTCTCACCCGAGGTGAAGCATGAAGCTCGCTGCCGCCTACGTGCGCATGTCCGACGACGGCCAGGAACTCTCGCCCGAACAGCAGTGGGCCGAGATCGACGCGCGGGCTGCGAGAGACGGCTTCACCGTCTCTCACACACACCGCTATGAGGACAAGGGCCGGTCCGGCTGGAAGCGCCGGGTGCGTCGTCCCGGATTCGAGCGACTCCTGCGCGACTTGAGGGGCGGGAGGCTCGGCACGGCCGGGGTCACCCGACTCTACTTCTGGAAGTCAAACCGGCTCGCTCGCCGGAGGGGCACTCTCATCGAGGTGTTCTCCGAGCTGGAGGACGCCGGGGTCGAGGCGGTCTCATTGACCGAGGCCTGGCCCGAGGACATCAAGCTGCGCAAGTGCATCCAGACCTTGATCGCCCTGTTCGACGAGCTCTACTCGGACAACCTCTCGGAGGACGTGAACCGAGGTATGCGGTCCCAGGCCAGCAAGGGCTACTGGGTCCACGGTCGGCCCCCCTACGGGTACGTCGCGGTGAAGGCCAACCCGGACGCGCCTCCTCGGCTGCAGCCCGATCCCGAGGCGTGGCCCGGACTCCAACGACTCCTCCAGATGCGATTGGACGACGGCGATGGCTTCCGGAAGATCGCGGAGAGACTGACAGCCGAGAGGGTCTCGCCCCCGTCGCGCCCGGACCTGGCTCGGCGTCGACGTCCCGATGTCTGGCGTCCGAAGCACGTCCGGAGCATCCTCGGCAACCTCGTCTACACCGGCGCGATCGTCTGGCATCCACGGGATCCCAAGACCGGTCGACCACAGGTGGATGATGAGACGGGCCGCAAGGTCGTCGAAGTCCTCTGCGAATGGGCCCACGAGGCCCTCTTCAGCCGCGAACAGTGGCTGGAGGACCGCCGGCGCTGCGCCCGCAGCCGTCGCGGGGGGACCAAGCGCAACCCCGTGCGCATGGGCGAGCGCGGGGTCTTCACCCCCTGGCTCCGCTGCGCCACCTGTGGAGGCCGTGTCGGCATCCGACACGGCGGATCCCCGAAGAAGCGGACCTACAGCTACCGCTGTGCGGCCTCCGCGGAGAACCGTCAGAGCTGCGAGGGGGTCGCCGTCCGCGTCGACCTGCTGGACCCCATCCTGCTCGGCTCCATCGAGGAGTCGGTGCTGACTCCGGACGGAGCCGAGAACTTGATCCGCGCCAGCGTGGAGCGGCTGCGGGCCATGCCCGGCGGTGCGCTGGCTGACAAGAGGAGCGACCTGGCACACGAGGAGCAGGACTTGACGGACCGGATTTCCAGTCTGGTTCGCCTGGCCGAGGTCTCGGAGGACATCGACGAGCTGCAGGGCAGACTCACCGAGCTCCACTCGCAGCGAGGCAGGGTCCGCGAGGAGCTGGCCGGACTGCCGACGCCGGCACCGATCCCCGATCCGGACACGGTCGACATCGACGCCTTCCGCGCGAACATCCAGCAGGCATGGCGCGGTCAGCCTGTGCTGGAGCAGCGCAAGGCTCTCCGGCGAATCCTCCACAGCATCACGCTGGACCCTGAGGGGATCGTGACCATCCGCTACGCTTGGGGGGACTCCAGCGACACCTACGGCGTCCAGTCCCCATTGGGCCCGCCGTACGCCCCCATGTCACTCCGACTACCATCGACATCGTCGATGTCCGGGTCGCCCGCGTCGATGCACGGGCTGCCGGCGCCGAGGGTCAGGTCCCCGGCCTCCAGGTCGGTGAACCGGGGGTCGGCGTCGATGTTGCCGTCCGTGCCGTCCCAGGAGTCGGTCCCGTAGTAGTCGTCGGAGTGGCCGTGGACGTCGTTGTAGGAGCCGCTCGCCGTCGAGTCGAGGCCCTCGTCCTCGACCAGGGCGATGCCCAGGCCCCCGTTGTCGGCCACGATGGAGCTCACCAGCTCCAGCTCGGAGCGCTTGAGCAGGATGCCGCCGACGTTGCCGTCGTTGCCGGCGAAGGTCGAGTTCCGGATGACCAGGTGCCCGGTCTTGCTGTAGATCGCACCCCCCTGGTCCGCCGCGTCGTTGTTCCAGGCCACCATGTTGAGGATGGTGACGTAGCTCTCCTCGCTCCAGGTGCTGCCGTCGTCCTCGGTCTGGATGACCTCGTCGACGCACATGGCGGCGCCGTCGTTCGACGAGGTGTTCTCCTCGAACCAGAGGTTGGTGAGGGTCAGCCGGTGGGACATGTTGTCGACCTGGAGGCCGCCGCCACAGTCGCTGGCGTGGTTCTCGTAGAACTCGCTGTCGGCGAAGGTCATGGTGCCTTCGTTGAACCAGGCGTGCATGCCGCCGCCGCGGTGGGCGGAGTTGCGCACGAAGACGTTGCCCGAGGCCTGGGAGGTCTCGTTGTCCAGCTCCAGCCCGCCGCCGGCATCGCCGGTGCTGTTGCCCTCGAAGTAGTTGTCGTTGATGGTGTTCTGGGAGTGGCTGAGCTTCAGGCCGCCCGCGTCGTCGGCGGCGACGTTGTCGTAGAAGCGGTTGTCCTGGACCAGCATCCGGGAGACGTAGATGCGCATGCCCCCGGCGTCGTCCAGCGCCTCGTTCTCCCAGAAGGTATTGCCGATGAGGTCGTAGCTGGACTGGTTGGCGTAGATCCCGGCGCCGTCCTCCCAGCAGAGGTTGCCCGACACCAGGTTCTCCTCGAAGACGCCGGAGCCGCCGTAGAGGTACACCCCCGCACCGCCAAAGCCCTCGTTGTTGGAGACGACGTTGGCCACGATCGACGAGTCACCCCACACGAAGAGCCCGGCGCCACCGCCCCCGCGGCCGCTCCAGGTGGTCTCCTCGTCGATGTTGGAGGCGTAGTTGTCGTCGAAGGTGTTGTCGAGGATCGCCAGGCTGCCGCTGCGCACGAAGGCCCCACCACCGTCGTAGGCCATGTTGCCGGACAACGTGTTGCCGCTGAGCGTGCCGTCGGCGTTCTCCAGGTAGGCGCCCCCTCCCCGCTGGGCGGAGACGTTCTCCGACAGGGTGTTGCCGCTCAGATCGACGTCGCAGGTGTGGACGAAGAGCCCCCCGCCGTAGTCGGCGCTGTTGGCGGTGATCACGTTGTCGCGCAGGGCCAACGACGCCTGCTGGCACCACACGCCGCCACCGTTGGTGGCCAGGCCACCGGTGATCGTGAAGCCCTCGACGGCCACGTCGGAGGAGCCGCCGCGCACGGCGACCACCGGGCTCGCGCCACCACCGAGCACGGTCGTGGCGTCGGGACCCTCGACGGCGATGACGGTGAGGTCCCGGTCCGCGAACACCAGGTCCTCGGCGTAGACCCCGGCGCAGACGAGCAGGGTCGCCCCGTCGGGTGCCTCGTCGATGCCCTCCTGGATGGTCTCCCAGTCCCCCGTCTCGTCCTCGCAGACCGCGGCGTCGTCGACATAGCCGTTGCAGTCGTCGTCCTTGCCGTTGGCGTCGCCGTCGACGACACCCTCCTCACCGCCCGGGTTCACGTCGGGGTCGCTGTCGTCGCAGTCCACGTCGGCGGTGTAGCCGTCCTCGTCGTCGTCGATCTCGGAGGGGTCGATGATCGTGCCCGTGTCGGAGGTGTCGCCGGTTCCCAGACCGGTGTCCTCGATGCCCGGTGTCTTGCCACCGTCGATGTAGACGCCTCCGCAGCCGAGCGTGAGGGCCGAGAGCGTCAAGAGGGGAGCGATCATGGGGACACCCGGCGTAGAAGAACGAGTAGAGCCAGTATAGCGACCCAGGTGGGGCTCCCGGGTGGCTCTTGCAGTGACTACGTCGGGGGCAGACGGGAGTGTGACGCGGGCCCCGAACCGCTCGCGCTCACCCGAGCCGCTGGTAGTTCGGACTGTAGACGAAGTGGCAGTCCCGGCACAGCTCCCGGGCCGGCACGCCCCGGGTGCTCGCCTCGTGGCGGGCCTGCAGCACCGCCGGCTCCTCGGTCCAGATGCGAGACAGCCGGTCGCTGGTGACCTCGCCTACCTTGTTCGCCAGGCCCCGGTCCCGCGGGCAGAGGGTGACCTTGCCGTCCCAGGACACCACGGGGGTCCGGGCGGCACCGGGGCAGCGTCGTGGCCGGGACTCGTCGCCGCTGTCGCACGGTATCGACAGGACCTCGGCGACCTCCTCGAGGCGCTGCCGGGCCAGGGCGTTGGCCTGGAAGTGTTCGTGGTCGGTGCGGCGGAACCAGAGGCCGTCGCCCTCGGCGGGCAGGCGACCGGCCAGGATCCAGGGGTGGGACAGCCGTGGCTCCCAGGTCTCGACGAAGGCGTGCGGGTCCCACTCCTCGCTGACCGTCCAGGACGGCACGACCCGCAGGGCGGGCTTGCGCACGGCCAGCAGGTAGTCGACGTTGCGCAGCACGGCGTCCTGGTGGGGTTCGATGGCCTCCCCCCGGATCACCCAGGTCTGGGGCACGAGCCCGTGGAAGCTGGCCACGTCGGCCATCTCGGTGTTGAGCAGGCGGCCGTCGGTCTCGACCCGGAGACGCGCGAAGACCGGGTCCCGCTCCCAGGCCTCGAGCAGGTACCGCAGCACGGGCACGAATTCCGGGTGCATCAGCGGCTCGCCGCGCCAGCTCAGCTTCAGGGTCCCGAAGCGCACCCGGGCCGCCTGGAGGTCCTCGATCACCGAGCGCACGACCTCGAAGCCCATGAAGCCCCGGTCGAAGCGCAGGTACCCGCGGTTGCGGTACTCGTAGAACTCGAAGGGGTCCTCGTAGCAGCGCTCGATGGGCCTCGGCGACTCGGCGACGAGGTCCTCGAAGTGCCGCCGCGCCGCGCGATGGACCTCACCGAACCAGGGGGCGGTGTCCGACAGCTCCAGGGTCAGCTCGCCGCCGGGAAGCTCCACGCCCCGGGCCTGGGTCCGCCGGCGCCTGAGCCGCTGACGGACCTCATCGAAGGCCAGCGAGGTCGCTCCCTTCAGGATCTGGCGTGCGGAGTCCGAGGAACGCCTCAGGTAGCAGTTCTGCATGCAGGGGGTGGTGCATGACTTCACCACCTCGCGGCGCTCGCGCAACTGTGGACCGCTCCAGATCTGCCTCAGGGTCTGCCGGCGGGCGTCACCGAAGGTCCCCCGGAGGAACTCGAGCTGACCGTCACACATGATCGCCCGGCCGTCGGAGTTGATGTAGAGCTCCTTCCAGCCGCTCCAGCAGGGGGCCTCCAGGGGCTCCAGCTCGTCCCGGTAGTAGGCCGGGATGAAGCGCAGGTCCTGGACCGGGTTGAGGATGCGGTAGCCGCTGCGGGACTGGCCCTCGACCCGCTTGACCAGCTCGTCGACCAGCTCCTCGAGGGCGGGCAGGTCCCGCTGGTGGAACCAGAGGTCCCCCGGGTCGTCCGGCTCGCCCCGGCCGTGACGAAAGAGGTTCAGGAGCTGCACACCGTCGAAGCCGAGCGCGGCCTGGTCGTCGAGGAGCTGCGGCAGCTCCCGCACGTTCTTCCGGTGGATCAGGGTGTTGGCCAGGATCTTGCGCCGGCTGTTGCCCGCGGCCTCGTCGGCCTCCCGGATCGCCGCGTAGCCCCGCAGGGCCCGGTCGTACTGCCCCGGCCCGCGGATGGCGTCGTGGACCTTCTGCCGTCCGTCGAGGGAGAGGATGAAGTGGAGCCGGTCCGTCGGGATGCGAGCCAGGGCGTCGGCCCGGGCCCGGGTGATGAGCGTGCCGTTGGTCGTGACCGTGATGTAGAAGTCGCGCCGGCAGGCGTAGTCCAGCAGCTCCTCGAAGTCCTTGCGCACGAAGGGCTCGCCCCCGAGGGGGTTGAAGATCTGGACGCCCATCAGGGAGGTCTGGTCGATGATCGACTTGATCTCGGCGGTGGTGAGCTCGTCATCCTCGTCGTAGCAGGTCGTGCACATCGTGCACTTCAGGTTGCACCGCAGGGTCACGTTGACGCTCACCATGTCCGGCGGCGCCAGCGAGCGGTTGAGACGGCGCGAGAGGTTCAGGCGGGCGTCGCGACGAAGACGGGTCCACTCGTCCACGGTCCCAGACTACCCCGTCTGGCGGAGCCCCGTCCGATCCGGCGCGACTGCTATCCTCCGGCCGATGCGCGTCCTCGTCGTCTTCCACGGCTGGCTCCCCCGGGGCGACCGGCCGGCCAGCGGTGGCGCCCTGCGGGCCTGGCACCACGGGGAGGCCCTGCGGGCTGCCGGCCACGAGGTCCTCTACGTCACCCGCGACCAGGACGCCGTGGAGGGCGGCCCCCCCGTCTTCGCCTCTCCCCGCCAGCTCCGGACCTACGCCCAGGCCGTGCAGCCCGACCGGATCCTGGTCGTCCAGCCCGAGGAGGCGCCCCACCTCGCGGGGCTCGGCGTGCCGCTGTGCGTCGATCTCTACGCGCCGCGGCTGCTCGAGGCCGCCTTCCAGGGCGGGGTGGCCGCCGAGGCCGTCCACACCCTGCGGGCCCTGGCGGCCGGCGACGAGTTCCTCTTCTCCAACCCGCGGCAGCGGTGGTTCTACCTGGGGTTGTTGGCCCTGGCCGGTCTCGACGTCCGCGAGGTCAGCGGGCGGGTGGTGCCCCTGGTGGCCCCCGAGGGCCCGAAGCGCCGCAAGCCGCGCACGCTCACCCTGGTGATGGGCGGCGTGGCCTGGCCCTGGCAGGACCCCACCGAGGGCCTGAGGCGAGCGGTGGCCTGCCTGGAGAAGCTGGGGCGGGGCAAGGTGATCGTGTTCGGTGGCCGACCGGCGGTGGGCGACGCCGAGGTGGTGGACCTGCCGTCGAGGGTCCCGGCGTCCCGGCACCTGGTCTACGCGGGCTCGGTGCCCTGGGACGGGCTCTTGCGGGCCTATGCCGGAGCCTCGGCGGCGCTCGACGTGATGGCTCCCAACCCCGAGCGCGAGGTCAGCCTGGCCTTCCGCCACGTCGACTACCTGGGCTGCGGCCTTCCGCTGATCACCGGTCGCCACCACGCCCTGGCGCCGGAGGTGGAGGCCGCGGGCGCCGGCTGGCTGGTCGACGGCGACCCCACAGAGGCGATCGAGGCCCTGGCGGAGGACCCCGCTGAGGGCCGCCGGCGAGGCGAGGCCGCCCGCGAGCTTGCCCGCACCCGCTACGCCCGCGACACCTGCGAGGCTCCCCTGCTCGACTGGATCGAGCACGCCGAGGTCCGGGAGCACGGCCCCGCCCCGCTGCCGGACGCCGCCGAGCTGGCGGGGCGCCTCTCCGAGTCCGCCGCGGAGCAGCGGCGCCTGTCGGACCTGCTGGAGCGGGCCACGGCCGAGGTCGCGGAGAAGCGCACCGAGCTGGCCGGCGCCACCGGGCAGGTCCAGGAGCTGATCTCCACGGCCCGCCGGCTGTCGGACGCCGTGAGCGACGTGGCCCAGTTCCGCACCGAGACCACCCGCGTGCTGGGGGCCGAGCGCGACGCCAGCCGCGAGGAGGCCCGGAGCCTGGCCGAGCAGCTCGCCGATCTGCGGGCGCAGGTGGCCAAGAAGACCTCCGAGGTGCGCACCACCTCGCGGGCCCGGGACAAGGTGCTCGACGACGTGCGCGAGCTGCGGGACGTGCTGCGGGACCAGGAGGAGCGGCTCGCCGAGACCACGCGCCGCGAGGAGGAGCTGCGGGTCCGAACCGGCGCCCTGAGCGCCGACCTCGGCGCGGTCCGCGCCGAGCGCGACCGGGTGACGGGGGAGAGCGAGGGCCTGCGCAGCGAGCTCGCGGCACTGAAGGAGCGGGGACGCAGCCTCCAGGAGGCGATCCAGAAGAAGATCCAGGAGGTGGCGGAGGCCAACGGCGAGCTCCACCGCGTCCACGACCGCGCCGGCCGCTACGAGTCGGAGATCGAGCGCCTGAACCACGAGCTCAGCGCGCTGCGAGCCGAGCACGAGCGGCTGTCGAAGCGGCGCTTCCTCTAGCGGTGCGCAGGTCCCTGCCCGACCTGCTCGGCGGAGCGGGACTGGTGGCCGTCACGCTCGGCGCCATCGCCCTGCGCCTCTCCCGCCTGGACACCATCCCGCTGCACTTCGACGGCCTGCACCCCTTCTACGAGGCGCTGCGCATCGCCCACGGCGTCGAGCTACCCTGGCGCGGGACCGGGAGCGGCTTCCGCTTCGGCGCCCTCCAGGCGTGGGTCGCGCTGCCCCTGGTCGTGCTGGGGGACTCGCTGCGCCAGGTCCTGGGTCTCAACGCCGCCCTGCACGGCCTCGGGGCCCTGCCCCTCGGTCTCGCCGGCCGGGCCGTCGGAGGCTGGACCGGGGCGATGGTGGCGGCGGGGCTCTACGCCACCTGGCCGATCTTCATCGCCCACGCCCACCACGGCGGCTTCACCTACCAGGCCCCGGTGGCGGTGGCGCTGGCCGCCTGGCTGGCCGTGCTCGCCCTGCGGGAGCAGGCCACCTGGCGCCCCCTGGTCGGCCTCACCGTCTGCCTGGCCGTGGCGACCAGCCTCCACCCCTACGCCCTGGCCCCGGCCGTCGGCGCCCTGGCGCTGGTGCCCGCGCTGCGCGCCCAGCACAGCTTGCGCCGCATCGGCCAGGCCACCGCGGCCGGGCTGCTGGTGCTGGCCCCGATGGCCGTCGACAACCTGCTGCTGATGCGCATGCGCCTGGAGCGGGACGGCGCCATCACCCTGGTCCAGGACGCCGAGATGGCGGCCCGCGGCAGCCTGGAGGTGCTCTGGGACGCCGCCAGCCAGGGAGGAGCCGGCTGGCCCCGTGAGGCGGTGCTCGCGGTGCTGCTGGCACCGCTCGTGGCGCTCCTGCTGGCCGCCGTCGTGCGTCCGCGACGACCGGCGGGACCCCTCGCCCTCTGGGCGGCAGCGTCGCTGGTGGCCTTCGCGGGCCTCGGCGAGGCCCTCGGCTACGCCCAGCCCTACCACCTCGCGGTCGTCTTGCCCTTGGGCTTCCTGGTCGCGGCCTGGGCCCTCGGCGCCCCGCTCGCCGCTGCGCGGGTCCGCTGGCCACGCCTGGGCGGTGCCCTCGTCGCCCTGGCCGTGCTCGGTGTCGGGGCGGCCACCGCGGCGGCGGCGAAGCGCGACCTGGACACCGTCTACCTGCGACCCGCCCTGAGCCAGCGGCACCTGGCCCGGGTCGAAGAGGTCACCGATCACCTGCTCGCCGACGCGGCCGGCCGTCCGCGAACCCTGGCCCTGGTCGCCGAGTCCTCCCGGGTCACCGTGGGCGACAACATCGCCTGGCACCTCGAGCAGTGGCTCCGCGGCGAGCCCGACGAGGCGTTTCCTGTCAAGCCGGGCTTCGACCTCGACTGGCCGCGGGCCTACGTGGTGGTGGAGCTGAGTCCCGACGCCTGGGCGAGGTGGCCCCCCGAGGGTCGGGTGCTCTACGAAGTCACCACCCGCGGAGACACCCTGCTGCGCCTGCTGGTCTTCGAGGACCTGCCGGAGGCCGCTCTCTGGCTGCGGCGGGCCTGCCCCCTGCGCGAGGCGGGCCTGGACCTGCGCAGCTCCCCGCCCCGGGAGTCCCTCGGTGGCGTCCGCGGCACGACGGGTCCCCACGTCTCCCTGGATCGCTGGGCCGAGCTCTGCCCCCACCCCACCGACGACCGCTGGCTGCGCTGATCAGTCCCCGTCGAGCCCCATGCGGTCCCGGTACCCGGCCCAGGCCGCCTCGTGGCCCACCGACGCCAGCCAGCGCTGCACGATCTCCGGAGGCGTGCGGTACCAGTTGATGCCACCGCAGCTCTCGCACGGTCCGACCTCGTCGAAGGCGCCGCGCACGTGGGCCAGGCGTCGCTGGACGGCGGTCGACCCCTCCCAGAGGGTGCGAAAGCTGTGGGTCGCCAGCGAGCCCAGGTCCAGCGACCCCTCCAGGTCGGCGCAGCACATCATCAGGTGGCCATCGTGCCGGATCACCGGGGTCATCCACAGCCCGGGACAGGGCTGGCGCGGCGGGGGCGGCGCGTCGCCGTGGGCGGTGGACTCCCAGGGCCGATCCCGCCAGACCTTCACGTGGACGTGGCCCAGGTCGGCCTCCTCGATGCCCTGCTCGTCGCAGGTCCGCTCGTAGAGGCGGTCCGCCTCGAGCTGCCCCTCGCCCCCGGCGTCGAGGCTCAGGCGCTTGATCATGATCTCGCTGTAGCCGCGACCGCGACCGTGGCAGCGCAGCAGATCGCTCCAGTAGCCGATGAAGTCACGGGTCTCGTGGTGGTTGCCGGCCTGGAGCACGAACTGGAGCTGCACGTTGAGGCGCACGTCCTCGAGCGGCAGGCGGGCGCGCTGCATGATGAAGTGGCGGATGTTCCGCCGCACCCGCTCCAGGGCAGGCTGGCCCTTGACCCGGTGGTAGGTCTCGGGGCTCACGGCGTCCAGCGTGAAGACCACCAACAGCGGCAGCTCCGGCCGGCGGGCGTAGATCTCGACGAGGCGCTCCATGCGGGGAGGGGTCAGCACGACGGCGTTGGTGTCGACGCGCAGGTAGCCGACAGAATCCGCCAGCCGGTCCTGGGCGTGGGCGATCATCTCCTCCAGGTCCGGGTGCAGGGAGGGGTCACCGAGCCACTGGAAGATGACGTGGTCGAAGCGGCAGGCCTCGTCGCGGAGGCCGTCGATGATGCGTCGGTAGAGCCCGAGGTCCATCCGACCCTTGGGCACGCCGTGGATCCGGTCGAGGCCCAGGTGGTGGGGCTGGCACATCGTGCAGCTCAGGTTGCAGCGGTCGGTGGGCTCGATCTGCAGGACACCGAAGCTGTCGAGGGACACGTCCATCACCCGCGACATTAGCCGGTTAGAGTTGACGTCCAGGAGGTTCGATGCCCCGCTTGGTCCTCGCCCTGGCGTTCAGCGCCCTGGCCACGAGCTGCAGCAACGCCTGCCAGGATCTCTGCGACGAGCTGGCCGACTATGCGACCGAGTGCGAGATCGAGGTCCCGGAGAGCGAGGTCGACACCTGTGTCGACAACCACCAGCGCCGCGACCTCGAGGATGGCAAGCTGGAGGTCTGCCAGGACTTCAACGACCCCGAGACCATCCGCGAGGAGTGGTCCTGTGCCGACCTGGAGGAGTACTGGGCCGAGCCGGCCCGGTGATAGGATCCGCCCCGCCCGGAGCGCCGCGACCCAGTGCCTGAGTTCTCGCCGGAAGCCTACGGACGCTACTACCTGGTGGACCGGATCGCCGTGGGCGGCATGGCCGAGATCTTCAAGGCCAAGACCTACTCCGACGCCGGCTTCGAGAAGCTCCAGGTCGTCAAGCGCATCCTGGGCCACCTCTCGGCCAACGACGAGTTCATCTCGATGTTCATCGACGAGGCCAAGATCTCCGTCGAGCTGCAGCACGCCAACATCGTCCAGATCTACGACTTCGGCCGCATCCGCACCAACCACTTCATCGCGATGGAGTGCGTCGACGGCAAGGACGTCAAGCAGATCCTCCGCAAGCTGGCGGAGCGCGGCAAGCTGCTGCCGGAGGAGTTCGCGGTCTTCATCCTCCACGAGGCCTGCAAGGGGCTGGACTACGCCCACAAGAAGACCACCCTGTCCGGCGAGCCGATGAACATCATCCATCGGGACATGTCGCCGTCGAACGTGCTGGTGAGCTATTCGGGCGAGATCAAGATCGCCGACTTCGGCATCGCCAAGGCCGAGGCCCGGGCCTACACCACCCAGGGCGGCGTGCTCAAGGGCAAGTTCGAGTACATGAGCCCCGAGCAGGCCCGCGGCGAAGAGGTCACGCAGCTCTCGGACATCTTCTCCACCGGCATCGTCCTCTGGGAGATGCTGACCGGCCGGCGGCTCTTCAAGACCGACTCCGAGGTGAAGACCCTGGAGAAGATCAAGGCCCTGGACTTCCGGCCCCCTTCGGCGGTCAACCACAACATCCCGGCCCGGCTGGACACCATCGTGATGAAGGCCCTCGCCGGAGAGGCCGCCAACCGGTACCAGGGCGCCCAGGAGTTCCAGGCCGCCCTGCTCGACTACATGTACCCGAGCACGCCGACCGTCATCCAGCGAAGCCTGGCTCGCTTCATGGAGGAGCTCTTCAGCGACGAGCGAGACGCCGAGCGTGCCGCCCTCGAGCGGGGCTCGGCCATCGCCCTGGAGCTGCGCAAGCAGCCCCACGAGCTGGACCTGGAGGCGGAGTGGGAGGAGAGTCCCTCCGGCGGCACCGGCACCATCACCACCTCCCCCTCCCGGGGACCGATGGTCACCGGGCTCGCCGCCACGGTCGGCATCCTGATCCTGGCCCTGCTGCTGGTGATGTTCAACGCCGAGCCCACCCCGACCTCCGACCCCACCCCGCCCGTCGCGCCGACCGTGCAAGGGGCGGTCCTCACGGTCAAGGTCCAGCCTCCCGTCGAGGCCAGGGTCTTCCTCGGCGACCAGCTCGTGGGCTCGGGCAGCAAGCTGCTGCTCGAGGACCTCGAGGAGGGTGAATTCGCCCTGCGCGTCGAGGCCGAGGGCTACCAGACCGCCACCGAGCTGGTCGACCTCGAAGCCGGCATCCGCAGCCAGGTCAAGATCGCGCTGCAGCCGGTGGCGCCGGAGCCGGAGGAGGTCGAGCCGGTCGAGCCGCCCGGGGTCAGGCCGCCTCCCGACGTCCAGGTCGCGGGACCGCCCGTCGACGAAGCCCCGCCGACCGACGAGCCGCCCTCGCCCGTCGTGCTGCCCTCGAACCTCAAGTTCGAGTCCAGCCCCGCGGGCGCCACCGTGAGGGTCGGTGGCAGGCGGGTCGGCAAGACCCCGCTGTGGTTCGAAGCCGAGCCGGGCCGGAGCTACCGCGTGACCCTGAGCCTCGATGGCTACAGGGACGCCTCCTTCAGCGCGACCGGCCCGGCCTCCGAGCAGTCCGAGACCGTGGGTCGAACACTCGAGAAGAAGGCCGTTGCCAAGGGCAAGGTCAACGTCAACGTGCGGGCCGGCTGGGCCTACATCTACATCGACGGCCGGAAGCTCTCCGACACCACCCCGCTCTTCGACCACCCGCTGCCCGCCGGCCAGCACACCATCCGCGTGGTCAATGAGGCGCTGGGCATCGACGAGAGCCGCAAGGTGACCGTGAGGGCGGGGGAGCCTACGCCGGTCGTGTTCTGAGGACCGTCAGGGAAGCTCCATCGAGATGGTGCCGTTGTCCTCTGGCTCACCCGTGCCGTCGCGGAGCACGGCCCAGATGGCGATGCCGCCACCGCCGAGCACGGCGCCACCCGCCGCCACGCCCGCGACCGCCAGCCAGCGCTTGTCCGGGCCCGTCGGCGGATCGACGGACGGCGGCTGCGTGGGAGCCTCGCGCCGCGTGTCGAGCAGCATGCGGGTGAGCAGCGCGTTGGTGGTGACGTCCAGCGAGGCGACCTCCAGGCTCACCCGGTCCGACCGGATGTCCCCGCTCTCGGTGACGTAGCCGGCCACGGCGGGCACCAGGTCGAGCACGGCGGCGACGGGCTCGTCCATCGCCTCGGCGGTGATGGTCTTGGAGAAGTTGCCCGAGCGGGGGCTGTAGAGCTGCACGGAGACGAAGCCCTCGCCGCTCAGCCCCGCCAGGAGCAGCAGGTCGGCCTGGCAGTGCTCGCCGAGTGCCTGGTAGAGCTCCTTGGTCTGGCGGCTACGTCCGACCGGCTTGGCGGAGGCGATGCCGAGCTGCCAGCCGTCCATGGCGAAGGAGATCTGGCTCCCGCCCCCCTCCTCGAGCACCACCCGACGACCGGCTCGGCGGCCGTCCTCGTCGACGGCGTAGACGAAGTGGCTGCCCGGAGCGAGGTCTGTCACCTGGACCGGGGCCGTGCCGACGCTGCGCCCGTCGACCAGGACCCGAGCCCCGCCGCCGCCGGCCAGGACCTCCAGGGTGGCGACCTCCAGCGCCGCGACCTCGGCCCGGACCCCATCGAACTGCTGGATGACCTTCGGGGGGTAGTTGAGCGGATCGAGCTCCCGGTCCGGCGCCAGGATGGCCACCTGCCGCCAGGCTGCCTGGGCCGAAGACAGGTTGCCCATGCCGAACTCGGCGAGCCCGAGCACGAGCCAGGCATCGATCAGGTCCTTGGTCTCGCCGGTGAGCAGGGCGCCGTGGGCCAGGGCCCGGGTGGCCCGCTGGAGCTCGGGGATCGCCTGGTCGGGCTGCGCCCGCTCATACAGCAGCCGGCCGCTTCGCAGCAGGTCCCGGCCCGTGCGCATGGCCATGCCCTGCACCACCAGCTCCTCCCGGCCCCGCAGGCGCGACGAGACCTCGTCGGGCGTGAGGCCGTCGAGGCGACCGCTCAGCTCGAGGCTGGCGACGAGCTCCTCGGCCAGGCGCTCTCCCCGCTCGGTGTCGACGTCGCCGATGTGCACGCCGACGACGGCGACCTCGGGGAGGACGGCGGCCCCGGCCGGCGCGCCCCAGGCCGCACCCAGCAGGAGGAGCGGGAGCACGATACGGGTCAACGGACCTCCGGGAACGAGGCCCGGACCTTAGCACCTGGAGGGTGTATCTGGCGGCTGGTGCCCCTGTTGCTGCTGCTCTGTGGCACGTCCGGCGTCGCTCGGGCCGATGTCGGCCCCGCGCTTGAGCTGCTGCGGTCCGGCGAGGTCGCCGAGGCCCTCGCCACCGCCGAGGCCGAGGTGCTGGAGTCCCCCCGGGACGTGCCCAGCCACGAGCTGATCATCGACATCTCGATGAACCTGGGCCTCGGCTACCGGGTGGAGGCCCGCTACCTGGCGGTGGCCGAGGCGATGGGAGAGCAGGCCTGGGCCTGGACCCTGGCTGGCCGGGCCGCGACCACCGCCGTGGCCGCCCGCGCCGCCTACGAGCGGGCCCTTCGGGCCGACCCCTCCTACGCCCGGGCCCAGACCGGCCTCGGCGACGTCGACCGGGCCGAGGGCGAGCTGGCGAGCGCGGAGGCCCGCTACTGGGCCGCCATCGCCCAGGACCCGGGGCTCGCGGAGGCCTACACCTCGCTGGGGGGGCTGCTGCTGGCCCTGGACCGTCAGGCGGAGGCCCTGGCGACCTGCCGCCAGGCGCTGGTCGCCGTGCCCGGGGACCCCGAGGCCTACCTGGCGGCGGCGCAGCTCGACGCCGCCACCGCCGAGACCACCCTGCGCAAGGGGGTGCGCCAGGTACCGAACGACACGCGCCTGCACGCCGCCCTGGGCGACGAGCTCCTGGAGGGGGGGCAGCTCGACGAGGCCGCGGCCTCCTACCGTCGCTCCCTGGCGCTGGACCCGCACCAGCCCGACCTGGTGAGCGCCGCCATCCTCGTCGAGGAGGTGGCCGACGGTCGCCTGGAGGCGGGTGTACGGGAGTCCCTGCGCCGGGCCAAGGCCCTGACGGGGACCTCTCCGGTGGCCGCCGTCGACCTCGTCAACCAGCTCGCCCTCCGCCACCCGGACTCCTTCCTCGTCCACATGGCCCGGGGCTACGTGCTCGCCGAGACGGGGGACCGCCCGGGCGCCGAGCGGTCCCTGCGCCGGGCCCTGCTGATCCGACCCAGCGACCCCGACGCCCAGGCCACCCTGGGCCTGCTCCTGCTCAGCCAGGGCCAGGGGGCCGAGGCCTGGCCCCTGCTCGACGCGGCCCGTCAGGAGCGCCCTCGCGACGTGAGCGTGGCCATCAGCGCCGCCATGGCCCGGGCCCAGGTCCAGGGCCCCGCCGCGGCCGCCCAGGACCTGGCGGTCACCGCCGACCGCTTCCCCACCGACGTCCGCCCGGTGATGGCCCTGGCGACCCTGCTCAACCAGCTCGGCAACCTGGAGGGGGCCTACACGGTCCTGCACCGCTCGGTGGAGCGCTTCCCCCACCCCACCCTGCTGCTGGCCGCCGCGGGCGCCGCCCGGGACGTGGGACGCGATGCCGAGGCCGCCACCCACCTGCGGACCCTGGCCGACGTCACGGGCGAAGAGCGCTGGCGCGAGGCAGCCGACGACCTCTGACCGGTTAGGCAAGCTCGTCCAGAGAACGCGAGGACTGTCATGGCCGGACACTCCAAGTGGGCCAACATCAAGCGCCGCAAGGGTGCCCAGGACGCCAAGCGCGGCAAGGTGTTCACCAAGCTCGTGCGGGAGATCACGGCGGCGGCCCGCATGGGCGGCTCCGATCCCGACGGCAACCCGCGGCTGCGCCTCGCCATCGACAAGGCCCGTGCCCAGTCGATGCCCAAGGACAACATCCAGCGGGCCATCGCCAAGGGCGCGGGCGAGCTCGACGGAGCCAACTACGAGGAGTTCTCCATGGAGGGCTACGGTCCGGGTGGCGTCGCGGTGATGATCAAGGTCCTCACCGACAACCGGAACCGCACCGCCTCCGAGGTGCGCCACGCCTTCGCCAAGAACGACGGCAACCTCGGGACCTCCGGCTGCGTGTCCTACATGTTCCACCACAAGGGCGTCTTCCTGGTCGACGCCGAGGGCACCGACGAGGACACGGTGATGGAGGCCGCCCTGGAGGGTGGAGCCGAGGACGTCACGGAGGACGACGGGGTCTGGGAGGTCCTGTCCGAGCCCGCCGACTACGACAGCGTCGCGGCCCAGCTCACCCAGGCGGGCCTCACCCTGCTCAGCCAGGAGCTGACCTGGGTCCCGGAGACCCGGAGCGACGTCACCGGCAGGGTCGCCGAGCGCGTGCTGCGCCTGGTGGAGACCCTGGAGGACCTGGACGACGTCCAGGACGTGTTCCACAACGCCGAGATCTCCGAGGAGGAGCTCGAGCGCCTCTCGTGATCACCCTGCCAGGGCCCGGCAGACCGCGTCGGCCAGGTGGTCACGACTGAGCCGCAGGGCGCGGACCCGGAAGCGGGCGATGCGCAGCCGCCGGCTCGACAGGAGCGCGGGGTCGGGCTCCGCCCCCGCGAGATCGCTGACGACCTTGAGCACCGCGAAGGCTCGCGGCCCGGCGGCCCGGGCCACGGCGGCTGCCTCCATGTCGCAGATCCCGGCCCCGGCGACCGCGAGGCGGCGGCGGACGTCGGGGTGTTCCACGGGTCGGGTGACCGTGGTGCAGCCCCGGACGGCGTGGCCTTCGAGGGGCTGCAGCTCCCGGCAGGGCCGCGCGTCCTCGAAGAGGCGGTCAGCGGTCACCACCCGCCCGATGGCCAGGTCGTCGTGCAGCGCTCCACAGGTGCCCAGGCTCAGGACCCGGTCGGCCTCCCAGGCCTCCAGGGCCCGCCGGGTCCGCCGCTCGGCCTTCGCCGGCCCCACGCCGCAGCGGAGGATCCCCACCTCGAGTCCCGCCAGGCGGCCCAGGACGAGGCGGCGGTCGAGTGGGCGGGGTCGCTCCAGGCGCCACAGGATCGGCAGGACCTCGGGCCCCATCGCCCCGACCAGCAGCCAGCGGCTCACCAGCGCCGCTTGTCCTCCATGCGGCGCCGCTCGCGCTTGGTCGGGCGGCCCAGGCCGCGCTCCCGGCGCTCGAAGGCGGTCATGTCCTTGGGCAGCTCCGGCGTGTGGTCGACGTAGAGGGTCCGGGCGACGGCGGCCGGTCCCCGCTTCTCCGCGAGGCCGGCGACCTCGAGGACCCGTCGTCCACCGGGCGTGCGGGCGTCGACCTCGTCGCCGATGGCCACCATCCGGGCGGCCTTGGCCACGTCGCCGTTGACCTTCACGTGGCCGCCCTTGCAGGCCTGGGTGGCCTCGTTGCGGTGCTTGAAGCACCTCGCGGCCCACAGCCACTTGTCGACGCGCACCTTGTCCACCCCACAGATGTACACTGCCCGGCCCTCCCTCACAAGGAGCCCCATGGTCCGCGTCCGCCTCGTCGTGTCCGGGAGGGTCCAGGGCGTCTGGTACCGCGCCAGCACCCAGGCCGAGGCCCGGAGGCTGGGCCTCACGGGCTGGGTGCGCAACCTGCTGGACGGGGGCGTGGAGGTGGAGGCCCAGGGTCCCGTGGCCCGGGTCGAGGCCTTGATCGCCTGGTGCCGCGAGGGGCCCGGGCTGGCCCGGGTGCTGGAGGTCGCGCGGAGCGAGCTCGCCGTGGTCGCGGGTGAGACGGGCTTCGAGGTGCAGAGGACGTCCTAGATCCCCCGGATTCTCTTCTTGAACCCCCGCAGCACCCGACGCAGCGCCGGGTCCTGGGGTCGCATCTGGGGGGCGGACTGGGGCTGGTGCACCGGCTCGGCCTCCCGGGTGACCGGTTCCCCACCGGCCCTGCGGATCAGCTCCTCCAGGTCGTCGTCGGTGCGCACCCCCGGGCCGAAGATCGGCCGGGCGCCGGTCTCCAGCGCTTCGGCGATCAGCGGCCAGATCCAGTCCGACGGGTCGAGCTCCTCGATCGGACGCTCGCCGTCGAGGTCGCGGGCCACCGGCGTGAACTCGCGGCCGTCGAAGACCGCGCGGCTCACGATCCGGCCGTCCTGGAAGCGGGCGTGGCCTCCCGCGCCTCGTTCCTCGTCGTAGAACAGGTAGACGGCGTGGGTGGCCAGGCTCGACAGGGCGGCGCCGAGGTGCATCTCCAGCTCTTGGGAGCCCGGCAGCTCCACCTCGTCCATCAGGAGCAGCCCGCCGGCTTCGAAGAGCCTCAGGCCGATGTGGGTGAAGGGGTGCCCATCGCGGTCGCCGTGGCCGACGCGGGGTCCCTCCTCGCCGACCAGCTCGGCGGACTGCGGTGCCTTCGCGAAGACCTCGGCCACCTCTTCGGGCGCCAGGTGGCCGGCCACGAAGAGCCCTGTGTTTCGATCGGACATTGAGCACGCCTCGCCAGCAGCCTATCCTCTCCCGTCCCCGAGGAGGTGGAGATGACCCTGCTCGCGCTGGTGAGCACCCTGGCGGCCCTGGCGACGGCGGGACCTTCGGCGGACCAGATCCAGGCCCTGCTCGACGACGACGCGGGCTGGAGGTCCGGGGGCACCAAGGAGGGGGTCGAGGTCTACCAGAAGGACGTGCCCGGCGTCGACGTGCTCGCCTGGAAGGGCGTCCGGGTGATGGACGTCGACCGCGACATGATCTGGGCGCTCATCACCGACGTCGGCAACCACGACCAGGTGTCCGACATGCTCCACGAGACCGCCGTGCTGAGCCGCAGCGGTGCGCGCATGGACTACTACCAGGTCTCCCGGTCCCCCCGCTTCGTGCCGGTCTCGGAGCGCTACTGGTTCAACTACGCCGTCGAGACCCGCGACGTCGGCGGCGAGCCGGGCCACCACAAGCGCACCTGGAACAGCCTGCCCGACGTGGCGCCCTACGCCGACACCCTGGCCGCCGTGAGGGGGCGCTACCCGGACGCCGTGCCGCTGGCCCTGACCCACGGCTCCTGGGAGCTGGTGCCGGGTCCGGGCGAGCGGACCACCATCATCTACCGGACCGTGAGCGACCCCGGCGGCGCCATCCCGACTTCGATCATGGACTACATCTCCGGCAAGTCGCTGCCCAACAACATCCTCCAATTCGAGGAGGCGGCGAAGCAGCGGGCGCAGTGAGCGAGATAGCTGGCGCCGATGGAACCCGACACCCACCTCGGCATCGACCAGCGGCTCTGTGGAGAGCCGGTCTCGCTCGCACCGGGCGCCGCCACGGTGCGCTTCACCGCCACCCCGGAGATGGTCGCCGACGCCCGGGGCCTCGTGCACGGCGGCTTCGTCTTCGGGCTCGCCGACCACGCCGCGATGCTCGCCGTCAACCACCCCTACGTGGTGCTGGGCTCCGCCGAGACGCGATTCCTCGCGCCGGTAAAGGTCGGCGACGAGGTCATCGCGTCGGCGAGGCGGGTGGAGGAGAAGGGACGCAAGCACGTCCTGGAGGTGGAGGCCCGGGTCGGCGAGACCCGGGTCTTGACGGGCACGCTCACGGCGTTCGTGCTGGACGGGCACGTGCTGGAGGGCTGAGCGCTCGGACCGGGGTGCCGGTCCTTCGACACCCCCCTGTCGGAAATTCGGACAGCGCCCCGTCCGAATCTGGCCAACCCGTTGAAATCGCGTAGTTCTCCAAGTGGCACGCCCCGTGCTGAGGGTCTCCGTACCCCCAACCACGGAGAACCCCATGGCCCCCCGAGATCCCCTCCTGCTCGCCCTCGCCCTGTCCCTGATGGCATCGGTCCCGAGCGCGTCCGCCGGCACCGGCCTGACGGACCTGCTCGGCGCCGCGGGCGCGGCCACCGAGCTCAGCGAGGCCGTGGCGCTGACCTACCCCCAGCGCCAGGCCGTAGACCGGCAGCGGCGCAACCCCGACAAGATCGGCCAGATCCTGGCCGACGGCAAGGCGCGCTACGACCAGGGCATCGGCGCGAAGATCGAGCGCGGCGAGCCCTTCGTCGCCGCCGGTCTGCGCCCCCACCTCGAGGTGACCGAGGACGTCCTGCGTCGCCTGGAGTCGATGGAGCGGGACCTGACCAACGTGGGGTGCCCGCGCCGGCACCCCCAGACCGTGCAGCTCTTCGACTTCATCGAACAGGCCCGCTCGGAGGCGCTGGCCTGGCAGGCGAGCCTGGAGCAGCTCCAGCAGCAGACCGCCCAGGCCGCCGACCTGAGCGCCTGGCCCACCCTGGAGGCCGACCGCAAGCACCTCACCGACCTGACGAAGAGCTACCGCATGGGTGCCCAGCTCAGGCGCACCGCCACCACGCAGGGCCTCGCGGAGCAGTTCGCCCCGGTGCAGTCTTGGCGCCAGGACACCTACGCCGCCTACGAGCCCCTCCTCCAGGTCACGGGAGGCGAGAAGAGCTGGCTGCACCGCGAGTTCGCCGAGCTGGACGAGGCCCTGGGGATGTTCCAGGAGGCGACCACGACCTACGTCGCAGACTCGGAGCGGGCCATCTCCCAGGCCATCGCCCAGGCCCACCAGGAGGCCGACCGCGCCGTGCGGGAGAGCAACCCGACCGTCTTCCGCAACGGTGTCGCCAACAACCTCAACGTCGCCAGGGATCGCCTGGCGATGGTCGAGGCGATCGTGGGTCCCGAGGCTCCCAGCTACCTCGAGCTGCTCACCGTGGTCGACGACGCCTCGGCCGCCATCGACGGCAAGCTCGAAGGTCTCATCGTCCAGCTCGTCGCCGAGGTCAGGGCTCCGCCGGAGGTCTACGCCGGAGGGGAAAAGGAGCAGCTCCGCCGCCTCGTCCGAGCCGCCTGGGCGGAGAGCTGGCCGGAGGAGGACATCCTCTCCATCCGCTTCCACAACCCCGACTGGGAGACGCGCCGCGAGCTGGTCTGGGACGTCGACCGCTGGCGCGAGGTCCACATGGCCTACCTCTACGTCAAGGTCATCGTCGACAGCGGCTCCGAGCTGGCCACGATCTACGTGGCCGTGGTCAACAAGGACCACACCCGGGGCGGCGAGCTGGACATCGGCGTCCAGACCCGCACCGGCCACTGGCGGGTGGACCAGATGTTGAAGACGAACCTGTAGAGGCTTCCCGGCTGCCGGGCTCGCTGCCACCAGGCCTACGGCCCCAGCCTCGAGGCCGCCTGGCAGGACAGCGGCCCGCCCGCCCAGCTCGCCGCCATGTGGGGCGATGTCCTGGCGAGACAGCTCGCCGACGACGAGGGCCTGTCGGCTCCCGAGGTCCGCGCGTTCCTCGTTCGAGCGGCTCCGGGACACGGTCATCGGCCGGCCGCCGCCGGAGGTGGCACCCGAGGGCTACGTCTACCGCTACGCCAAGGACGGCGAGCCGCCCGTGATGGTGCAGATCGTCAGGGTGCACGCCGACGACGCGGTCCACGGGGAGGGGGAGGGGCAGCGGGCCGGGTAGGTGTCCCCGGGGAGCTCGACACCGACCCCGCTCACCCCTCAGCGCCGCGGCGTCCAGTCGCCGTAGGGCCCCCCGAAGGCGCCCATGTCGTTGCGGCTCCCGTCGGGGTCGTTGAAGGCCTCCCCGGGGTTGCCAGCGTCGACCGCCGGGGAGAACTCGTCGAGGAGGAAGTCACCCGCGTCGGCGTCGACGAAACGCGGGTCCCCCGTGAGGTTGCCGACGCCGGGGTCGATGCAGCTCTCGCCGTTCTTGGCGGCCATGCAGTTGAGACCGTGGAAGAGGCTGTAGTCGGCCGACGTGCTGCCCTCCGTCACCCACACACCGAGGCCCCCCGTGCCGTCGCCGACCGCGATGGAGTTCTGCAGGGTGAGCCCGGTCCCCGAGAAGCCCCGGGACTCCCAGTCGACCTCCACCACCACGTTGGACACCCAGAGGGTGCCCTCGGTGCTGGCCGAGAAGGCGGCGTGGCCGGTGCGGCTGTCGTGGACGATGGTGTTCCACACCTCGGCGGCGGCCTGGGCCACGACCAGGAACCCGCCTCCCCGATCGTAGACGTAGGACTCGTAGTTCCGGTCCACGACGTGCCGGACCAGGGTCTCCGTCCCGTCGAGCCAGATGGCGTAGCTGGTGCCGATGTTCTCATCCAGCAGGCAGTCGGTCAGCTCGAGGCTCCCGCCGGTGGCCTGGATGACCGGCCCCCCCTGGTGGGACTGGTGCTCGCGCAGCACGCTGCCCCGGATGGTCAGCTCGGCGTCCACAGCGAAGACGCCACCGGCCTGGACGTCCGAGTCGCCCCGCTGCAGGGTCAGCCCGTCGAGGGTCAGCGACGCCCCCTCGACGGTGATCAGCGTGCCGGCCAGGTCGCCGTCGAGGAAGGTGACGTCAGGGCCCCGAAGCGAGGTCAGGGTCACGTCCTGCTCGATCTCCAGGCGCTCGAAGTAGGTGCCCGGGCAGAGGGCGATGACCTCGCCGGCCGCAGCCGCGTCCACCGCGGCCTGGACGCTGGTGAAGTCCCCTCCCCGGTCGCACACCAGCCAGTCGTGGGCGCCGCCGGTCGGACCGGTGTCCGTGGTCGAGGTGGAGCCGGTGTCGTCGGTGTCGGCCCCGTCCGGGACACAGGTCCCGACCTCCTCGTGGGTGCCGGGGCCGCAGGTGAGCCCGGGCGTGCAGCCAGCCTGGACCGCCAGGGCTGCCAGGGAGGACACGAGCAGGGGGGGCGGGCGCACGGACCCAGGATACCCCAGAAAGCCCGAGAGGCCGGCCCTCTCGGACCAGCCTCTGCATGGATGCGGGGGGAGGACTTGAACCTCCGACCTTCGGGTCATGAGAACGGCTGACCTTCCTTGAGGAACGCTAAGGCCCTTGTTCCATTAGGGTTTCATCCTTGACCGCCTTGTGGGCATTGACCGTCGTGACCTCCATTTGGTCACGGATTGGTCACGGATCGAGGCCGCCGCGGAACGGCGCGCTGCGGCCACTCAGAGCGGACCGAGCCCAAGGCGTGGGGGTCGGTCGAGGCGGACTGGAGGGCATGGGACGTCATGGTGCTGCTTTGCCGACCGGGCAGGCCGCGAGAGACCGTGAGTAGCTGGCCGCCCCCGCCGCCATCCCGCGAACCGGACTGGGTGCATCCAGTGGGCAGCAGCTTCTATTGATAGACCTGTGGACTACCGGCGCCCGGGAGGGGTCACTTCGTCCCACTGCACTGGTACGAGACCTGCACCTCGTCGGTGGCCGAGTCCCCCATGCAGTCTGTCACCGTCAGCTCCAGCGTGACATCCCCGATCACCACATTGTCAGCCGCCCTCGGCTGTACGCCCTCGAAGGTCACGACCGGCGTGATCGTCGCCTCGTCGGTGAGGGAGGCGTAATGGGTGTCGCCGGACAAGGTCCAGTAGTAGGTGAGCGGCTCATCATCCGAGTCTGCCGACGCCGAGCCGTCGAGTTCGACCACGAGGGTCGGGCAGGACTGATCGCAGGACGTGTAGCTGCCGCACCAGGCCGAGTCCGCGTGGAAGACGTCGTCGCCAGCGCGAGCGCTCGGCGGCGTGTTCTGCCTGTTGTGAATGTCAGCCCAGATCTCAGATGGCCCCGAGGCCAGGCCCCCGTCATTGACCGTCAGCTCGAATCCATAGGTGCCAAGGGCATCAACGAAGACGCGGGGGCTCTCGGCGTCCGCTTCCTCCAGATCTTCGGTCCCGACGGTGCTCTCGCTCGGCGACGACAGGACGACCCAGGAGAACGCCAGCGGCTCCGGCCCATCGTCGGGATCTGTGGACGCGGCCCCGGTCAGGCCCAAGTAGGAGCACACCTCCAGCGCCTGGTCAGCAGCGATCGCTGCGACCGCCGAAGGTTGGGCCTCCACGGTCCCGTCACAGTCGTTGTCCTTGTCCGGGTCCAGCTCCTCAGCGCCTGGGTGGATGTCGGGGTCAAGATCGTTGCAGTCGTCCCCACCGACCACGATGGCGGCGAAGCCGTCCGCGTCCTGGTCACTGTCCCCATCGACGCAGTCCTGGTCAACGCCGTCGTACCAGACCTCCGTGGCCCCAAGATACGTGGCTGGATCGTTGTCATCGCAGTCATCGCCACCGGCGCCCTCAGCCGACTGGCCGTCCCCATCGGCGTCGTCATCCGAGTCCCCGGCGCAGTCCTGGTCGATGCCGTCGTACCAGGTCTCAGGAGCGTCAGGATGGACCGAGGCGTCGGAGTCGTCGCAGTCGGTCCCTCCGGCGGCGGCATCCTCGTACCCGTCGCCATCAGCGTCGACACGGGAGTCCATGGGAAGGGTCGCCGACGTACAGGCGAAGAGGTAGGCGAGCGTGAGACAGCTGGCTTGCATGGGGCCTCCGGGTGCCCGACCGAAGACGGGGCCGGTCGCACTGTCTCACCAGCACAAACCAATGCATTCCGCCTTCGGCGGGCGCATAGAGCGCCTGCCAGGCATGCATTGGTCAGAGATGTGCTGGTGAGACCCGGCGAGCGTAGCACGCCCTTCCGGGCCGCTGGTGCACCCACCGGCTGTTTGAATCACGCACAGACTGTGCGCAAGAAAACCACAGGGCCAGCGTTGACTCCGTTGGCTCAACGCACAATGATGGAGGGCACACCCACAACAGCGAGCGACTCATGGACATCGGCCCCCACATCAAGACCCTGCTGAGCGAGCGAGACATGTCGCAGAGCCAGCTGGCTCAGTCAGCAGCGCTGAATCGCAGCGAGCTCAATCGTTCCCTCAACGGCCACCGCTCCTTCAAGGTCGCCGAGCTGGCGCGCATCAGCCGCGCCCTCGGCCTGCCCCTGGAAGGGCTGACCGAGGGCAAGAACCTCGGGGAGACGGCCCGTGACGAGCTCGACGCCTTCCTCGACGTTCACAGTCGGCTGGTTCGAGCCTTGCTGGAACGCGACATGGCGCGGGATCAGCTTGCAGCTCACCAGGCCGAGGCTGAGGCCCGATACACCGAGCTTCGGCTGGCGCTCGACCGGCTCGTAGCGGAGGGCGAAGAACGTCTGCGAGACGAAGTTGAGGGCCGTGAGCGCGCCTTGCGGTCACTCCACGACGAGCTCCGGGGGGTGCGGCGGGCCCTCGCAAGCTCCCAGGCCGCCCAGGCGACGCTCCGGCGTCAGAACGAGGAGCTGCAGGAGAAGCTGAGCCGATCCCGTCGCAACCAGCTCGGATCCGCCCTGCTCGGGACCTTCCTCGGCGCAGCTCTGTCAACTGGCGACAGCGACGACTACGAGGACTAGCCCGCGGCCCACCTTCCCGCTGCTCAGCGCTCCAAGACGTCGATCTCGACAATGAGAAGGCCCCGCCGCGCGTCGTTCTCGTAGTGATAGGCCGTGGGCGTGAGCATGATCTTCAGCGGACCGGGTAGCCCGCGAGCGCGACTGACGAGGCGGTTCCAGGTGCTCTGGATCTGAACGACGTCGATGCCCGGCGCCTCGCCCTGGTGCGTCGCCCCGAAGACCATCACGCGCTTTTCGTTGCGCTCCATGGACTCGACGGAACTCTCGAACTCTGAGGCCGCACTCCGCGTCCGTTCCGCCGCCTCCACGTCAGGGTGAGCGTCACGGATGAGAGCCAAAAGAGCCAGGACCTCTTCCCGAGGCCTGAACCTGTGTTGCGCCTCGACCACCTCCGCGGGAGGCGCGGGCCTGGGCTGGGTACGACGACGTCGGCTGGTCGGGCTTGCTTGCTGACGTCGCCGAGGCGCCGCCACCGTCGGAGGTCGTGGGGGCATGGTCCGAGGAGAAGCAACGGCGCGGGGGGCAGTTACGCCTCGCATGGGCGTCGATCCACGGCCCCGGCCACCCCGGACCAGGCTCAGCAGGTAGTCGCCCTTGGACACACCGTCACAACGCTGCTCAACAAGCGGCACGAGGTCCGCGGGGATGGACACGCTGATCCGCCGAGCGATCTCGCCCTGAGTGACGTGCGCGAAGGGGCCAGGGTGCCGGTTGGTATTCTCGACATCGCGCCGAACCAGCTCTACGACCCTGCTAGACTCCGGACCGCGGCCCGGGAGGTGATGGAGGAGGTCGACGTCCCCCTGAGCAAGGTTCAGGGTCACTACAATTCTACTCATGACTACCGAATTCTCCCCTTACTACCGCCACTACTGCACAACTACACCACCGACCTTGCCAACGACGGTGTAGGGACTTGATCCTACATCAGGATCACACCCGCCGCACCTACTGGCTGCCTTGTCGATCCCCGTCCCTGTGTCAGCCGCAATGGCTCCGCCAGCCCGAGGGCTCAGGCCTTGCGTCGCCTCAAGCCCGCGAGCAGGCGGCCAACCGACAGCACAACCACCAGGAGCAGGATCCCGACCACGGCGCCAGTCAAGAGGACCTCGGCCCACGGGATCCGCCTGGAGGACTCGGACTCCCACTCGACGTCCTCTCCTCTCAGGATGGCATCCGCTCGCTGGTGCCGCTCCTGGATGGCCTTCAAGTCCCCGTTGCTCATGAGACCTCCAGGGCATCGAGCTCCAACAGGTGGAGGGCTCCGACGATCGGCCGGAGGTGGGTGTCGAGCTCGTCGAGATGGTCATCAAAGTGGTGGGGCCTGGTGCTGTCGAGCGACACCACGCCCCTGCACAAGGGCCCGTCCATCAAGGGAAAAGCCAGGATGCAGCGGTACCGCTTGCCGAGAAATGAGGCTGCGTGCTCCGAGGCCTGGGTATCAGCCACGTAGGCAATCTCACCCGTCTGACAGGCCTCCACGGCGCCGATGACCGCCGAGTCGAGGGCGATCGCGCCCGAGGGATACTTCGGACCGCGGAAGTCGGAGTAGGCCCCAACCAGCAGGGCGTCCTGCTCCCGCCTCAGCAAGCAGCAGGTGAGCTGCGCATCGCCTACCGGAACGACAGCCTGGGCGGTCTCGACCAAGCCCTTGAGGATTGCCGCGACCGCCGTTCCCGTATCGCCCAGCCGGCCGCCCAGGTGGTCGAGGACCGCTCTCAGCGCAGCGCTCTGGAGCGCCGACTGGCGCCGGTCGAGGCGCTCGGCGGTATGGGCCTTGATCCAGTCTCCGCCGTCCTTGAGCACGACTCCGAGGATCCACAGCCCGCCCGACCCCAAGAGGACCGGAGCGCTCCAGGCCTGGTTCTCCCACGGGCCGTAGGCTGCAACAGCCATCCCCGTCGGTCCAGCCAGGGACGCAACCATGAGGCCCTCGCAAGAACCCCACAGTGCCTGTTCTCACCCTCCAACTCGGCGCAG
>CAZCVP010000092.1:0-28395 GCA_964501915.1 uncultured Enterobacterales bacterium
GACAGCGCCGACGCGACGACCTGGTACACCGACGGCGACGGCGACGGCCACGGCGACGCCGCCTCGTCCGTGGTCGCCTGCGAGGCCCCCTCCGGCACGGTCGCCGACAGCGACGACTGCGACGACACCACCGCCGACGCCAGCCCCGACAACACCGAGGTCTGCGACGGCATCGACAACGACTGCGACACCGAGGTGGACGAGGAGGACGCCGCCGACGTCGCCACCTGGTACGCCGACGACGACGGCGACGGCTACGGCGACCCCGACGCGGCCACCGAGTCCTGCGAGGGACCGAGCGGTCACGTGGCCAACGACCTGGACTGCGACGACGCCGCCAGCGACGTGAACCCCGCCGCGACCGAGGTCTGCGACGGGGTGGACAACAACTGCGCCGGCGAGCCCGACGAGGAGGCGGCCTCGGACGCCAGCACCTGGTACGACGACGACGACGGGGACGGCTTCGGCGACCCGGGCGCGACGAGCGTGGCCTGCGAGGCCCCCTCCGGCACCGTCGGCAACGGCGACGACTGCCACGACGGCGACGCGGCGGTGAACCCCGACGCCACCGAGGTCTGCGACCTCGTCGACAACGACTGCGACGACGAGATCGACGAGGACACGGCCAGCGACGTCAGCACCTGGTACGCTGACGACGACGGCGACGGCTACGGCGACCCGGACGTCACCGATGTCGACTGCGACCAGCCCTCGGGCATGGTCGGCGACGACACGGACTGCGACGACACCGACCCCACGGTCAACCCGGGCCGCACCGAGTCCTGGTACGACGGCACCGACCAGGACTGCGACGGCAACGACGACGACCAGGACGAGGACGGCCACGCCTGGGAGGGCGTCGACGGTGGCGACGACTGCGACGACGCCGACGCCGACGTCCACCCCGGCGCCGAGGACACCTGGTACGACGGCGTCGACAGCGACTGCGACGGAGCCAGCGACTACGACGCCGACGGGGACGGCCACGACTCCGCCAGCTACGACGGCGACGACTGCGACGACGCCGACCCGGACACCTACCCGGGCGCCCCGGACGAGCCGGGCGATGGCATCGTCACCGACTGCGACGCCTCGGACGAGTACGACGCCGACGGCGACGGCTACGACCTGGACGTGGACTGCGACGACAACAACTCCGAGGTGAACCCCGGCGCCGAGGAGATCTGGTACGACGGCGTCGACCAGGACTGCGACGACAACGACGACGACCAGGACGAGGACGGCTGGCCGGTGGACCTGGACTGCGACGACGAGGACCCCGAGGCCTGGCCCGGGGCCGGCGGCTACGACGCCGACTGCGAGCCCATCGACTCGGCCGACACCGCTGACAGCGGCGTGGACGCCGGGGAGACGGGCTGGCCGGACACCGGCGTGGCGGACACCGGCACCGGCGACGACAAGGGGGGCTGTTCCTGCACCTCGGCGAGCCCCGGAGCGTCGTGGGGCTGGCTGCTCGCGGTGCTCCTCGGCGTGGTGCGACGCCGCGATCCGACCCCCGGATGATGCTCCTGCTGGCGCTGGCCTGGGCGGCCTGCGGTTCGACCGACTCGGCTGCGGTGGAGGACTCGGACACGACGTCGCGCGCCTGTGCCGAAGTCGAGGGTCCGGGCGCGACCGATCCGCTCGTCGCACCGACCACCTCGCCGCGCAACCTGCTCCTGCTCTCCATCGACACCCTGCGCAAGGACCGGGTGGGTCGCTGGTCCGGGCTCGCCACCACCCCCTTCCTCGACGCCTGGCTCGACGAGGCCCTGGTCCTCGAGGACGCGCGGTCCTGCTCCGACTGGACCGCACCGGCGATGCTCTGCCTGCTGACCGGGACCACGCCGACCGAGGCCGGGTACGAGCCCCACGCCGGCAGGGACGCGGTGCTGGTCGACGTGCCCGAGGACCTCGACGTCCTGGCCTCCTGGCTGACGGACGCCGGCTACGTGCCGGCGCTGGTGACCGCCAACGCGGTGGTCGCGGCGGCCCAGCCGGCCTCCGTCGACCCCCGCTCGATCCTGCTGCTGGACCGGGCGCCGGCGGAGCAGGTGGTGGACGCCGGCCTCGAGGTCCACGCAGCGCTCTCCGGTCAGCCCGACCCGTGGTTCCTCCACCTCCACTTCAACGACCCCCACTCGCCCTACGACCCCCCCGAGGCCTGGCTCGGAGGACTCGACGGCCTGGACCCCAGCCCCGTCGACCTGGCCGACGAGGCGGCCGTCATCGAGCTCTCGGAGGACCCCGAAGCCTGGAGCGAGGCGGAGCGGGCCCTGATCGTCGAGCACGCCGAGGTCCGCTACGCCGGCGAGCTCTCCTACCTCGACGACCAGCTCAGGCGGCTGTGGACGGCGCTGGAGGACGGCGGGGCCCTCGACGACACCCTGGTGGTGCTGGTGAGCGACCACGGCGAGCAGTTCTGGGAGCACGGCGCCTTCACCCACGGCTTCACGCTCCACCTGGAGGAGGTCGATGGGGTGGCGGCGCTGCGAGGGCCCGAGGTGACCCCGGGGACCTGGAGCGGTCCGACCGCCATCCAGGACCTGGCCCCCACGGTGCTGCACGCCCTGGGACTGGAGGTCCCCGAGAGCGTCACGGCGCCGATCGTCGGCACGGCGCCGGCGGATCGCGTGCGCCACGGCTTCCGCCAGCGCCGGGACGTGCCACCCCAGCACGTGCTCACCCGCGCCGATCGCCGGCTCTTCTACGAGTGGTCCTCCGAGCGATCCTTCTACCGACTGGACACCGATCCCCGCGAGGCCAGCGACGTCTACGACGCGGCCGACCCGGACCTGCTCTGCCTCTGGGAGCACCTGGCGCCCTGGATCGCGCAGGCCGCGACCTTCATGACAGACTACGAGGCTGTTGATCCCGAACCCTGAGGTCGCCGTGTCGGTGCCCCCCTGGCTGGCCGTCTCCGAGCACGTCGAGGTCCTGAGCGGTCTGCACGCCATCGCCTGGGCCGATGGTGTGCTCGCCAGCGCGGAGGTGAAGCTGCTGGCGCGGCTGGTGCGCAGGCTGGGTCTCGACCCGGGCGACGAGGCGATCCGCCAGTGGCTGGAGGAGCCCCCCACCACCCGCTGGGCCGCGCCACAGATCCGCGGCGCCTTCGATCGCCGCTTCCTGCTCAGCGAGGCGATGGCGATGGCGCGTGAGGACGGTGACTACACCCCCGACGAGCGGCACCGCATCCACACCTGGGCCCGGGCCTGGGGCATCTCGGACGACGAGATCGCGGCGATGGAGGCGGAGGCCGACCACGAGGCGAAGGGATCGGGGGACCCGTTCCGGTAGAGACCTACTCCGGCATGCCCTGCTCCACCCAGGCGAGCACCAGGGCGATGTCGGAGTCCGGCAGCGCGGGCAGGCCCATCGGCATGCCGGGACGCTCAGGCCGCACCAGCTCGGCCGGCTGCTCGCCGTAGGACACCGTGTCGCGGTGCTCCTCGGCCCGCCGGTCGAGCAGGACCCGGGTCAGGACCTCGGCCCCGACGGCCCGCACGCCTTCGAGGGTCTGGAGCTCCACACCGGTCGGCGGATAACCAAAACCTCCCGCATTTCCAGGACCTCGACGTCCTTCGTTGAGGTCGGGGTTCATGTGGCAGTGGGCGCAGATCTTGCCGAAGACGGCTGCCTCGACTTCGGCCCAGCTCACCGGCTCCTCGTGGACCGGCAGGTCGGCGCCGAGGGGCTCGGCGGGCGCCCAGCCCGGCTCGGCGAGCCACAGGAAGTCGCGCAGGGCGATGGCCTGCTCGCGGGTCAGGCCGAGGTTCGGCATGGTGGCGGCGGGGTGCACGGCCTGGGGGTCCTGGATCCAGGCCACGGCGCGCGAGGGGTCGAGGCGATCGCGGGCGTGGGCGAGATCGGGGGCCATCGGGATGCCCGGCGTGGCGGGCCGGCCGCCGAAGGCGTGGCAGGCCCGGCAGACCCGGGCCCGGTAGAGGGTCTCGCCCTCCGCCACCCGGCTCGGATCCGGCGCCGGGGCGGGCTGGACCGCCACAAGCGCCGCTGAGAAGGCCGCCTCCAGCCCCGCCAGGTGGGCCTCGTCGAGGCCGAAGCGCGGCATGGTCTCCGGAAGCCCCGGTCGCACGTCGTGGGGATCCGCCAGCCACTCCCGCACCCAGGAGGGCTCCAGGCGGGCCATGGCGACCTCCAGCGAGGGCACCTCCAGGTACGACGCCACGTTGTTCTCGTAGCGCTCCCAGAGGGGAAAGGCCGCCAGCGCCGCCTCCCGGGCGGTCGGGTTGGCCGAGACCGCGCGGATCCAGACGTGGCAGTCCTGGCAGGACTCCTGGCGCGTGGGGGCGACCAGGCCGGGCACCTGGGGGCAGCGGGGGCAGCCTCTGACGGTGATGGCGACCGCGGCCGCCACCGGCGCGGGGGGCGCCGGGATCGCCTCGGGGGCGGGCCCGGGCCCGCAGGCCACGAGCCCCAGGGTCAGGAGCGCGGCAGCTCCGGCCTGGCGAGGACCGGGGGAGCCGCCGGGGGCGCATCGGGCGCCGGAGCCTCGGCGGGCGCCGCCTGCGGCTCCGGGACCTCCAGCACCTCCGGGACCGCCGGGATCAGCGGGGCCGCGAGGGCGACGTCGATCTCCGCCATCGCGTCGGCGAGCATCATCTCGTCCCGTGGGGGCATGCCACAGGCGAGGGCGGGCAGGGAGGTGGTCAGGGCAGCGAGGGCGACGAGGGCGGCGACGAGGCGCATGGTGGACTCCGGGTTGCGTGCACATCGACAACGCAGACCCGGCCCGGTTCCTTACGGCGCCACGAAGCTCGTCAAGGATTGTCACCGGCTCCCACTCCTTCGACCCCCAGGGCCTCCACCAGGAAGGCCCACTTGTCGGCGTACTCGTCCAGCCGCATCTCGGTGGACTTGCCAGCGCCGTGCCCGGCCCGCGTCTCGACGCGGATCAGGACCGGCTCGGGACCCGCCTGGGCGTGCTGGAGGGCGGCGGCGAACTTGAAGCTGTGGGCGGGCACGACCCGGTCGTCGTGGTCCGCGGTGACGATCATCGTCGAGGGATAGCGGCCGCCCTGGCGCGCGTTGTGCACCGGCGAGTAGGCCAGCAGCGCCTGGAACATCTCCGGGCTGTCGTCCACCGTGCCGTAGTCGCTGGCCCAGGCCCAGCCGATCGTGAAGAGGTGGTAGCGCAGCATGTCGAGCACGCCGACCTCCGGCAGGGCCGCGCCGAAGAGCTCCGGCCGCTGGAGCAGGCAGGCCCCGACGAGCAGGCCCCCGTTGCTGCCCCCACGGATCGCCAGCCTGTCGGGCCGGGTGTAGCCCTCGGCGACCAGCCACTCACCGGCGGCGATGAAGTCGTCGAAGACGTTCTGCTTCTCCAGCAGCGTGCCCGCCTCGTGCCACTCCTCGCCGTACTCCCCGCCCCCGCGCAGGTTCGGCAGCGCGTAGACGCCTCCCAGCTCCATCCACACGAGGTTCGCGGAGCTGTACCAGGGCGTCAGGGACACGTTGAAGCCGCCATAGCCATAGAGCAGCGTCGGGTGGCTGCCGTCGAGCACGAGGCCCCTCTTGTGGGTCACGAACATCGGCACGCGGGTGCCGTCGCGGCTCTCGTAGAAGACCTGGCGGGTCTCGAAGTCCTCGGGATCGAAGTCCACGGCCGGCCGGCGCCACAGCTCGGTCACTCCCTCCGCCACGTCGTAGCGGTAGACCGAGGCCGGATCGGTGAAGCCGGTGAAGGAGAAGAAGACCTCGCTGGCGTCGACCTCGCCGTCGAAGCCGTGCGCGGACCCGAGTCCCGGCAGCTCGACCTGCCCGATCGGAAGGCCTTCGAGGTCCCGCACCTCCACCCTGTTGTGGGCGTCGGTGATGGTCGTGAGCAGCAGGCGGCCGCCGACCACGTCGACGTCCTCCAGCACGTGCTCGCCCTGGGGCACGACCTCGCGCCAGTGCTCCCGCCCGGGGTGCTCCTGGTCGATGGCGATCACGCGACCGCGAGGGGCGTCGAGGTTGGTGTTGAACCACAGCGTGGTCCCGGTCCGGGCCAGGAACCGATAGCCGGCGTCGCGGTCATCGAGCAGGGGCACGACCGGGGCGTCGGCCACGGTCAGGTCCTGCACGTACACGCGGTTCTTCTCCTCGGTGCCTTCGGAGACGCTGATGACCAGCAGGCCCCCGTCGTCGGTGACCTGGCCCCTGAAGCCCCAGGTGGGCTCGTCGGGCCGGGCGTAGATCAGGCGGTCCTCGGACTGCGGCGTGCCGAGGACGTGGAGGTAGAGCTGCTGGTCCAGGTTGACCTGCTCCAGCGGGTCCGCGGGCTCCGGGTAGCGGCTGTAGTAGAGCCCGCTGCCGTCCGCCGACCAGGAGAGGCTGCTGAACTTGACCCAGGACAGCTCGTCCTCCAGCTCCTCGCCGGTGTCGACGCTGCGGAAGTGGACCGTGCGCCAGTCCGAGCCCCCGTCGCTGGTGGCATAGGCCAGGGTGCGGCCGTCTTCGCTGACCGCCCAGCCGCCGAGGGACACGGTGCCGTCCTCGGAGAGCAGGTTCGGGTCGAGCAGGACCTGGGGCTCGGCGTCGAGGGCCGCGGCCCAGTAGAGCACCGAGTGGCTCTGGAGGCCATCGTTGCGGGTGTAGAAGGTGCGGCCCCCTTCCTGGCGCGGGCGGCCCACCCGCTCGTAATTCCAGACCTCTTCGAGGCGCTGGCGCAGCCAGGCCCGCTCGTCGACGGCGTCCAGCCAGTCGCGGGTCAGCGTGTTCTCGGCGTCGATCCAGGCCCGGGTCTCCTCCGAGTCCGGGTCTTCGAGCCACCGGTAGGGGTCGGGCACCTCGGTGCCGTGGAAGACGTCGACCACCTCGCCCCGCCGAGCTTCGGGGTAGGCCAGCGGCAGGGGTTCGGGGGCGACCGTCTCGGCCACCCGGGCCGGACAGCCGAGGGCCAAGGACAACATCCAGACGCTCATGAAGTCTCCTGGTTCCAACCCCTAACCGGGGTATGACTGGAGACTGGCGGACTGCGAGCGCCCGCCGACAGGGAGCCGCGGAGGTGATAGACGCCCGGCCCCCGGAGGCGAGTTGGACAAGGTCGAGCAGCTCAACCAGACGCTCAGGGAGCACGCCCCCGCGGCCTGGGCCTGTCTGTCCAGGAGCGGCCGGGCCGCCGTCACCCTGGTCGGCATCCCCGCCCAGTCGGCGGAGGCGAAGGAGTGCACCCACAAGGCCACCATGGGCCAGGTCACGGATGGGGCCGACAATCCCGTCCCCCTCCCTGCCCTCGCCCGCAGCTTCGCGGGCATGGACCCGCGGAGCGTCTTCCTCTACTCGGCCCAGGGCGGCGTGCTCGCGCTGCGCCAGGCGTGGAGCGAGCGCCAGGCTCGCGCCGGTGGCGGTGCCCCCCGGACCCTCCCCCTGGTCACCCAGGGCCTGACCCACGGCGTCTCCCTGGCGGCCGAGCTGTTCTGCGACGAGGGCACCGAGGTGCTCTGGCCCTTCCCGTCGTGGGGCAACTACACCAACATCTTCTGCCAGCGACGGGGTGCCGTTCCCCGCCACTGGAGCTTCTTCGACGACACGCGGCGGTTCAACGTCGAGGGCTTCCTCGCCGGTCTGCGGGCGCTGGAGGGCCCCGCTGTCGTGGTGCTGAACTTCCCCGGCAACCCCGGCGGCTATGCCCCGACCCTCGCCGAGTGGGCCCGGATCCGGGACGCCCTGCTCGGGCACCCAGGACCGCTGGTGGTCGTCTGCGACGACGCCTACGGCGGCATGGTCTGGGAGGAGGGCCTGCTGGCGAACAGCCCCTTCTACGAGCTGGCCCGGCGGGCCGATCCGGCCCGCCTGCTGCCGATGAAGGTCGACGGCGCCACCAAGGAGCTGGGCTTCTTCGGCGGACGGGTGGGCTTCGCCACCTTCGGGCTCGACGGCCCGGCGGGGGCCGCCCTCGAGGACAAGGCCCTGGCGGTCGTCCGCGGCACCGTCTCCTGCCTGTCGGGACCGGGCCAGACAGCGGTGCTCAGCGCCCTGAACGACCCGGACCTGCCCCGGCAGGAGGCCGCCTTTCGCGAGCTGCTGCTGAGGCGCTACCGGGCCCTGCGAGAGGCGCTGGTCCAGCTCGAGGGCACGGCCCTGGAGCCCTACCCCTTCAACGCGGGCTTCTTCGCCCTCGTGGGGGTGACAGAGGGCGATGCCGACGCGCTCCGGCGGCGCCTCATCGTCGAGCAGTCCGTGGGGCTCGTCTCGGTGGCCGGCGTCAACGCCCTGCGCATCGCCTATGGCGCCATCGCCGCCCAGGACATCGCCGAGCTGATGCGCCGCGTGAGGATCGCTGCGACCGGCTGAAGGAAGTCCATGCCCGACCAGCTCGAACCCCGTCACCTGGAGCAGCTCCCGCTGTTCCCGCTGCGGGGGGTGGTGCTGCTTCCCCACACGCTCCTGCCGCTGCAGATCTTCGAGCCGCGCTACCGCCAGATGACGGCCTGGTGCATGGGCAACGACTGGCCCCTGGCGATCGCGCTGCTCCCACCGGGCCTCGAGGCCTCGGGCGACCCGGCGACGGCCGCGATCGCCGGTGTGGGGGACATCGCCCACCACGAGCACGTCTCCGCCGGGCGCCACCGCATCCTCGTCCGGGGCCTGGGCCGGGTCCGCGTCGTCGCCGAGGTGGGCAAGGTGGGACTGATCCGCATGGTCCGGGCCGAGCCCATCGCCGACGTGCCTGCTCCACGGAGCCCCGAGGTCGCCAGCCACCTGGCTTCGATCCGAGCCCTGGTGCGGTCCCTGTCGGCCCGCCACCCCGAAGCGGCGGAGGCCCTGGACGAGGTCCTCCGCGAGACCGACGACCTGGCGGTGATGGTCGACTGCGTCGGGTCCGTGCTCTACCGCGAGCCCGACGACCGCCAGACCTTCCTCGAGGAGCCCCGGGTGGCGCGGCGCCTGGCGCGGGTGGTCGACGACCTGGCGGCGCTGGTGGGCGAGGGGGAGAGCGGGGGGTGGGGCTAGCCCCTCCCCCGCAGCTTCTCCACCGCCCGCATCACGCTCCGGTCCGACTCCACCTCGTTCACCTCGTCGAGGCGCACCCAGCGCAGGGCCGTGGCGTCGGTGGCGGCAGCGGCCTCCCGGGTGCCGGCCACCAGCAGCAGGCGGACGTCGAAGTGGTGGTGGGCCGGCTCCGTCGCACGGGCGGGGATCCGGTGGACGTCCACGTCCAGCAGCGGGCGCCGAGGATCCGCCAGCCGCACCTGGGTGAGCCCCGTCTCCTCGGCGACCTCGCGCAAGGCCGCGGCGATCACGTCGGCGTCCTCCGGGTCCACGTGGCCACCGGGCTGGAGCCATCGCAGCAGCTTGGCGTGGTGGATCAAGAGCAGCTCCGTGGCGCCCGGCGGCACCACGAAGGCGCTGGCCGTGACGTGCCCTGGTTCGTAGTGGTCCCGCGAGAACACGTCTCCCGGAAGCTCCAGCAGCGCCAGGATGGCGGTGAGGTGTTCGGCCTCCTCCGGGTCGGAGGGGGCATGGGCGTGCAGCAGGTCGGCCAGGTGGGCGCGTCGGTCCATGTCGCGGAAGCTAACGATCGCGGTGCACGCCGGCGACGCCCGGTGCGGCCCAGGCGTATGCTGTGGGCGGGTCCACCCCCGGGCACATGAGCACGTCCCCCCCCATCGTCGGCCCCTGGACCGGGGTCCGTCCCCTGCGCTCCGGCGTGGGCACGGAGACCTGGCTGGTCAACGGCGAGGAGCACCCCTTCGGAGTGCTCCAGATCGCCCGCAGCGCCGAGGACCGGGTGCTGTTGCGCCGCAAGGCGCGCATCCTCGGCCGGCTCGACCACCCGCGCCTGCCCCGGGTGCTCGGCGGCGACGCAGACGGGGACTGGCTGGTGGTCGACTACATCGAGGGGTGCTCCCTGTCGGACCTGGTGGGACGGCTGACCCTGCGCGAGGCGGTCGACGTGGGCGTGGTGCTGGCGATGGCGCTGGACCACATCCACCAGCGCGGCGTGGTGCACGGGGACATCCATCCCAACAACGTCCTGATCGACTCCCGCGGGGTGCCCCGGGTGCTCGGGCTCGGTCGCGCCTGGACCGAGGAGGACGACCACCGCCCCTCCGGGCAGCCCGGCCACGCCGCGCCGGAGCTGTTGCGCGGCGGCCGTCCCCAGCCGGCCTCGGACATCTATGGCCTGGGGGTGCTGCTCTACGAGCTGGTGACGGGCCTCGAGCCGTACCGCTCCGCCGATCCGGCGGCGCTGAGCTACCTGCCGCTGACCAGCCTGCCCGAGGCTCCAGCCACGCTTCGGACCGACCTGCCCGAGCTGCTGAACGACCTCATCCTGCGCATGCTGGCCCAGGACCCCACCTGCCGTCCCGCGCCGGCTCGAGAGCTCACCGAGCGGCTGAGGACCAGCCTGCGCAGCCGCTCGGCCCGGCCCGTGGTGGGCATGCGGCGCGAGCGGGAGGTCCTGCGGCGCATGGTGGCCCTGGCCGCCAACGGCCACCCCGAGGTGGTGGTGTTGCACGGCCCGGCGGGCAGCGGGCGCCTCACCCTGATCCGCGAGGCCCTCACCGCGGCACGCCGAGAGGGTCTCCAGGTGGTCCAGCTCACCGACGGGGTCCCCCTCTGGGACAGCGCCGGTCCGCCGAGCGTGCTCGCCCTGGACGGCAACCGACCCGAGCACGTCGAGCACGTGGGTCGGATCCTGGCCGACGACCTGCCGTGGCTCGTGCTGGTGCGCGCCGATCGGCCCCTGCCGAGCCTGGCGACCCTCGGCGCCCGGGAGCTGGAGCCGGAGCCCCTCGATCGCGAGTCCATCTCGCTGTTGCTGGAGCACTACGGCCTGGAGACCGGCCAGGCGGAGGATCTGCTCGCGGACACCGGGGGCCGGGCCGCGCCGGTGCGGGCCTGGATCCAGGAGCGGCTGCATCCGCGCCGGCACCTCAACCGGGTCCAGCGCAAGCTGGTCGACGCGGTCTCCGGAGGACCGATCAAGCTCCCCGTGCTGGCGATGATGCTCGGAGTCCGGGAGCACGAGCTCCTGGACCTGGCCGAGCCGCTGATCGACGCCGGCAAGATCGAGGAGGCCGAGGGGGGCGAAGCGCTGCGGGGCTGTGCTCAGCAGGTGTCGTCGAGGTAGTCGCCCAGGCTCTCGTTGACCCTCTCCAGGTTCGGCGTGATCAGGGAGACCACGAAGCGCTCGACCTTGGGACCGAGCCGCCCCGCCATCAGGCGCGGGACTCCGCGCACCTTGCCGAGATCGATCTGGAGGTCGCCCTCCAGGGTCACCCGGCTCGAGCGCTCGTCGATCACGGCGAAGCTGTTGGTGCCGGAGCAGGTCACCGCCTCGGTGAAGGCGCCGACGCGCAGCCTCCAGTAGACCCGGTGCTCGGCGTCACGCCACTCGGCGAAGTCGTCCCAGCGCAGCATGTCGGGCTTGATGATCGCCCGGGCGAAGGAGGGCACCTCCCGCTCGGCGACCCAGATGTTGTGCAGCTTCAGCACACCCTCGCCCGGCTCGCGGCTGGCGACCCGGATCTCCCGGATGTCCGGGATGTAGGCCGCGACCTCGGAGAGGCGATCGCGGTAGGCCTCGTAGACCTCCCGCCGCGGGTGGTGGATGACGGACTGGGAGTGGATGCGCATGTCCCGGGACCTCGTCCCGATCTCTACCGTGTACCCCGGGATAGGACCAGGGCCATGGGACACAAGCGTCGCAGGTCCGGGCCCCGCCCGGTGCGATCGCGAGGAGTACCCGGCAGAGCGGGTCGCGGGGCGACTGGAGAAGTACGACGAGTACCCGGAGCGCTGACAGCGGCGGCCTGGGAACCACCGAGAAGCCCGGGCGGACGGCCCGGCCAGCCGGTTAGCCTGCGCATCCCTGCACTGCGCCCGGAGACCCCATGACCCGCGCCCTCCTTCCCCTGTGCCTGTCGGCCTGTCTGCTGCCAGCCTGCGGCTCCGACGACGTCACCGACGACACCGGCTGGGCCGATGCCGACACCGACACCGACTCCGACTCCGACACCGACTCCGACACCGACTCCGACACCGACACCGACTACTTCGACACCTACATCGTCTTCGTCGACTTCGACGGCGGCATCGACGGTACCGACATCGTGTCGACCTACTACCAGGGCGACGAGTACGAGCCGTTCTTCGAGTTCAAGTTCGCCGAGGAGGCCTACTTCGACAACTACGACGATCGCTACACCTGCGCCTGGTACGGCCTTCCGGTGCCCAACGGCCTCGACGACCTCGCGCTCGGCGACAACGTCTGGGTCGGCTGGAACCTGTCGCTGCAGCTCATCGACACCGACTGCGACGACTTCGACCCGGAGATCTGGGGCGACAACACCCCGACCGACGTGATCGAGTCCATCGACTTCGGCTTCGGCCTCGGCCCCACGTCCGACGCCTTCAAGGACGACATCATCTCCTACTGGGAGGTGGACTGGGAGACCGACTGGGAGCCCTACGTCTTCAGCGGCTTCATCGCCTGGTGGTCCGACACCGACAGCATGCTCTACGGCACGGAGACCAACTACGCCTGGAGCTTCGAGGTCGAGGACTCCTGGGAGGTCGTGACCGAGACCGGCGACGACGGCTACGACTACCTCGTCTACACCGAGGCGCCGGTCGAGGCCCCGGTGGGCTACGTCCGCTCCTCCGCCTTCTGGGGCTCGGACGCCACTGCGCTCTACTGAGCGGGCCGCCGTGCTCGGGACCCCGTTCAGTTCAGGCTGAGCGGATCGGCCAGGGTGAAGGGCGCGATCTCGGCGTCGAACTCGCGCCCGTCGTCGAGCTTGATCTGGTAGCTGCCGTGCATGGTGCCCATCGAGGTCGTCAGCGGGCACCCCGAGGTGTACTCGAAGCTCTCCTGGGGTCCCAGGCGGGGCTGCTGGCCGACCACGCCCGGCCCCCGCACGTGTTCCTGGTGACCGGTGGCGTCGGTGATCACCCAGTGCCGCGAGACGAGCTGCAGCGACCGGTCCCCCTCGTTGGTGATCCGGACCGTGTAGGAGAAGAACCAGAACCGGTTGGCGGGATCGGACTGGTCGGCGTGGAAGCGCGGCCTCACGACCACCCGCACCCCGTTGGTCACCGACTCCGACACCGCGCCTCCTCGACCTCGGGCCCTCCGCCCGGGGGGATCATCGCAGACGGCAGGGCACCCCACCGCCGGATCCACCCGGACGCACCCACCCCCGCCCCACCACCATCCGGTCTCCGCCACCCGACGCCCGCCCCCACGAGGGGACTCTGAAGCGCCCCTCGCCGGCCTGTCCGCCGAGCACGTGAACCCGCCGACGCTCGTCTCCCCTCCGACGATCCAGGGTCCCCGGTGGCCGATCTCTCCCCTCCCCCCGCCCCGCACCGCGTCGGTGCCCCGTCTACGCCACAGAGGCCGCTAGTCGCAGCGGGAGTCGTGGTCGACGTCCTCGCAACCCCGACCGATCAGCGGCCGGGTGATGCCCCCCGTGGGGGCCGTGGGCGTGGAGACGTAGAGGTCGGCCGTGAACCGACCGATGGCCGGGACCTCGAAGGCGACCTCCAGCGTGACCTCGTCGCCGGGCTCCAGGCGACCGGGGATCTGTGGCGGCAGGAACACCTCGAAGGCGTCGGCGTAGCCGCCCTCCGTCCAGATGTCCTCCACCAGCCCACCCGTGTCACCGACGTTGGTCAGCAGGACCTCCTCGGTGACCACGATGCCCTGGGGCGCGACGTGGAAGCGGACCTCGTCCTGGGGGATCACCTGGAAGCGTGCCCCGACGGCCCCCTCGTCCGAGAAGTCGTCCAACCCTGGCGTACCGCAGGCCCACAGCGCCAACAGGAGCACCTTCCACCACCTCCTCTCCGGTCACCTAGCAAGAGGCGTGCCCGCGCACAACCACTCGAAATTCCGGACCGAAGGGCCATCTCGGGGACTCGACGCCCCAGGCAAACAGACCCCAGTGTCGCAGCGCCCGCCTGCTATCCTCCGCTCGCCGTGGCCGACCGCCCCGCCATCTTCCGCCCGCCCCGACCCGGCGAGGTCGCCGACGCCCTGGTGGCGCGCCACCGGGCCCGGGTCCAGGAGCTGAGCGACGTCGCCCTGGTGGAGCTGCTCGAGGACACCGTCTTCCACGAGCACCACCGGTTCGAGGAGCACGCCCCGCCCGACGGGGAGCGCAAGCGCATCGACCAGGCCACCCGGGCCGTGCTCGACGGCCACCGCCACGTGATGGAGTCCGTCGGTGAGGCCCTCGTCCGGGCCTACGCCCTGGAGATCTACCGGCCCTTCTCCGCGTCAGCCTACCGGGTGGCCACCCGCCTGCTGCCGGCGGCGGTCACCCGGCTGGTCACCGCCACCGACCCCCCGCGCCTGCTGACCGGTACCTTCGATCCCTCCCGCAGGCTCCGGATCCAGGGCGCGGTGGACCACGTCAAGGCCCTCGCCGAGCAGGGCACCATCCTGCTGGTCCCCACCCACCTGAGCAACCTCGACAGCCCGCTCGTCGGCCTGTCGCTGCACATGGCCGGGCTGCCACCCTTCACCTACGGGGCCGGGCTGAACCTCTTCTCCAACCCGGTGATGGACTTCTGGATGAGCCGGCTCGGTGCCTACACCGTCGACCGGCGCAAGCAGAACCGCCTCTACAAGGACACGCTGAAGGACTACTCCGTCGAGGTCCTCAAGCGCCGGTGCCACGAGATCTTCTTCCCTGGCGGAACCCGCTCCCGCTCCGGGCTGGTGGAGAAGTCCCTCAAGAAGGGCCTGCTGGGCACGGGCCTCACCGCCTGGCAGGAGGGCCTCCGGGAGGGGGCCGACAAGCCGAGCGTGTTCGTGGTGCCCTGCACCCTCTCGATGCACCTCGTCCTGGAGGCGGAGTCCCTGATCGACGACGCGATGGCTCGCGACGGCAAGTCCAGGTTCATCATCGACGACGACGAGTTCTCCCGCCCCCGCGACGTGGCGTCGTTCACCCGGGCGGTGCTGAACCTGGACGAGTCGGTCTACCTGACCCTGTCCACACCGATGGACCTGATGGGCAACCCGGTCGACGACGAAGGCGTGAGCCTCGATCCGACGGGCCGCGCCATCGATCGCCGCTCCTATGTCTGCGATCGCCAGGGGCAGGTCCAGGCGGACCCCCAGCGAGACCGGGTCTACACGGAGCGGGTCGCCGAGGCGGTGGTCGAGGCCTTCCACCGGGACAACGTCGCCCTGTCCACCCACGCCGCCGCCTTCGCTGCGTGGCAGGTCTTCGCCAGCCGTCATCCCCGCTCCGACCCCTACCGGCTCGTGCGGGTGGACCCCCAGCGGCGCATGGTGCCGCGGGCCGAGGTGCTGAAGTACCTCGACGAGCTGCTGCGCAGGATCCAGAGGCGCTGCGAGCGCGACCGCCTGCGCCACGCCCTCCCGGCGACCCCCGAGGCCGTGCTCGACGACGCCATCGCCCGCTTCGCGACCTTCCACAGCCGCCGCGCCCTGGAGAACATCGACCGGTTCGTGCGCCTCGATCCGCGGCTCGTCTACTACTACCAGAACCGCCTGGTGGGCTACGGCCTGGCGAGGACGAAGCGATGAACGTCGGCATCGTCGGGGCCGGGCCCTGGGGACGAGCGCTGGCGTCCCTCGCCGAAGCCGCGGGCTGCTCGGTCCACCTCGCCGGCCGACAGGACCCGCTCCCCGCGGTGGCCGAACACGCCGAGCTGATCCTCGTCGCCACGCCTTCTGTCGCCCTCCGGGCCGTGCTCGGCGGTCTCCGTCCCGGCCCCGAGCACCGGATCGTGCTCGCCAGTCGCGGCCTGGACCCGGAGACGGGGGGCTGGCTGAGCGACGTCGTGCGCCTCAACACGCCGTGCCTGCGGGTGGGCACCCTGGCGGGTCCGGCGGTCGCCAGCGACGTCGAGGCCTCCCAGCCCTGCGCCGTCGTCGTCGCCAGCCGCTACGACCAGGTCTGCGCCCTCGTGCAGACCGCGCTCCACTCCTCGCGCCTCCGGGTCTACCCCAGCCCCGACCTGGAGGGCGTCCAGATCGCCGCCGCGATGGTCCCGATCCTGGTCGCGGCCGTGGGCCTGGCGGACGCGGCGGAGCTCGGGGCCGGCGCCCGTGGACTGGTGGTGGCTCGCGGCCTGGCGGAGGCGCGGCGACTGGCCGAAGCCATGGGGGCCGACCCCGCGACGCTGTTCGGGCTCGCGGGGCTGGGCGACCTGGTCAGCGCCATCTCGCGGCCGGACCATCCCGCGTGGCTGCTCGGCTGCCAGCTCGCTCGGGGCGAGGCCGACCCCGAGTCCGAGACCCTGCACACCGCCTCCGCGGCGCTGCTGCAGGCCCAGCGGCTCGGCATCGAGCTGCCGATCACGGCCGCCGTACGCGGCGTGGGCCAGAAGGACATCGACGTCCGGGAGGCCGTGCGGGGCCTGATGGCCCGGGCCGCGAGACCCGGCGAACATTGACCCTCAACCCCGACGGGCGCCTGGCCGATCCACCGTTCTGCGCCCCAGCGCATCGGAGTGCGTCGCATGGCAGCGAGCCGTCCCCGGATCCTCATCGTCGACGACGACGCCCACGTCCGTCGCAGCCTGGCGGAGGCCGCTCTCGCCCTGGGGCTCGTGCCGGTCGAGGCCGACGACGGTGTCCGGGCCCTGGCCTACACGCGGACCACCGTGCCCGAGGTCGTGGTGACGGACCTGCGCATGCCCCGGCTCGGCGGCGAGCGGCTGATCCAGATGCTGCGCAGCACCCCGAACATGGCCAACGTGCCGATCCTGGTGCTCACGGCGGACGACACGCGGCAGACCCGCGTCCGCCTGCTGGAGGCCGGCGCCGACGACTTCCTCTCCAAGCCCTGGGACGCGGAGGAGCTGCGGGCGCGTCTCGTGGCGCTGTGCCGTCGAGCGCGGGTGGCCGTGAGCCTGACCACCGTGACCCGGGAGCGCGACCGCGCCCGGAGCACGCTCCAGGAGCGCAACCGCGAGCTGGAGCGGCTCACCATCGGTCTCGTCGCCGCGCTGGAGCGCGCCAACTCGCTGAACGACTCCGACACCGGCAACCACATCCGCCGGGTCTGTCTCTACGCGAGGAGCCTGTCGACGGCGGCCGGGTGCGCCGCGGCCTTCGCCCAGGACATCTACCACTACGCCGGCCTGCACGACGTCGGCAAGGTCGGCATCCGGGACGCGATCCTCAAGAAGCCCGGCGAGCTCACGCCCGACGAGTTCGAGGAGATGAAGCACCACACCCTGATCGGTGCCGATCTCCTCCGCTCGGCCGGGCTGCCGCAGATGGCCTGCAACATCGCCCAGCACCACCACGAGCGCTGGGACGGCGCCGGCTACCCCCACGGCCTCTGCGGCGAGCAGATCCCCCTCGAGGCGCGGGTGGTGGCCGTGGTCGACGTCTTCGACGCCATGGCGAGTCGCCGCTGCTACAAGGCCGCCTTCTCCTTCCGCGAGGCCTTCGCCGAGCTCCAGGCCGTGGCCGGGGCCCACCTCGACCCGGCCCTGGTCGAGACCTTCCTGGGCCTCGAAGGCAGGATCCGGGCGATCATGGCCGACCACGCCGACGAGGAGCTGCCTGCCCGCGCCTGGAGCCTCTGAGCGTTCGAGGGGAGAGGACCACCCACGTGCGTCGGGGCGTCGGGTGGGGAGAGAGCGGCCGGGGACCCTGGGTCGCTGGAGGGGAGACAGCCTTCGGCGGGTTCACGTGGTCAGCAGGGCAGGCCGGCGGGTGGTGGTCCAGAGTCCCCTCGTAGGGGCGATCGTGGGGCGCCGGAGACCAGATGGTGGTCTGGCGGGGCGAGCACTAGAAGGTCCCCAGCGGCCCCCCGATCCCGGCCTCCAGGGCGACCACGAGGTCCCAGTCACCGGGTCCGTTGCGGACCTCGGCGATGCGCAGGGCGACGCCCATCAGCTCGATGCGTCCGTAGACCTGTGGGTGCCAGGTCAGGGGCTGCGGCCGCGTCCAGACGTTGCCCTCGGACACGCCGCCGGCACGGCTGGCGTCGATGCCGACCCCACCGCCCAGGTCGAACGACGTCGAGAAGCGACCGCGGCCGACCCGGGTGCGGGCGGCCCCCAGCAGCTCGGCGCCCGTCCACCGGACGAGCCCGTCCTCCACCGCGATCCAGTTCGCGCCCAGCGCATAGGCGGCCTGGGCCTGGACCACGAAGGTGTCCCGCAGCACCAGGTTCGCCCCCGCCCCCAGGCTCGGCGTGCGGCCGAGGCTCACGGGCAACAGCGCCACCACGTGGAGGCCGTAGCTGCCGCCGATCGGGAAGGGCCGCTTCTCGGAGGCCAGCAGCTCCTCCAGGGAGCTCGACGTCGCGCAGAACCCGATGCCGTCGGCCCGCAGCTTGCGGCTCACGATGCCGAGCACACGCCCCTCGCTGTCGACCACCGGCCCGCCGGAGTTGCCGGGATTGACCGCGGCGTCGACCTGGAGCAGCTCGGTGCCCACCGCGGAGACGATGCCCCGGGAGACCGACCAGCGCAGCACCCCCTCCAGGGAGCGCGACTGGTCGGCGGCGAGCCCATAGGGGTGGCCGAGGGCCCAGACCTCCTCCCCCGGGACCGGTGGCTCGGTCCGCAGCGCCAGCGGCGGCCGCCCGGCGAGCTCCGGCACCGAGACGATCGCCAGGTCGTCCCGGGGTGCGGTGGCGACCACCCGCCCGATCGCCGAGGTCCCGTCCCGGGTGCTCACCCGGGGTCGCCGACCGCTGGCCAGGCAGTGGTAGGCGGTGGCGACCCGGCCGGTGTCGTCGATCAGCACGCCGGCGCAGAGACCCGGGCCGGTGGTGAGCAGCACCACCGCGTCGAGCCAGGTCTCCACGTCGCTCGCGGTGGCCGGTCGCGAAGCCAGCGCGATGAGGCCGAACGCCACCCAACAGACTATGCGCATCCCGTCGAGCCTATCTCCCACGGGTGCGCCGATGGTCCCCAATGCCCTGTTCGCCGGTCTCCTCGTCGCCCTCGTCGGCTGTGACGATCCCGTCGTGGAGGCACCCCCCACCCCGCCTGTGGCCCCCGTCGAGCAGGTCGTCGCCCCCGAGCCCGGCCCGCGCCCCGACCGGGTGGCGGCCCGTCACATCCTGGTCACCTGGTCCGGGGCGAAGGGGGCTCCCTTCGGCACCGTCCGCACCCGGCGAGAGGCCCTGGAGCGGATCGAGGAGGCCCGGGCGAAGCTGACGGCTGGTGTGCCCTTCGAGGAGCTGGCGAAGCACTACAGCGAGGACGGCTCGGCGGCGCGCGGGGGCTTCCTCGGCAGCGGCCAGGCCGGCACCTGGGTGCCTCCCTTCGAGGAGGCCGTCTTCTCCCTGCCGGTGGGCGGCGTGAGCGGCGTCGTCGAGACCGTCTTCGGCTACCACCTGGTCCGCCGCGAGCCCCTCGAGGAGATCCGGCTGATGCACCTGGTGGTGCAGTACAAGGGCACCATGGTCCAGGAGGGCGGCTCGGCCTCCCACACCCGGACCGAGCAGCACGCCCGTCTGCGGGCGGAGGAAGCCCTGGCGGCCCTGGAGGGCGGCGCGGACTTCGCCACGGTGGCGGAGCGGTACTCGGATGGCCCGATGGCGAAGCGAGGTGCCGACCTGGGGTGGTTCATCCGCGGCGAGCTGGGTCCGGACTTCGACGAGGCCGCCTTCGAGCTGGAGGTGGGCCAGGTCTCCGGCATCGTCCACACCCGGTTCGGCTACCACGTGATCCAGCGGGTCGAGTGATCCTCTGGCTCGTCATCGGCTGTGGGTCCGGGGTGCCGCCGAGCGACGTCGCCCACTACCTGCAGGCTGTCACGACCGGCGAGGTGAGCGCCTGCTCCCGGATCGACGCCCCGGATGCCCGGGGGGAGTGCTTCGCCCTGGCCGCGTCCGCGCTCGCCGAGCGGGGACAGGAGGACGAGGCCGTGGGGACCTGCGGCCGCATGCGGCCGGGGCTGTGGCGGGAGGAGTGCAGCTTCCTGGTGAGCGACGGCCTCGACGCCGTCCACGATCGCGCCGAGGCGCTGTGTGCCACGGCGGGGCGCTTCGCAGGACAGTGCCGGGTTCATGCGCGGTCCCGGGAGGAGCGGGCACCGGGGGTGCTCTCCGTCGAGGACTAGCGCTACAGGAGCCCGCCGAGCACGCTCCGGATCTTGGGGTCGGTCGGGGTCTCGATCTCCTCGATCTCCACCCGCAGGTCCCGCCCGATGATCATCACCCGGGGGTAGGCGTTGTCGGAGACGATGTCCTTGCGGGCCTCCAGCGGGTCGGTGATCACCGGCTGGCTGATGCCGAAGGCGTCGGCCCACTCGGCGCAGACCTCGGGCGTGGCCGGCTCACCCTCCATGTCCTCGCCCATCAGCGTCAGGTAGGTCACGCCCTGGTCGTGGTACAGCTCCGCGGTCTCCTCGACCCCCCTCGCGAGGTCGCGGCAGGGAGCGCACCACATCGTGCTGACGTCCAGCACGACCAGGTCGCCGTAGAACTGCCACAGCGAGACCTCGTCACCGAAGCGGTCCAGCCCGCGCAGGTCGGGGATGACTTCGCCGACGAAGTAGCCCTCGCCGAGCAGTCCGTCCGGTGGAGCGCCCACGCCCCAGGAGTTGTCGGGCACCTCCCAGGTCCAGGGCACGGCGGAGTCCGTGTAGAGGTGGGGGATGCAGCCCGTGAGGGCGAACAGCAGCGCGCTCATGCTCCTACGATAGCATGGCGATCGGCCTCCCGCCCTTGACGATCCGTCTCGACGGGACCACCTTGCAGCGATGCCGACGCCACTATCGCGGGAGGCCCTCATCGAGGCCTTCCACAGCTACGGCCGACCCCGCCAGGACTGGCGCATCGGCGGCGAGTTCGAGCGCTTCCTGCTCCACGGAGACGGGGGAGCGGTCTCCTACGAGGAACCCCGCGGCGTCCGCTGGGTCCTGGAGCAGCTCCAGGCCCGCCACGGCTGGACCCCGACCCTCGAGGAGGGTCGCCCGATCGGCCTGACCGGGGGCGGTGGCTCGATCACCCTGGAGCCCGGCGGACAGGTCGAGCTCTCCGGCGCTCCCCACCGGAGCCTGCGGGCGATGGCCGAGGAGGCCTGGCGGATCGAGGGTCAGCTCATCGGGGTGCTCGGCGGACCCAACGGGGACCACGTCTGGGCCGCGCTCGGCATGCGGCCCTATGGCTCCGTGGCCGACGTGCCGTGGATGCCCAAGAGCCGCTACCGCGTCATGCGCGACTACCTCCCGGGCCGCGGGGAGCTGGCGCTGACGATGATGAAGTCGACCACGAGCTTCCAGGCCAACTACGACTACGCCGACGAGGCCGACTGTGCCGCCAAGGTGGGCCTGCTCGCCAGCCTGTCGCCGCTGTTCACGGCGATCTTCGCCAACAGCCCGATCCAGGGCGGGCGGGAGACCGGCTACGCGAGCACCCGCGCCCACGTGTGGACCCGGACCGACCCGGACCGGACCGGCTTCCCCGCTGCGCTGCGCGGCGCCTACTCCCACGAGGCCTGGGTCGACTACCTGCTCGACGTCCCGATGATGTTCCTGATGCACGGCGAGGACTATGTCTCCGCCGAGGGCCGCTCCTTCCGCCAGTGGATGGAGGCTGGCATCGACGGCGTCTTTCCCGGCTGGGAGGACTGGGCCCTGCACCAGACCTCGGTCTTTCCCGAAGTCCGCATCAAGCACACCCTCGAGATCCGCGGCACCGACGCCGTCTCCCACCCCCTCTCCATCGCCGGCATCGCCCTGTGGACCGGCCTGCTCCACGACCCCGTGGGCCTGGACGAAGCCACGCTCCTGGCGGCCGACTTCTGCCGACAGGGCACCCCGGAGGAGCGCCTGGCCCTCGCCGCCCGCGACGGCCTGGGCGCCGAGACGGACAGGGAGTGGGCGGACTGGGCGGCGGAGCTGGTGGAGATCGCCGATCGCGCCCTGGCCCGCTCGATGCCCGCGGACCGCTCGCTCATCGAGCCGCTGCGCGAGCAGATCGCGAGCGGCGAGAGCCCGGCCGCGGCCGTGGTGCGTCTCTTCCGCGAGGACCCCCGCCCCGAGGTCTTCCTGCCGCGCGTGGCCTATCGGCCCGCGGCCCCGGTGGTCCTGGCCCTGTCGAGTGTGAGCTGACGGACCCGCTCGAAGAAGACCACCCCCGCGGTCACCGAGACGTTCAGGCTCTCCAGGCCCCCCAGCAGCGGCACCCCGACCACCTCGTCGCAGCGCTCCCGCAGCGTGGGGCTCAGGCCCTTGGACTCCCCGCCCAGGACCAGCGCCACCGGACCGGTCAGGTCGACCTCCCAGGGGGGGCGCCCCCCCATGTCGGTGCCGATCACCCGCACCCCGGCCCGCCGGATCTTCTTCAGGGCGCTGAACAGCCCCTCCCGGATGACCGGGATCTCCTCGGCCGCCCCCATCGCGACCCGGGCCACCACCGGGGACAGCCCCGCTCCACGCCGTGTCGGAACGACCAGGCCGTGCAGCCCGGCGCCGAGGCCCGAGCGCAGGATCGCACCGAGGTTGTGCTCGTACTGGACCTCGTCGGCAAGGGCGAGGAAGGGGTCCTCGCCGCGGCCGATCAGCCCGTCCAGCAGCCCCGCGACTCCGACCCGAGGCAGCGGATCGGCCTCGGCGATGATGCCGTTGTGCACGTCGCCGCGGGCCCGGCGATCCAGCTCCTGGCGCGGCACCCGCCGAACGGCGACACCGCGCTCCGCCGCCAGCGCCAGCAGGCGCCGGAGCTTGGCGTCTTCGCGAGCCCGCTCGTCGAGCCAGATCCGGTGGACACGGCGCCGATTCCGTTGCAGGGCCTCCAGCACCACGTTCCGGCCCTCGAGCTGCTGCACCGACCCTCCCGTGCGGCCTGTCGGGCCGCCTGCGACATTGAGTATCTTGTCTGTCGTCATGTCCCCCACCCTGGTCCTGAGCCTGCTCCTCGCCTGCAGCCGCGGCGGGGACACGGCCGACTCGGCGTCGCCGGACGGCCCGGTGCCGGACGACTCGGGGTGCGTCGCCGAAGACGAGGTCTGCGACGGCCTGGACCAGGACTGCGATGGTGTCGCCGACGACGGCCTCGAGGTCCTCACCCGCCACGCCGACCGGGACGGTGACGGCTACGGGGACGCCGCGGCCGCCGTCACCGCCTGTGCCGAGCAGCTCCCGGAGGACCACGTCGAGGACGGCACGGACTGTGACGACGAGGACCCCACGGTCCACCCGGGGGCGGCGGAGATCTGCGGCGACGGGGTCTGGAACGCCTGCCAGCCCGACACCTCCTGTCGCCTCCAGGGCCTGGTCGACCTGGAGGACGCCGACCTGATCATCGAGGGGGAGTTCGAACAGGACGAAGCGGCCCGCAGCACCACGGCGGCCGGCGACATGGACGGGGACGGCTTCGTCGACCTCTTCCTCGACGCCCAGGAGAGCGACGTCACCGGCGAGCAGGCCGGCTCCGCCTACTTCATGTCCGGCCCCTTCACCGGGGGCCTGGCGAGCCTCGCCGACGCCTCCGTGAAGCTGCGGGGTGACCGTGCCTACCACTGGGCGGCCCGCAGCGTCGCCGGCGTGGGCGACACCAACGACGACGGCTACGACGACGCCCTGGTCGGCGTGATCCGCCACGGCAAGGCCGGCTACCGGGCGGGGGGGGCCTACCTGATGCTGGGGCCGATGGCCCCCGGCGACGCCCTGCTCGGCGACGTGGGCGACGCCTTCGTGTGGGCCGAGGGCGAGAGCGAGGCCCTCGGCTCCTGGGTCGCCGACGCCGGGGACAGCAACGGCGACGGTCTCGCCGACATGCTGGTGGCGGCGATGTACTCCGACCGCACCGGCCTCAACAACGGCGCGGTCTACGTGCTCCACGGACCCCTGGTTGGCTCGCTGCCGGTGGTGGACCGGGCCGACGCCATCTTCGACGGCGAGCCGCGCTTCGAGAACGAGTGGGCCGGCCGCTGCACCGACGGGGTCGGCGACGTGAACGCCGACGGCTACGACGACATCGTGGTCGGCGCCGACGGCAACGACCGCGGCGGCGAGGGGGCGGGGGCGGCCTACCTGCTGCTGGGCCCCCACTCCGGGGAGTCCAACCTCGCCGGGGCCGACGCGATCTTCACCGGCGAGTACAGCGAGCACCGGGTCGGGGGCACGGTGGCGGCCGCCGGCGACACCGACGCCGACGGGACCCCGGAGATCCTGCTGGGGGCCTTCCTGCACAGCCTGGGCGGCGACGACGCGGGGGCCTTCTACCTGGTCGACGGCGACGAGCGCGGCGTGGTGCCCCTGCTGGACCACGAGCCCTTCCGCTACAGCGACTACGCCGGCGACTGGCTGGGCTTCTTCGTCGACGGGGCCGGCGACGTCGACGGGGACGGCTACGACGACGTGGTCGTGGGCTCCCCCAAGCACGACGGCGGGGGCGAGGAGGCCGGCGCGGCCTTCCTCTTCTACGGACCGCTCCTCGGGACCGACGTCGGCGAGTCCGCCGGCCTCTTCCTGCAGGGCGAACAGGCCGGCGACCTGGCCGGCTACGCGGTCGCTGGCGCCGGCGACCTCGACGCCGACGGCCTCGATGACCTGCTCATCGGCGCCCAGGGCAACGACCGGGCCGGAGAGGACTCGGGGACCTTCTACGCGGTCTTCGGGCGGGGGCGGTAGGTCGTCAGAGCAGCTCCGCGGCACACCGTGCCAGCTCCGACCGCTCCCCCTTGCGCAGGGTGACGTGTCCGGCCAGCGGCGACGTCTTGAAGCGCTCGACGACGTAGGTCAGGCCGTTCGAGGTCGCGTCGACGTAGGGGTTGTCGATCTGGTAGGGGTCGCCGGTGAGCACGACCTTGGTCCCCTCCCCGGCCCGGGTGATGACGGTCTTGACCTCGTGGGGGGTGAGGTTCTGGGCCTCGTCGATGATCAGGAACTGGCGCGGCAGGGAGCGACCGCGGATGTAGGTCAGGGGCTCGACCTGGATGATCTCCTGGTCCAGCAGCGCCTGGTAGCTCGGGGTCCGGTCCCGGCTGTTGCCCTGGCGCCGGTCGTCGCCGACGTTCACCAGCAGCTCGAGGTTGTCGAAGATCGGCTTCATCCAGGGGTTCAGCTTCTCGTTGATGTCGCCCGGCAGGAAGCCGACGTCGCGACCGAGGGGGAAGATCGGTCGCGACACCACGAGCCTTCGGTACTTGGCCTCGTCGGTGACCTTGCGCAGACCGCAGGCGATGGCGAGCAGGGTCTTGCCGGTGCCGGCGATGCCGTCGATGGTCACCAGGGAGATGCGGTCATCGAGCAGCAGCTCCAGCGCGAAGAGCTGCTCCTTGTTGCGGGCGAAGATGCCCCAGACCCCCTCCCGGTACTTGCCCACCTTGGTGAGGCGCTGCTGCTCCGGCTGGTAGCGGGCCATGGCGCTCTGGCCGGGGGAGTCCTCGGCCGTGAGCAGCGCGAACTGGTGGGGATACCACCGCTCCGGGTCCTCCACCGCGATCCAGCCCCGCTGGTAGAGGTCGTCGATGAGCTTGCCCGGCACCTGGGCCTGGCCCACCCCGGAGTAGATCTCGTCGATCTCCAGGTGGGCGTGCAGGTAGTCGTCGCTGCGGATGCCGAGCGCGTCGCCCTTCAGCCGCATGTTGGTGTCGCGCGTGACGAAGACCACGTCGTGCTCGGACTGGAGGCGATGGGCGGTCTGGAGGATGAGGTTGTCGTTCGAGGGCGGTCCGAAGCCCTTGGGCAGGTCCGCCGCACCAGCGGCCAGCACCACGCGCAGGGCACCGCCGCCGGGCAGCTCGACGCCCTCGCTCAGCGTGCCCTTGGCGCGGAGGGCGTCGAGGTGCCGCGAGACCATGCGGGCGTTGCGCCCGGTCTCGTTGAGGTCCTTCTTGAACCGGTCGATCTCCTCGATCACCGTGATCGGGATGATGACGTCGTGCTCGTGGAAGACGAACAGGGCGTTCGGATCGTAGAGCAGGACGTTGGTGTCGAGGACGTAGGCCTGGCGCGGCCTGGGCGTGGAGCTGGGGGGTGGGACCACGGGGGGCTCTGGGATGCGGCGGGGGGGGGCCGCCCAGGAGGGAAGCGGGCAGCCGCGGGGGGGGGTCAGTCTATTACGAGCGTGTACACCTGCGTGATGCCCACGGCGAGGTCCTGCTCACCGGGTGAGAAGGTGATCTCGGGCCGGCCGAGCTCGAGCATCCCGCCGTCGTTGCTGCCCGCCCCGACCCAGACCTGGAGGGGATCCCCGGTGACCGGGCCGGTCGCGCGGGCCGTGAAGGTGACCTGGTTCTCGCCGCGGTGGAGGAAGGGAGCGAGATCGACGAGGACCTGGGGCTCCCCCGAGCGGATCACCCGGACCAGGACGCCATTGACACGCACATCGATCTCCCCCCCGGTCGACCCGGTGTCGCGGGCCACCAGCCACCAGCGCCCGAGGGGGACGTCGGTGGCCACCACGGGGGGCTGTGCCGGCTCCACCGTGCGGGGCTCGGAGCCCGATCGCCCGATGCGCACCTGCGGGGCGTCGATGTACACGTCGCCGGAGGCGTCGAAGGTCACCGTGACCTCTTCCAGGACCTGGTCCTTCAGTCCCGAGACCAGCACCCCGTTGACGTAGACATCCACGGCATGGGCCGGACCCAGGACGAAGGCGAGCAGCAGCCCCGTCAAGCGCCGCCGTTGACGCGCTCCCGCAGTGCCTTGCCGACCCGGAAGACCGGCAGGACCTTGGGCTGGACGTGGATCGGCTTGTTGGTGCGGGGGTTCCGCCCGGTGTAGGCGCCGTAGGAGCGGAGGTGGAAGCTCCCGAAGCCGCGGAGCTCGATGCGCTCACCGCTGCACAGCGACTCGCGCATGCTGTCGAACACCACGTTCACGACCTTCTCGGCCGTCTTGCGGGGCAGGCCACGCTCGGCGGCCAGCATGTCGATCAGCTCGGCCTTGGTCATCAGGAAGCCCTCCCAGCCTCAGGGGTCAACCCCCTGGATTACCAGCGCTCTTAGGAGATACAGACCCCGCGGTCAAGCCACATCCTGGTCGTCGTCGTCGTCGATGTTGGCCGGCACCAGCAGCTTGCCGATGTACGGCGTGACCCGCTCCATCACGAGGATCGTCGGACTGGCCACGAACACCGTGGAGTAGGTCCCGACCACGACGCCGATCATCATCGCCATGGCGAAGGTCTGGATGACCGGACCGCCGAGGAAGAGGAAGGCCAGGATCGCCATCAGCGTGGTCAGCGAGGTCGCCAGCGTGCGGGCCAGCGTCTCGTTGATGGAGTCGTTGATCAGGCCCGGCATGTCGCTGCGACGGTAGCGCTGCATGTTCTCGCGGATGCGATCGTAGATCACGATCGTGTCGTTCAGCGAGTACCCGATGATGGTCAGCAGAGCCCCGATCATCGGCGTGTTCACCTCGCGCTGGATCAACACGAAGATGCCCATCGTGATGGCCACGTCATGGAAGAGCGCCAGGATCGCGCCGGGCGCAAAACCCATGTCGAAGCGGAAGCCGATGTAGATGAGCACCAGCCCCAGAGTCGCGAAGATCGACACCAGGCTGGCCCGCCGCAGGTCGCCACCGACCTTCGGCCCGACCGTGTCGACCTGGAGCACCTGGAAGGACTTGCCGGACAAGGACCCCTCGATCTGCTTCTCGACCCGGGCGGAGAGCCCCTGGAGCTTCACGTAGAAGGTGTAGTCGTCGGGAGACTCCTGGAGCGAGACCCCCTCCAGGCCCTTCACCGCGTCCCTCAGGGTGCGCAGGGGCACCGCGGGCGGGGCGTGCTCGATGGTCATGCGGGCGCCGACCTGGACGTCGAAGCGGCTGTCGAGGATCCACTCCTCGCCGAAGCGGGTGTTGAAGGCGTCGAGGACCTCGGCCTCCATCTCCTCGGCACCAAAACCCGCCTCGCGGATCCGGACGATGAACTCGTAGTCGTCGGGGGCGTTGATCTGCTGGACGGCGTCCTGGTTCAGCCCGAGCTGGCCCAGCGACTCCCGCATCTCCGTGATGTCGACGGGCTCGTTGAACTTGAGGTGGATCTCGGTGCCGCCGGTGAAGTCGATGCCCCAGTTGGGACCGACGAAGACGAAGAGCGCCAGCGACGCGACGACGAGGATCGAGGAGATGACCGCCGCGACCCGCCGCTTGGCGATGAAGTCGATGGTGGTTCCGTGCCTGATGAGCTGCATGGTCTCTCCTCCCTACAGTCCGAGCTGGGCTGAGGACCGTCGGACCACCAGGTCCAGGAAGGTCCGGGAGACGAAGATCGCCGTGTAGAGCGTGGTGGCGATGCCGATCAGCAGCGTGACCGCGAAGCCCTTGATGGGCCCGGTGCCGTAGCTGAAGAGCACCACCCCCGCGATGGCGGTGGTGATGTTGGCGTCGAGCACGGCCGAGAGCGCGAACTCGTAGCCGGCGTCCACGGCGGAGCGCGCCGTGCGGCCTGTCCGTAGCTCCTCGCGGATGCGCTCGAACACGATGATGTTGGCGTCGACCGCCATGCCGACCGTCAGGGCGATGCCGGCGATGCC
>CAZCVP010000093.1:0-27916 GCA_964501915.1 uncultured Enterobacterales bacterium
CGACGTGGACGAGGACTTCCCAGACAGCGACGCCGACGGCACCGCCGACTGCTTCGACACCGAGGAGTGCGACGGGCTGGACAACGACGGCGACGGCGACGTCGACGAGGGCATCACCGACGACGCGGACGGCGACGGCTACACCACCTGCGACGGCGACTGCGACGACAGCGAGCCGAGCGCCTTCCCGGGGGAGACCGAGTCCGAAGACGGCGTCGACAACGACTGCGACGACCTCGTCGACGAGGACTTCGTGGTCTCCGGAGACCTGGTGATCACCGAGGTCCACGTCCAGCCCGCCGCGGTGGCCGAGACCCTCGGCGAGTACTTCGAGGTGGTCAACACCACCGCGTCGAACCGCTACCTGGACGGCTGGAGCATCAGCACCGTGAGCGGGTACGCCCACACCATCGAGAAGACGGTCCTGGTCCCGGCTGGCGAGGCCGTCGTGCTCTCCCGGCGGAAGTCCAGCACCCTGAACGGCGGCTTCACCGGCGACTACGAGTACGGCACGGACCTGCTGCTGGGCAACGCCGGAGACGGGCTGAGGCTCAGCATGGGCACGCTCTTGATGGACGAGGTCGACTTCTCCAGCGGAGCCTGGCCCTGGTCCTCCGGGGTCGCCATGGAGCTGGACCCCGAAGCCACGGACCCGACGTCCAACGACGACAGCAGCCTCTGGTGCGCCGCAACCGAGGAGATCACCAGCGGCGGCGACCTGGGCACCCCGGCGATCGTCAACGCCTACTGCGGCCACATCGACCACGACGGCGACGGCTGGACCGGTGACGACGGCGACTGCGACGACGACAACCCCCTCGCCTACCCCGGGTCGACGGAGAACGAGCCCGGTGTGGACAACGACTGCGACGGCTCGGTGGAGAACACGCCGCCGGTGGCCGTCGCCGAGGTGACCAACACCGACACGGTCTACACCTGCGACACCATCTTCCTCGACGGCACCAGCTCCTCGGACCCCGACGGTGACCCGATCCTCGGCTACGACTGGAGCCTGGAGTCCACCCCCGCGGGCTCGATCCTGGTGACCGACGACATCGAGGACCCGGGCGATCCGTCCCCGATGCTCGTGCCCGACGAGGAGGGCACCTTCACCCTGGGCCTGATCGTCTCCGACGGCACCGACGACTCCTCGATGGCCACCGTCGACGTGGAGGTCATCAGCCGGGGCTACAACTCCGCCCCCACCGCCGACGCCGGCCACGACCAGTCCTACGGCGACAGCGCGACCTGCACCTCCACCGCCTATGGCTACGCCTGCAACGACTGCAGCACGGTGGTCTTCGTGCTCGACGGCACCGGCTCCACCGACGCCGACGGCGACGACCTGATCTACGCCTGGACCACGCCCTCGGCCTACGCCACCCTCAGCAACGACGACACCGACGTCGCCACCCTGGCCGTGAGCGGCGTGCCGGCGACCTACGGCACCACGACCACCGAGACCATCGACGTGGACCTCGAGGTGAGGGACTGCGAGGGCGAGATCGCCACCGACACGGTGACGATCACCTTCGAATGCACCGGCACATGAGGCATCCTCTGGGTCTCAGCCCGGAGGAGGCGTGATGCGCAGCTTGTTGATGGCCCTGGCCGTGGTGGCCTGCACGGGGGACGGCACCGACGAGACCGGCTGGGACGAGACCGACGACTCGGGCACCGCCGCGCCAGCGAGCCTCGGCGAGACCACCACCGGAGACCCCGGTCTGGCGTCGATCCAGAACCTCGACTTCGCCCCCGACGGGACCCTGGCCATCGTCGACGGGGAGAACAACCAGGTGGTGGCGGTCGAGCTGCCGGCCGGCGAAGCCGCCGCGCCGATGCCGGAGATCGACAACGTCTACCAGCTCGCAGCCGACCACTTCGGCCTCCCGTCCAGGTACGACGTCTGGGTCCAGGACATCGCCGTCGACCCCCGGACCGAGCGCGTCTACGTCTCCGCCCGCGACCTGGTCAACGGCGTGCCGGCGCTGTTCACCGTGAGCGACGCCGGCGCCCTGGAGCCCGTCGACCTCTCCGACGTCACCCACGCTGCCGTCGCCTACTCCGAGGTGGGTGGCGCCGGCTCCATCGCCTACGGCGGCGAGTGGGCCGGGCACTACCTGGTGGCCAGCGTCTCCGAGGAGACCCTCGCTCCCAGCCAGGTCATCACCATCGAGGTCCCCGTGGACCACGGGGCCACCCCGGCCGAGTCCACCACCAACATCTACCACCGCTCCCACAACCGCTGGGAGAACTACGCCCCGATGGTCAGCCTCGCCGCCTACCAGGAAGACGGCGAGGCGCGACTGGCCGCCAGCTACACCTGCACCCCCGCCGTGCGCTTCGAGCCCGGTGACCTCTGGAGCGGCGACATCGACACCGAGGGCACCACCCCCTTCGACTTCGGCGGTGGCAAGCAGGTCATGGACATGGTCGTCACCAGCGAAGCGGCCTACGCCACGATCCACGGCTTCCTCCCGCTGGGTCAGGCCGACCCCTGGGACGAATTCGGAGCGGTCCGGGTCGGGCGGGACCTGGTGGGGGAGGACACGGACGTCAACGCGGACAGCGCGATCGTGATGGGGGGAGACGGCTCTACCAGCCACCCCTCGGCCAGCCGCGCCGAAGAGCTGGACGGGGTCTACCGGCTGGCCCTCGTCGACGACGACACCATCGTGGCGCTGAAGAAGGCGGGCATGGTCCTGGTCGAGGCGCCCTGAGCCGAAGGATGGGGGCCATCCCCTCCACCTCAAGGATCGAAGTCGAATGACCGATCCGTCGGAGGCCAGCCCTCGGCCCCGGATGGACCGTGCCGTTCTCTTGGACCCCGACCATTCCCGCTGCCAGGACGGAGCTGGATGTCCTGCGCGACCGGGTCGCGCGGACCACGGCGCTGGCCGTGGTCGGTCTGGGCACGCCCGTCGCTGCCACGCTCCAACTCCTGGGCGTCGACCCGCTGGCCGGTGTCCTCAGCGGGGGGGCCGTCCTGATGATGGTGCTGTCCCTGGTCCTCTTCCACGCCGGACGCGGGCAGATAGCCCGCCTGCTGGTGATCGCCTGCCTCAGCCTGGCCCTGATCAGCCACAGCGCCCTGTCGAGCGGTATCACCTCCGTCCCCTTCGCCGGCTGGACCATCGCCATCGTGCTGGCGACCGTCGTGCTGGGCTCGAGAGCCGGCTGGCTGATGGCCGCGCTCGGCATCTCGGTCGGAGGCGCCCTGCTGGCCCTGGAACAGGACGGTCTGCTGGTCACGACGACCTCGGAGCTCGGCCGGCCCCAGGCCTTCGTGACCTCCTGCGGGCTGTTCCTCATCGCGGCTCTGCTGACCTCCAGCCTGATGACCAGCGTGGAGCAGGCCCTGACCCGGCGGGCCCGGGCCGTGGCGGAGCGCACCCGCCTGCTGGAGCGCTACAGCCACGCCGCCCAGGGGGCTCTCTTCGGGATCTGGGAGTGGGACCTGGCCACCGACATCATCTGGACGGGCCCCGGAACCCAGGGCCTGCTCGGCCGCCCACGGGTGGAGATCTCGCTGACCGAGGAGGCCTGGATCAAGCTGGTCCACCCCCGCGACCGGGACAAGGCCACCGACTTCCTGCGGGCGCTGCAGCGCCCACCGCTGCTCGACGGCTCCGCAGACTTCCGCATCCACCACGCGGACAAGGACTGGCTGTGGGTGCGCTGCCAGGCCGCCGTGGTGCTCGGCAGCGACGGCCGGCCGGACCGCATCGTCGGCTCCATCCGCGACATCAGCGAGCACAAGAGCCTGGAGAGCACGCTGGAGCACCGGGTCAACCACGACTTCCTCACCGGCCTGCCGAACCGCAAGTACTTCCTGGACCGCCTGGAGGCCGAGCTCCCCGAGCGCCCCGGCGAGGAGGCTCGCCCCCTCGCCGTGCTCTTCGTCGACCTCGACGGCTTCAAGCTCATCAACGACAGCCTCGGCCACGCGGCCGGCGACGAGCTGCTCATCGAGCTGGCTCAGCGCCTGCGCAGCACGATCCGGGACCCGGACCTGATCGCCCGCCTCGGCGGCGACGAGTTCGTGCTGCTGCTCTACGACGTCGACCAGGTCGACCAGGCCCGGGCCGTCGTCGACCGCATCGAGAAGGCCCTGGCGGTGCCCTTCCAGCTCGCCGGTCGGCCGGTGTACCTGCGCACGAGCGTGGGCATCCTGCTCACCACCTCGGAGTACACCTGCGCCGAGGACATCCTGCGCGACGCCGACCTGGCCATGTACTCGGTCAAGGGCAAGCCCTCCCAGGGCGTCGGCGTCTTCGAGGAGGGCATGCGAGAGCGCATCCTGGAGACCCTGGAGCTGGACCAGCACCTCGCCAGCGCCCTCGATGAGCGCCAGATCGTGCCCTGGTTCCAGCCGATCGTCGACCTCCGCAGCGGAGATCTCCTGGGTCTCGAGGCCCTGGCCCGCTGGATCCGCCCCTACGGCGAGATCCTCACCCCGACCCAGTTCATCCACCGCGCCGAGGCCACCGGCCTGATCACCCGCCTGGACCGGGCCGTGCTGGCCCAGGCCGCCCACACCGTGGGGAGCTGGAACCAGGAGGGTGCCGCCCTCCACCTGAGCGTGAACCTGTCCGCCCGCCACTTCAGCGACCCTGACCTGGTCGACTGGATCGGCGACATGCTGGACCTGGCGGGACTGGCTGCGGGTCAGCTCCAGCTCGAGATCACGGAGGCGGCGCTCTTGTCCAAGGAGGTCACCGTCACCGAGACCCTGGCCGGTCTCAAGGACCTGGGGGTGCGCATCGCCCTGGACGACTTCGGCACCGGCTACTCCTCGCTGAGCTACCTGCACGCCTTCGAGATCCAGGTCCTCAAGATCGACATCGCCTTCGTCCAGGAGCGGGGCATGCTCGGCCCCGGGCCGATCTGCAAGGCGATCCAGGGCGTGGCCGAGTCCCTGGACATCACGACCGTGGCCGAAGGCGTGGAGACCGAGGCCCAGCGCGAGGCCCTGGTGGCCCTGGGCTGCTGGCAGGGCCAAGGCTTCCTCTACGGCGCCGCCGCCTCCTCGGACGAGGTCTGGCCGATGGTGGAGGAGGGCATGAAGCGGAAGCGGGTCAGCGGGACGTAGCGGCGAACAGCACCATCCAGCCGTGGGGCTGCCAGGCCTCGAGGGTCAAGCCACCCTCCTCCAGCCCACCGCGGATCTCCTCCTCGGGGACCCACCCCACCACGGGCAGCGCCCGCTGGAGCGCGCTGTCGCTCCGCACCGCGGCGAAGACGGTCAGCGAGCCACCCGGAGCCAGCACGCGGCCCATCTCCACCAGGGCGGCCCGTGGATCGGGAAACAGGTGCAGAGCGCCAAAGGTGCTCACAGCCGCCAGGCTCCCGTCCCGGAAGGGCAGGGTCTGGGCGCTGCCCCCCACCAGGGGGGCCCCGTGTCGGGCGGCGACCTGGAGCATCGGCTCGCTGAGATCGAGACCGATCACCCGGTCACCGAAGCGGCGCTGGAGCAGGCCCGTGTAGCGGCCGGTGCCGCAGGCCAGGTCCAGGACCGGCCCCTCGCCGACTGGACGGCACCAGCGCTCGAGGAAGGCCTCCTCCTCGGCGTAGCTGGGTCCCCCGACCAGGCGGGTCACCAGCGGCCGAAAGCGCCCTTCGTAGATCCGCACCACGAGGGGCGACTCCATCCAGCGCTGACCGAAGCTCGCAGGCATGCAGCCTGCTCCTATCACCTCGGGCCGACCAGGACGTAGGCGCCATGGGGAGTCGGACCCGGCCCGTGGTGAGGGTCACCACCCCAGGACACCGCGACATCGATGTCGGACCTCGGGAGCCCTCGCTCGCAGACAAGGGGTACGGCGCCGTGGCACGTCTCTTGCTGAACAGGAGCTTCCCCCCTTCTCCCGGGTGCCCCATGACCGCCCTGCTGCTCGCTCTGACCGCATGCTCCGCCCTCGACACCGACTGCGAGACGGTCTCCGCCACCCTGACCGGCGACCTGGAGACCGACCTCGTGGGCACCTGGGACGGCTACGGCACCGACAGCCGCATCCTCTACGTCTTCGAGGAGGGCGGCGACTGGCGCTGGGTCGAGCCCCCCAACACCTACGCCCCAGGCGGCCTGGAGGCCTCGGGGACCTGGGAGGTCATCGAGGACAACGAGGTCGAGCTCACCCAGGACGGCAGCTCCTGGAGCGTCTGGGTCTACGTCGGCGAGGGCACCCTGGAGACCTGGTACAGCGACCCGGACGCGACCGACTCCGGCCAGCCCTGGGCCAGCGAGTGGACGCGCTCCGAGTGCAGTGGCTACGGCTTCTGATCAGCCTCGGGGAGACCGGGACAGGTAGGACCCCGCCCCCCGTTCGGCCCGCAGATCGCCGTCGGCGACCTGGACACGACCGGCGGCGACGACGTGGGAGATGGTGCCCTTGACCTCCATGCCCTCGTAGAGGTTGCGGTCGCAGCGGGAGTGGTGGGTCGAGGCGCGGATGGTGCGGGTGCCCTCGGGGTCGATCAGGGCGAGGTCGGCGTCGGAGCCGACCCGGATCGCGCCCTTGCGGGGGTAGAGCCCGTAGAGCTTCGCGGCGTTGGTGGAGGTCACGGCCACGAAGCGGTTGCGGTCGAACCAGCCACCGCCCACCCCGGCCGACCAGGCGATCTCCATGCGGTTCTCGACGCCGGGTCCGCCGTTGGGGATCTGGGTGAAGGCCTCGCGGCCCATGTCCTTCTGACCCACCAGGTTGAAGGGACAGTGGTCGGTGCCCAGGGTGTGGATCAGGCCATTGGCCAGGCCCCGCCAGAGCCACTCGCTGTGTCCCGGGGGCCGGATCGGCGGGCTCATGACGTAGGTGGCGGACTCGAAGTCGGGCTTGCGGTAGACCGAGTCGTCCAGCACCAGGTACTGGGGACAGGTCTCGGCATAGGCCTCCTGGCCCCGGACCCGGGCCGCGGCGTAGGCCTGGTAGGCGTTGCGACTGCTCATGTGCACGAAGCCGACCGGGAAGTCGTAGAGCTCGGCCAGGGTCAGCGCCCGCTGCACGGCCTCGCCCTCGAGGATCGCCGGGCGGCTGGGCTCGTGCCACTCGGGGCCGGTCTTGCCCTCGGCGATGAAGCGCTGCTGGCGCTCGAGGATCGCGTCGCCGTTCTCGGCGTGCAGCCACAACAGCCCGCCGGACTCCGTGACCTGGCGACCGAAGCGGATCAGCGCCTCGTCGTCGATCATGATCGCGCCCTTGTAGGCCATGAAGGCCTTGAAGGAGGTCACCCCGCGCTCCCGGGCCAGGGTCGGGATCTCGGAGAGCACCCGCTCCGAGGCGTCCGTGAGCGCCATGTGGAAGCTGTAGTCGGACACGCACTTGGCGGCCTTGTCATGCCAGGCGCCCAGGGCGTCGAGCAGCGAGCCGCCCGGGGCCGGGATCACGAAGTCGAGGCAGGTGGTCGTGCCACCGGCCAGGGCCGAGGCGGTGCCGGACTCGAAGTCGTCGGCCGAGACCGTGCCCATGAAGGGCAGCTCGAAGTGGGTGTGGGGGTCGATGCCACCGGGGACCACGTACTGGCCCGAGGCGTCGATCACCTCGTCGGAGGGACCGACCCGGTCCGACAGGTCGCCACCGACGGCCACGATGTGGCCCTCTGCGCAGAGGAGGTCACCGATCTCCTCGTCGAGGGCGGTGAGGATGGTGCCGTTGCGGATCAGGGTGGCCATGGGTCCTCCTGCTCGAGAGCTGGACATCAACATCCAGAAGTAGTCGGAGACCCCGCCTCCAGCCACGTGACGGCGCACACGGATCCGCCACCTGGCGATACAGTGTCCACAGAGGAGAGACGATGGTGCGCTGGGGACCGTTGCTGCTCGCCGGCTGTGCCGGTCCCGGCGACTACGTGGCTGGTCCCGAGGTCTGGTCCGACCCCGTCCCTCACGACGACGACGGCTTCCTCTTCGACAACACCCGCATCAACCGTGTCGACCTGACGCTGGACGAGACCGCCGAGGAGATCCTGCGTCGGGAGCGGGTCTTCACCCAGCCCCGCAACGAGGTCCGCGGCCTGGCCACCATCGACGGCGAGGACCTCGGCGAGATCGGCGTACGCCTGCGGGGTGGCCTCGGCTCCTTCCGCAAGTACGACAAGAAGCCCAAGTGGGAGCTGGACTTCAACGAGTTCAGCGGCGAGCGCTTCGTGGGCCTGGAGAGCCTGTCCCTCAACAACGGCGCCCAGGAGTGCTCGGGAGGTTCGAGCCACCTCGCCTTCTTCGCCACCGGGCTGGCGGGGACCCCCACCTCCCGCACCGGCCACATCCAGCTCTTCGTCAACGGTCGCGACTATGGCGTCTACATCGCCCTGGAGACCCAGGACGACCGCTGGCTCAAGCGCAACTTCGACAACAACGACGGCAACTTCTACGACGGCGGCTACATCCAGGCCGGCCCCTGGCCCATCCCCCTGGACTTCGGCAAGGGCCGGGACCACCTCTTCGACCTCGAGGAGGGCGTGGACATCGGGGCCGCGGACATCTCGGAGATCTCCGCCGAGATCGAAGCCGCGGGCGAGGAGGGCGGGGTGAGCGAGGCCCTGTGGGGGCTGGTGGACTGGACCCGGCTGCTGCGCAAGTTCGCCGTCGAGCAGTGGAGCAACAACAACGACGCCTACGTGCCCGGTGCCAACAACTACCGGGTCTACTTCCAGACCGACGGCCCGATGGTCATGGCGCCCTGGGACCAGGACGCCACCTTCGTCCTGCGGGCCGACAACGACGATCCCCTCGACGACCGGCGCTACAAGGACCCGGGCGGGGCCCTGGCCCAGGTCTGCGCACGGGATCCCGAGTGCCTGGAGGCCTGGGGGGAGACGGCCCACGAGGTGGCCGACCTCCTCGACGATCCCTCCGTGCGGGAGCTCGTGGAGACCTTCATCGAGGTCACCCGCGAGGGCCTCGACGGCGACCCCCGGGCCACCTGCGAGCCCGACCGACGCGACGAGGAGCGGGAGAACCTCTTGCAGTGGACCGAGGAGGCGAGCGACCGGCTCCGGGCGTCCTGGCCGGAGGGGTAGGAGCGACAGCCCCGATCAGCTCTCCCCGAAGAGCTTCACCTCGTAGGTCGCGAGCCGCTTGAGGTTCTCCAGGCTCACGTCCTGGCGCAGCAGGTGCGACAGGCTGCTGTCCTCCACGAGCGGAGGGGCCTGGGAGCCGATGCGACGCCTCAAGAGGAGCTTGAGGTGGGCCAGGTTGGCCTCGGCCTGGAGCAGGTCTCCCCAGGAGTAGTTCTCCTGGATCTCGTCCTCCGAGCGGTTCGCGGAGGCCACCGACCCACTCCTCGGGGCCCGGGCCACCGGACGGTAGCGACCGGAGCTCTCGACCGCCAGCATCTGGTCCCAGACCACCACCTCCAGCATCTCGGGCGCGACCTCCATCGCGAGCTGCTCGTCCACGCCCGGGATCGCCTCCCGGTCACCGGCGCCGTGAACGACCAGGGCGAAGTCGGGGTCCAGGGCCTCCTTGCGCAGGCGCTCCACCCAGCCAAGGCGAACCCGTGCACCGGGCTCCAACCGGACGACCACCGCCTTGACGCGGTTGCGGGCCAGCAGCGGCCCCACGTCGGCGCGGTGCTTGGCGAAGACCGGCACCACCCGACCCTTGAGCTGCTCCAGGATCGCCGTGCGACGCGGCTCATCGGACTCCTGGAAGAGCATGCCGACGCGGTGGGGGACCGGGGCACTGGCGGGGTTCTTGGCGGGCAGGATCTCCGTGTGGAGCAGCTCCTTGAGCTGCTGCCAGGTCGGGTCGCCGCCCGGCTGCTCGCGGATCACCTGCCGCACGGGTCCCAGGCTGGGCTCCTCGTCCAGCATGCGCTGCCAGCCCTCCAGGCCACCGTCTCCGTGGAGACGGACCAGCACGTCCCAGACCACGGCCTCGAGCAAGGGGGGCTCCGGGCTGCCGGGCACCCAGGCGTCGAGCCGCTCTCGCGTGGCTTCGTCGATCCCCTCGAGGGGGTCCGAGCCGAACAGGATCAGCCCCGTCCGACGCTTCTGCTGGTCGATGTTGAGCAGGAACCTGGCGCCGGAGTCCCACCCGATCTGGAGGTGGGCGAGCACCGCGTGAGGCGCGTCCGAGCGCAGGAAGCTCCGCGCAGAGACGGGCTCCGAGCAGGCGAGCACCCGGAACCGGCTGGAGAGGTGATCCCGGATGCGCTGGCGACGCCGGGTCTGTGGGTCGAGGAGGAGGACAGTCAACATGGTGCACCCACCTGTGCGAGGACGAGCGTCGATGGTAGCGGATGGGACGGGATCTTCCTGGGGTGGTCTTCGAGAGGTCGTCAGCGCGCCACGTCGGCCTCGTAGTCCACCGCGACCAGGGCTCCCTGGTGCCACCTCAGCGTCTCGCGGGTCCCGTCGGCGTAGGTGTAGACCCACTCGGCCCGCCGCGGACCCCCGATCACCTCCACACCGGTCTGCTCGGGCTGGCCCTGCTCGAGGCGGTAGGCGGCGTCGGCCACCAGCGCTGCGCCGTGGGCGTCCCGGTAGCGACCGGCCGAGGTGGCACGGTTCGAAGTGCGTCCCACGTGGGCCTCGACCACCGTGTGCACCAGGCTGGCGCCTCGATCCTGGGCCGCCGCCACCCCCGGCGGCGCGTTCAGCGGCAGGCCCTCCAGGTCCGCCAGGTCCACCGTCTGCCAGCCTCGGGCGCGACGGACCCGGTCCCGCGGTGCTCCGTACTCGAACGCGTCGATGCGCACGAAGCCCGGGGTCGGACCCCAGCCGACCACCACGTCCCGTCCCAGGGCGAGCCAGGCGGGCTCCGGGGCCTGGCGCAGGTTCCTCCAGGCCGCCTCGAACACCTCGGACCGCGTCCGTGTCTCGTCCACCAGGTCCAGGAAGGCCGCGCGGTCGGCCACGGAGCCGACGAGGAAGGGGCCCAGCGGAGGCGGGTCCGGGCGCTCGGCCACCGAGCCGGGGGCGCAGTCCACGAGGTCCCGGGCCAGCTCGGGCCAGCCCTGGGAGAGCAGCTCCAGCTCCCCCGCGGTGAACGGCCAGGGCGAGGGCTGGACGACCTCGATCAGGAAGCCCTCCACGACCTCCCGGGCCAGCTCCCCGTCGCGATTGTCCACCCGGCCGTGGTGGAAGGCCAGCAGCGCGGCGCGACGCTCGGCGGCGGTGCGCAGCGGCGGATCCCCCGCTCGCAGGGGCTCTCCGCGATCCCACACCCCGACCACCATGTCCGGCAGGTGCAGCCCGATGCGCTCCCCGAAGACCCGGTCGGAGATGCGCCGCCGCCAGGCTTCGACACCCGGCGCCAGGGCCGAGGCGACCTGCCCCCGCTTCGCGGCCAGCTTGCGCCGGCTGTCGGTCAGCCCGGCCGCCTTCTGGGCCAGGGTCTCGCGCAGCACCAGGTAGCCGTCGTCGTCGAGCCACACGACCGGGTACCACCAGACCGGGTGCACGTACTCGGTGCGGCCATCAGCGCGACGCTGTCCCTCGCCGTAGCCCAGCTCGGCCAGCGTCTGCTCGACCTGCTCCCGGGCCTGGTCCGGGTCGCCGTAGATGACGATCTCCTCGGAGCCCTCGGCCGCCTTGGGCGGCACCGCGGCCCTGGCCCCCGCCACCACCACGCCGGCCACCACCAGGAGACCCCCCCCGGGTAAAACCCCCGGGCCCCGGGGCGGGGTCGGGGTCGCGTTTTTTCCCTAGCTCCGGGGCGCCCGGGGCCGCGTGGGGCGGCGCCGCGGCCGCGGCCACGGCCAGCAGCAGGACGGCCAGCAGCAGGAGACGCACGCGGGTTCAACCCGCGTGCTGCGGGAGACGTTCCGCTGGACGGAGAGCGGCGTGGGGCCCGCACCGAGTCCCCTCGGTTCGCCGTCCCGAAGCACCGAGTCGTCCCAGTTCGCCGCCTCAGGCCGATCCAGCGATCCCCTCGAGACGCAAGTGGCTGGAATTGCGTCAGGCCCCACCCTGGTTCGGCCGAAGACAGGCCCGAGGCGGCGAAGTGAAGGGACTCGGTGTGGTGGGCCAGTGGAGCCGATCGGCGGAACCGGGACGGGGCTCCCGAGATCACCGGGTACCCGCTGCCCCGGAGGAGACCGCGTCGGCCCGGTTGGTCGGCTACAGCTCCACGTCCATCAGATCGTGGCAGACCTCGGGCAGCTCGGGTGTCTCGTCGTCGTGCCACAGGCACTTCATGAGCAGGCCGATGCCGCGGTACTCCCCGTAGGCGACGACGACGGTGCGGATCGGGGGCTCCCCGGTCTCCTGCTGGTAGAGCCAGCAGCTCCCGGGGCCCTCCTCCACCCGGCAGGGCACGTCGTGGTGGCTCCAGGGGGCCTCGTCGAACACCTGGGTGAAGTTCCCCAGGAACAGCTCACCCAGACCGAGGCGGTCTTCGGGCGTGGGGTTCTCGGCGAGCTGGATCCAGTCCACCGCGCCGACGCCCTTCTCCGGCAGCGTGATCGCGCCGCGCATCGGCTCGGCCCGGACCAGGGCGCCCTCCGGGACGAAGACCTCGCGCCCGATCACGGTCGGCACGCCGCCGTCCGGAGGGGGCGGCAGGTCTGCAGGCAGGCCGTACCGGAGGAGGTCGACCATCACCTCCTCACAGAGCGCCGGACCCTCCGGGTCGCGCACAGAGGTGAAGCAGGCCACCACCGCCGAGCCGGAGGGCGGTGCGCTCGCGAACGCGACCCAGCCCACGCTGGCCGGGATCCCGTCGATCGAGAGGCTGAAGGACTCGGTAGGCACCCTCGCTCCCGCCACGTCCAGCGGGGGTCCGGCGCCGGTGAGCGCGGCACCCGCCCCGGCGCCCTCGAGCAGGCCGGCCAGGTACTCGTCTCGGAGGCCGGGATCCCGGGTGGGGAAGTCGATCCGGGAGATCCCCCAGGTGCGACAGCCCAGGTTGGCGCCCCCCTCCAGCGGCGACGTGTGGCAGTGCGCGTAGGCCTCCAGCCGCTCGCCGGGCGACGGCAGGACCTCCACCAGCGGGTGGGCCAGGGGCTCCGGCTCGGCGGGGCCGCGGGCTGCACAGGAAGCTCCCAGCACCAGGGTCGCGAGGGCGGCTGCTGGCCGGGTCACGGAGGGGGTCATCATCTGCTCCGCTAACGCCCCCTCACCCCTCCGGCCGATACTCCGTCACCTCCCGCAGCCCCTCCAGCGCCGCCCGGAGCTGGCCGACCTGGGTGAACCGCCGCGCCGGGCGCTTCTCCACGCTACGGGCCAGCACGGCACCCAGCGGGTGGTCGAGCAGCCGAGGCGGGATCGGGACCGGCTCCCGGGAGACCTGGGCCCGAGCGACCTCGATGGCGGACAGGGAGGCCTCGAAGACCGAGTAGCCGAGCACCATCTCCAGCAGCACCAGCCCCAGCGCGTAGAGGTCCGTCCAGGGGCCCTGGGCCTGGTCCAGCAGGATCTCCGGCGCCATGTAGCGGACCGAACCCACCACGTGGCCGCCCCCGGTCTCGACGGCGTCGCTCCCCGAGCCGACGTAGCGACGGCTGAAGGAGAAGTCGGTGACCTTGACCAGGTGTCCCTCGGCCTGGGTGCGGCAGAAGAAGAGGTTGCTGGGCTTGAGGTTGCCGTGGATGAGGCCGTGGGCGTGGGCCTCACCCAGGGACTCCAGGACCTGGAGCGCCGAGTCCCGGACCAGCCACGGCGGCTGGGGACCGTTCGCCGCCAACAGGTCCCGCAGGGCCAGCCCCTCCAGCCACTCCAGCACCAGCCAGGGCAGGCCCTTGGGGGTCTCCCCGCGCTCGATGACCTGGATGGTGTGGGGGCTGTGGAGGTGTCCGATCACCGACATCTCGTCCCGGAAGATCTCGGCGCCCTGCTCCCCGGCCTCGGCCTGGAGGACCTTCACGAACACCGGCCGCGCCAGGCTGAGCTGGGTGCCCCGGTAGCAGGTGCTCAACAGCCGCTCGCCGAGCACCTCGTCCAGCCGGAACCGACCGTCCAGGCAGGCGCCGACCTCGGGGTGCTCGTGGGTGGACACGTTGACGGCGGAGCGGTGCAGCTCAGCCGTGGTCTTCCGGTCGGCCCGCTCCAGGGCGGCCAACATCTCGGCGGCGCCGCCGTACCGGGCCTCGTGGTCCTTGCGGGTGGCCCGCCAGATCACGCCACCGAGCGGGCTCTCCAGCACCTCCTGGGGCAGCTCCAGAGGCTCGTTGGAGAGGTGTTGCTCCAGGATGGCCAGGGAGGGCGCGTCCGAGGGCAGGATCGTGCGCCCGCAGAGACACTCGGCGAGCACCAGGCCCAGGGCGTAGAGGTCGGTCGCCGGCAGGACCCCCTCGCAGCGGATCTGCTCCGGCGCCATGTAGAGCGGGGTGCCGAAGACCTTGCCCGGCACGATCTCCTCGGGCTCGTGGAAGGCCCGGGCGATGCCGAAGTCGATGAGCTTCACGAAGTCGTGGTGGCCCGCGTAGCGGCAGAGGAAGATGTTGCTGGGCTTGACGTCCCGGTGGATGACCCGCTGGTCGTGAGCCGCCTGGAGGCCCAGCAGCACCTGGCGAGCGACGGCGATGACCCGGTCCAGGGGCATCGGTCCGTCCCTCAGGACGGCCTGGAGGGCCTGGCCCGGGAGCAGCTCCATCACGATGAAGGGCAGCCCGTCACGGGTGTGGCGGTAGTCGTAGAGGTCGATCACGTGGGGGTGCTTCAGGTCGCGGGCGAACCGGGCCTCGTGCTCGAAGAGCGCCAAGTTGACGGGCTCTCGCAGCGCCCGCGGGAGCAGCATCTTGAGGGCCACACGGCGGTCCAGGGCGAGCTGCGTGGCGACGTAGACCGCGCTGAAGCCCCCCTGCCCGAGCAGGCGCTCGACGCGGTACTGGTCAGCGAGCAGCGTTCCCTGGGTCGGGAGGGGGTCGGACATGGGGTTGCCTCGGGTCTGCCAGGGGGCCCGATAACCGGCAGGACCCCCGCCCTCCCTGGGGCACCGATCACAACATCCCTTCAGCTTCCTTCGGACGCGCCCGTCCCGAGACTCGCGCTGCCGTGAGGACGAACCGGGAGGGACACCCATGCTGCTGACCGTCACGATCAATGCGACCCTCGCCGGGCCATGGGTCAAGGAGCAGGGCGGGCTCCACACCCGGGTCGGCTACGACCACTACCGGGCCACTTCGGCCTTCGCTGCCGGCTCAGCCCAGGTCCAGCTCCAGGGTGGTCGGCCGTCGCTCCAGCTCGGCGACGAGGTCGTGCTCGTAGAAGGGCACCTCCAGGCCACGCCGGTCCAGCTCGGCCTGCAGGGCGGCGATATAGTAGCCGCGGCCGGGCACCATCGCCGCCCGGATGCCGTCGCGGTTGAGCCGCTCCCGCTCGACCTCGTCGGGGGTGAGCAGGCCGATGAAGGCGGCCCCCTTGTGCAGGTCGAGGGTGTCGTGCACGCCGCAGGAGGGTGAGCCCCGCACGCCGATGATGCCCAGGACCTCGTGCCCGGACCGCCGCCAGTCGGCGATCTCCCGCACCGTCTGCCGGGCGATGCGGCGCCAGGCCCAGCGGGTGTAGAGGATGAAGGACGAGACGAAGGGGCGCTGGATCAGCCGGTAGAGACGGTTGCGACCCCAGCCCATGGGCAGCCACATCAGCACCCGGCGCACTCCGCCCCAGGCGAGCTGCTCGGGGCACTTCATCTGGACGATGCCCACGCCGTGCCGCACGAGCTGCTGCACGATGGCCTCGATGCAGCCCGGGGTGAAGGCGCCCCCCTGGTAGCGGGCGTTCTCGTTGAGCACGCAGTGGGCGACGAACATCACCCTGCGGCTGCGCTCGTCGGCCAGGCGCTGGCTGAGCTGGTCGAGCTTGTCGCCCATGGATCCCCCGTCGGGGCCCGATCCTACGCCAGGTCGGGGGCCGATCGTCCGGGGTTCTTCGAGCAAAATCGCCGATCACCTGTGATCTGCGTGGTCGTCGACACATCGATCGAGTGGAGGTCGAGATGGCCCTGCTGATCCACTGGCACCTTCCCCAACGCACGGCCCTTCATCCAGCCGTGCGTCCCCCCAAGCCGGAGGTCCTGGAGATCGGCGTCCCCGGGCTCGGGGATCTCTCGGATGAGCAGGTCATGGCCCTCGCCGTCCTGATCCTGCTCGTCGACCTCGTCCTGGGCTCCGTCTTCTGAGCGGCGGCTGGTCCGTCGAGGAACAGGAGACCCGATGTCGGCACCCAGGAGCCGGCGAGAATCACCCTTGAAGCCCGAACCGGCCGGGTTCGAGACGCGAGGTAGGTTCGATGCATGACACGGACTCCACGAGCGCCGACAGGCGCAGCGGTGCGATGAGGGTCTCGTTCCCTGTCCCCCGTGCCCTCGCGATCGCGCTGGGGCTGGTGGCGGCGTTCGCGCTCGGGTGGGTGCTGGCGATCGCGGTCGTCACGCCCCCCGTGGGCCCCTCGCCGCTGTCGATCATGGTGCTGCCCCTCGAGGGCCAGGGTGGCGACCCGGCGTCGGACCGTCTCGCCGAGCAGCTCACCGAGGAGGTCGTCACCAAGCTCTCCCGCTTCTCGCAGGTCGTGGTCACCGAGCGCCAGGAGGAGAAGGAGGTGCGCTACCTGCTCGAAGGCAGCGTCCGGCGCTCCGGAGACACGCTCCGCCTGGAGGTGGAGCTGCTCCGCGCCGGCAACCGCAGCTCCGTGTGGCAGGAACAGTACGAGAAGCCGCTGGGCGACCAGAGCCGCCTCTCGACGCTGGTCGTCGGGCTGATCGTCAGCAAGATGCGCAGCGACGTACCTCGGTTCACCCGGAAGATCCCCCAGGGCCGGACGGCGCACGAGTGCGTGCTGGAAGGCCGCGAGGAGCTGGGCAAGGTCTGTGCGGCGTGCAACCTCCGGGCCCACGAGTGGTTCACCAGGGCGATCGAGACCGACTCCAGCCACGCCCCGGGCTACGTCTGGCTGGGCCGCACCTACTACTACGGGTTCACGCGCAACTACCCCCCCGTGTGCGGCGCGGGGGCCCTCGACATGGCGATCGAGCACTACGAGCAGGGGATCGCGCTCGACCCGGCCTACGGCGACGCCTACGCCTACCTGGGCATCGCCGAGATCCGCGCGATGCGCTTCGAAGACGGTATGGACCATCTGCGGAGGGCCTCGAAGCTGAACCCGGCGAGCGCCGAGATCCACTACTACCTGGGCAACGGCTACTTCTGGCTCGGCCAGCACCAGCGGACCCTCGACGAGGTGGAGCAGGCCCTGGAGCTCGACCCCGACGGGCCCGCGAACTGGTACATGCGCATCGCCTGGGCCCACTACTTCCTGCGGCAGTACGACATGTCCCTCAACGCGCTGGACCGGGGGTTCGACAGGGCGCCGGAGTTCATCCTGCTCCTCAACATCCTGATCGCCGTGCACGCCGAGCGCGGTCAGCTCGAGCAGGCGCGCGAGGTCGTGCAGAGGACCCTCGCGCTGCACCCTCACTACAGCATCGCCTGGGTCAACGACACCTCTCCGTTCAAGCACCAGGCCGATCGGGACCGGTTCGGCGAGGCCCTGCGCCGGGCCGGCGTCCCAGAGGGCGTCAGCAGGACCGAGGCGCCCTGCGCCGAGGTTTCGACCCGGACCGGCCGACCCAGGTGGCTGCCGTCCCTGGAGGCCTGCGCGCCCTGACCAGGCGACGCGGCAGATTCGCGGCAGACCCTGTGATCCGGTGGGCTCCCACGACATCACCAGGCAGGAGGTGTCTGTGCGTCCCTTCTCTTCCCTCACCCTGCTGACCGTGCTCTCCCTCGGGCTGCCGGCCTGTCGTGGCGGGGTGGAGACCGGTGGATCCGGGGTACAGGTGACCCGGGCCGGTCCCGACGTCAAGTCCGGCTCCGACTCGGGCAGCGACACCGGCTCCGGCGCTCCCACGGGCACCGGCTCCGGCGCTCCCACGGGCACCGGCTACACCGCCGTGAGCGCCGGCGCCTACCACAACTGCGCGCTGGACGCCTCGGGTGTCGTCGAGTGCTGGGGCGCCGACGACGGGGGCCAGGTCTCCGGCGCCCCCGCCCGCGGCGGCTACGTCGCCATTGCCGCGGCCTACGGGCATAGCTGCGCCATGGACGCGCGGGGAGCCATCGACTGCTGGGGGTCCGACGACTGGGACCAGGTCTCCGACGCCCCCTTGGACAAAGGCCACACCGCCCTGGACGCCACCCTCTACCACACCTGCGCCCTGGACGGCTCGGGAGCCATCACGTGCTGGGGAATCCCCGGTGCCCAGGTCTCCGACGCCCCGACCGACACCGACTACACCGCCGTGAGCGCGGGGTGGGGGCACACCTGCGCGCTCGATGCGAAGGGAAGAACGCACTGCTGGGGCTGGTGGGACGACCAGGGACAGGTCTCCGACCCGACTTCGGGAGGCGACCACACCTCCCTGACGGCGGGTGGGTACCACGCCTGCACCGTCGCCTCCACGGGTGCGGTCGAGTGCTGGGGCGCCGACGACTTCGACCAGGTCTCGGACGCGGCGCTCGTCGGCTACGTCGCCGTGAGCGGGGGCTACGAGCACGCCTGTGCCCTCGACTCCTCGGGGGGAGTCGAGTGCTGGGGGTCCAACTACTGGGGACAGGTCTCCGACACCCCCGGGAGCACCGGCTACACCGCCGTGGACGCCGGCGAGTACCACACCTGTGCCCTGGATGCCGCGGGTGCCATCGAGTGCTGGGGGCGGGACCATCGAGGGCAGATCTCCAAGGCCCCGTCCGGCGCCGGCTACACCGCTGTGAGCGCCGGCTATGACAACGCCTGCGCGCTGGATTCCTCGGGCGTCGTCGAGTGCTGGGGATGGACCCGCTCTGGCCTGGTTCACGCTGCGCCCTCGGACGGCGGCCACTCCGCCGTGAGCACCGGCCATTCGCACGCCTGTGCTGTCTCCTCCTCGGGCGGCGTCGAGTGCTGGGGGTCCGACAGCGATGGCCAGGTGTCCGACACTCCGACGGGCACCGACTTCGCGGCCGTGAGTGCGAACTACAACGGCAACTGCGCCCTGAACAGCGCCGGGGCCATCGAGTGCTGGGGCTCCGACGAAGCGGGCCTCATCACGGACGCCCCGACGGAGGAGGGCCACACCGCCTTGGATGGGCCCTCTACTGCCAAGTGCGCCCTGGACGCCTCCGGCGTGATCGCCTGCTGGGCTGGCTACGCGCCCTTCGACTACCTGACGCAGATCTCCGACACGCCGGAGGACAGCGGCTACCTCTCCGTGGGCCCGGGCAGCCAGTACACCTGCGCCGTCAGCTCCACGGGAGCCATCGAGTGTTGGGGCTACAGCCCGCGGGGCCAGGTCGCCTATGCCCCGTGCGGCCCGTGCTACACCGGCCTGAGTGGCGGCTACGCCCACACCTGCGCCCTCACCTCGTCGGGCGACGTGGAGTGCTGGGGCCGTGACGACTGGGGACAGGTCTCGGACGCCCCCTCCGGGACCGGCTACACCGCCGTGAGCGCGGGCCTCCATCACACCTGCGCCCTCGACTCCCTGGGCCGGATCGAGTGCTGGGGCTGGGACGGCTACGAGGAGGGCGGAGCCTCCTCGAGCGACCTCGACGGAGACGGGTCGGACAGCGCCGAAGACTGCGACGACGACGACGCGAGGGTCTTCCCCGACGCCGCCGAGGTCCCCTATGACGGCCTCGACAACGACTGCGACTCCGCCACCCCCGACGACGACCTGGACGGAGACGGGTGGGACATCGCCGACGACTGCGACGACCAGGTCCCGAGCACCCACCCCGGAGCGACCGAGGTGCCCTGGGACAGCGTGGACAACGACTGCGACTCCGCCACCAGCGACCACAGGCCCGGCGACGATCCACCGTTCGCCAAGATCGTCGACCACGTTGCCTGGGGCTGCGAGTACCTGGATCTGAAGGGGTTCGTGAAGGACCCGCAGCAGCTCCCGGGGACCCTGGAGGTCACCTGGGTCATCACCGGTCCCGACCCGTGGGACAGGGACAGCCACGACGCGGAGGTCGATGAGACGGGTGTCACCGAGATCAGTGTCTACGACGTCTCGGACAACAGCAGCTACGCCGTGAACGTCCTGCTCGCCGTCAGCGACGACGACGGGAACACCTCCGCGGACAAGCTGACGCAGGTGACCGGCGGGTCATCGTGTGACGACGAATACGACTGAGCGGTCCGCGTCCCTGAGGAGGGGGCTACAGCGGGCACTGCGGCTCCGGGCCTGGTGGGGTCCCCGACCCGACCAGCTCCGCCCAGGCGGCGGGTGAGCCCGGCGCGAGGTTCGCCATGAGCAGCGACGCCGGGTCCGCCAGGCCCTCCTCCACGAGCAGCGTGCGCTCGGTCCTGGAGAGCACGGCTCGAGGCTGATCGGCGAGGACACGCGCGGCCCGGTCGGGCATCCTGGCGGCGAGGTAGCGCCGGCCCACCGCACCTGGGTCCTCTTCGCTCAGGCGCTCGGCGAGCCCCCGCTCGTGCCACCACAGGGTGCCGTCGTCGAGGGTCATGGCCACGAGCCCTTCGTGAGCGGCCATGGCCGTGCCCGTGGCCTCGCCGGTGGACCAGGACCACAGGTGCTGGCCGCGCCAGAGGGCGCTGATGGCGTGGTCGGAGCGGGTCGCGAACACGATGTCGCCCTCGGAGAGGGCCACGCCGGCGATCTCTCCACCGCGCGCGGGAACGGACCAGTCGATCTCTCCGGTGCTCACGTCCAGGACCAGGACCTCGCCGTCCTCGGTCGCCTGGGCGACCTTGCCCCAGCCCACGTCGCCGTCGCCGACCAGGTCGTCGGACGGGTAGGTCCACAGCCGCTCCAGACTCGGCCACCGGTGAGCGCGAAGGCCCGCGTCCGCCCCGGTGGTTCGGATCACGAGCACATCGCCTTCGAAGCCCACGTCGACGACGTGGCCCGCACCAAGCGGCAGCCGCTGGGGAGGCTCCCCCCCCGTGATGGAGAGCAGCGAGCCATCGTCGAGCGCCGCCAGCAGCCCGGAGGGTGTGTCCGCCACGACCTGGACCGGAGCCGAGGTGGGGATCTCTCGGCGGGGCCCGCCAGCGAGGTCGTGCACGGTGACGCCGCTCTCGGTGCCGACGGCGAGGCAGCGACCGTCCAGGAAGTGTAGCGAGCGCACCTCGGCCCGAGGGTCGAGCGGGATCTGCGCCAGCTCCCGGCGCGTGGAACGGGACCTCACCTCGACCTCCCCCCCCTCGCCGGTGGCCAGCAGAGTGCCGTCGGGAGAGATCGCCACGGCGGCCGCCCCGGGCCGGCGGTCACCGTCCGGCCAGGCCGATGCGGGAGCGATGGGGACAGCGGCCACGCCGTCTCGGGTCGGCACGAGCAGGAGCCGCTGGTCCGGCGACCACGCCACGATCGGCTGGGGGTCGTCCAGGGCCAGCCGGGTCACCGCGGCGCTCTCACCGGGGCGGCGCAGCTCGATGACCTCGCCTTCGGGTCCCGGCATGTGGACCGGCACGAGGTCGTCCGGGCCCCAGGTCGGCGTCACCTCCGCCGCACGAACCTCGTCGGCGCTCAGCGGGGGGGCGTCCTCTCCGGCCGGCAGAGCGAAGGTACGCTGCACGCCGTCGTCGGTCTCGACCAGGACCCGCTCCCCGCCTGGGGGCACGACCAGGCGGGGGACCTCCCCCACCGTGAACAGGGTCACCACGGGCTCGGGGCTCCAGTCCGCGAGCGTGTCGAGGGCCAGTCGCGCGGCGTGTCGCTGGGACAGGGAGGGCGTGGCGTTCACGCCGATCACCCTCCGCAGGGAGCGTCGCGCGGAGTTGGGGTCCGTCCGCAGGTCCGAGCGCGCCTGGGCCAGCAGGGCGGTCGCCATGTAGATCAGGGCCCTCTCCCTCTCTGAGTCGGCTATCACGGATTCCTTCCGGTGCTCCTCGGCCAGCCGCTCCGCCTCCTCCTTCCCCTTGATCACAGCGCTCACCCAGCCAAACAGCAGGCCGAGCAGGGCGAGCAGGGCCAGCAGCCCGGTGGCCGCCACCGGGATCACCCTGGCGCGGTTGCGGGCGAACCACTTCCAGCCCCGCTCCGAGAGCGAGGGAGTCCGCACCGACACCGGGCGGTCCGCCAGGAAGGCGACCAGGTCCCCCCGCAGCGCCAGCACGCTGGGGTAGCGGTCCTCGGGCTCCGCGGCCATGGCCCGCACCACGACCGCTTCGAGGTCCCTCGGGACCGACGGACAGTGCGGTCGCAGCGGCGGGATCTCTCCCGCCTTGACGCGCTCCATGGCGGACACGTCGTCGCCGGGGAAGGGGGGGTAGCCGACGATGAGCTCCCACAGCGTGGCGCCGAGGGCGTAGATGTCGGAGGCATAGCTCACGCGGTGGTTCTCTCCCCGCGCCTGCTCGGGGGGCATGTAGCGGAGCGTGCCCATCACCGAGCCGCCGCGGGTGAACCCCCGGCCGGCGGTCACCGCACGGCAGTCCCACCCGTCCGACCCGGCCGCCAGCCTGGCCCCCAGCCCGAAGTCCACGACCTGGACCTCGCCGAACTCCCCCACCATCACGTTGTCCGGCTTCAGGTCCCGGTGGATCACACCCTTGCTGTGCACGAAGGCGATCGCGTCGCAGACCTTGATGAGCACGTCCAGGCGCTCCCGGAGGCTCGGCAGCCGTTCGGAGTCGATCACCTCGCGGAGGGAGTCGCCGCGGATCACGTGCATGACCAGGGTGGGAGTCCCGTCCTCCTGGTCGAAGAGGTCGTAGACGGGCACGATGTTCGGGTGCTCGAGCTGGGCGGTGATGGAGGCTTCGCGGAGGAAGCGCCCGGCAAGTCTCCGGTCCAGCCCCAGCTTGAGCACCTTGAGGGCGACCTCGCGGCCGAGCAGCTCGTCGCGGGCGAGCTTCACCAGGGACATCCCGCCCACACCGATCGTCCCGAGGTCGGTGAACCGCGGCGAGTCGTCATCCACCGGTTCCTCGGTGGGGGGCGGCGCCGTGTCGTGTTCCTCGAGGTCTTCCAGCCAGGTGGCCATCTCCAGCGCCTGGAACTCCCCCGCCTGCCTCACTCGGATGCGACACATCGCGCAGCGCCCGAGGTGCGCGACCTCTTCGGGGGTGTGATCGGTAGCCAGCAGCCGGTGGTCGGGGATGTGTTCGTCACTCATCGCTCAACCTCCTGGTGCCACGTGGCCGGCCGGCGGCTCACTCGGGGTCTCTCAGGAAGGACTCGCCGAGGCCGCGCCCGGCCAGCAGGCGGCGGATCTCCTTCCTCATGTGCCGCTTGCAGCGCTGGAGTCCGACCCTCACCGCCTCGGTGTCGGGCAGCCCGAGCTCCTCCACGATGACGTCGTAGGGGTAGTCCAGGACCCAGCGCAGGACGACCAGCTCCTGCTCCTCCTGCTCGAGCACGTTCTGCGCCGCCTGCTGGATCAGCGCGTTCCGCTCCTCCTCGGCGAGCTGGGCGATCACACCTCGCTCCTCGGACCCCACCTCCAGGAAGCCGTCCTCTGTCAGCACATCACGGCGCTTGCGCCGGACGTTGGCGCACTTCCGCCGGGCGATCTCCAACAGGAAGACCCGGAACGGCAGCCTGGGCTCGTAGGAGGGGAGCTTCCTCCACGCCTGGAGCAGGACCTCCTGGACCTCCTCCTCGACCACGGACTGGGGGAACCCGCCCAGCTCCCTCCTGCAGAGGCGCCTCAGCGCGGGCACGTTCTTCATGAAGGCCTCGTCGAGCTGCCGCGCCAGGTCGGGGTCCGTGCCTCGCTCGCCCCCCTGGATGCGGCTGAGCACGCCGGCGAGCGTGTGCTGCGAGCGGACCCTCGCGGTGCGCGCCTCCTGTTCGGCGGTCCGGCACCGGGCGCAGCTCTGTAGGTGGGCGGCCTCCTCGGGGGTCCGATCGCTGGCCACCAGGCGATCAGGGGAGAGGTGTTCGTCGGTCACGACACACTCCCGTGCGGAGACGTCTCACCGCGGGTTCGTGCTTCGAGAGGGCCATGAGAGGGCTCGGCCCCTGGCTCGACCCCGAGGCTACAGGGGCGGGCCCTCTCACGCAAATGCCGGGCAAACCTGGAACATCCTGGAGCTTGTCGCATCGGTTCGCCCAAGGGGGACAGCAGCGTCCCTGGGGGATGTACTGGCGTGAAGGGGGGATGTGACGGGATGACGCATGTGTCGGTGCGGCTGGCGCCCGTCGGGGAGGCACTCCACCGCCCGAGGCATGGCGAACCATGGCGCGCCTCGCGCTCGCGTAACCCTCGCACCCCCCCCCGGTTCAAACCTCCGGGCAAGGCCTCACCACGCCCCCCACGGAGGACAGAATGCCTCGATCACGCCTCGGCGGCGTCGTGCCGCTCTTCGCCTTGCTCGGCTGCCAAGCCGGTGGGCCGGCAGCCACACCGGTCGGAGACGCCGACCCCAAGGGCGATCCCGCAGCAGATGGCCCGTTCACCGTGCCGAACTGCCAGGACTCCGAGTGGTCCGAGCTGGAGGGCCAGGCCGAAGAGCTGGTACGGGTCCACCCGGACCAGGTGGACGCCTACCACCACTTCGACGGCGACCCGACGGCCAGCGACCCTCACTGGCTCATCGACTTCCACGTGCCGGAGACCATCGAGGGCCGCGGCACGCTGCCCTGGATCGAGGAGGGCTGGCCCTACTACCCGGACGACGCGGAGCCCTCTGTCGTCCAGCTCGAGCTGCCGAGCCAGCAGTGGACCGACGAGGAGGACGACGTCGAGCCCTCCGTGGCGCTGATGCACACGCCACGCCTGTGCGAGGTGGGCAGCGGGACCTGCCAGTACGACGGCGACGAGGACGGCTACTGGGACGCCTGGGTCATCACGCCCCTGGAGGGAGGGGCCTGCGAGGTCGAGGAGGTCCAGCTCGCCAACGCCTACGGCGACGAGGGGTGGATGTACACCAGCGAGCTCGACCAGCGCACCCCGACGGCCCTGGGCCTCTGGCTCGAGGACGGTGCCCTCGTCGAAGGCCAGCGCGTGCGCTTCCGCTACATCGGCAACATGCCGAGGCGGGCCACGGACTGGCTGACGGTCCTGCTGGAGGGGGACGAACCCATCCGGCCGCTCAGGCCGCACCTGCGCTACCGGACCGACGACGAGGGCAACCCGGCCTGCGACATCGAAGACACAGGGGCCTACGGCCCCTACCTGCGGGACTGCTGGGAAGTCCTGGAGGAGTCCCAGGTCCAGGGCGTGGAGATCGAGGCGGGCACACCGCTGGTCGCGACGCTGATCTCCCCGCTGGACGCCAGCTCCGGCGAGACCGTCCAGGTCCAGGTCGTGGTCACCGACGGCTGGGGCAACCCCAGGGCCATGGACAAGCAGGGGTTGCTCCTGCGCGTCCACGGCGCGGGCGCGCTCACGGTCCTCCGCGAGGTGGAGTTCGACCTCGACGACGCCTGGCGAACCACCGTGGACGTCCCTCCCCTGGCGCCGGGGGACTACACCTTCACCGTCGACTCCGGTGCGCTCACCGTGGCCCGCAACTGGACCCGGGTCCACGAGGGCGCCCCCGAGGTGATCCGCCTGATGGGCGACACCCACATCCACACCGGCCTGGTGGCCGACGGCTCCTCGGACCCGCCGGTCCAGGAGCAGTTCGTGCGGACGTTCGCGGCCGGCGACCACAAGGCCCAGTCCTCACGCAGCGTCGACGCCCTGCGCTACCTCCAGTACGTGGCCGGCTACGACTTCGGTGCCGTCTCCCAGCACGCCGTGCCCTGGGAGAGCTGGAGCCTCCCGGAGCCCATCGCCAGCGACCCCGGGCTCTTCGGATCCGACCAGCCCTGCGAGATCCTCATGGAGCAGGGCTGGTATGCCAGCGGAATCGGGGACTGGTGGACGGAGAACCAGCTCGCTGTCGCCCGCTACCAGGCAGACAACGGCACCTTCATCACCTTCCCTGCCTACGAGTGGCACGGGCACCAGTGCCAGGACGACGAGGAGCTCTGCCCCACGGGGGGTGCGGTCCCGGATCAGGGGACGGCACCGCTGCACCGCGTGGTGCTCTTCCGGAACCACGACGCCGAGCAGGGGCTGGCGATGCTCCCGGGCAGCACGGCCAACCGCCCTCCCCAGTGCCTGGCCCGCTTCCACGAGCGGCTCGGCTTCCGTCCCACCGAGCCCCACGACTCGGAGGAGGCCCTGATCATCCCCCACATCATGGACCCCTCGCCAACCAACATCGACTGGCTGTGGACCTACGCCCACCCGACGGCCCTGCGGATCGCCGACCTGGAGACCATGCAGGACTTCCAGCGCTCCGGCGAGGTCTTCTCCGCCCGGAGCACAGGCCTCGAGGACTTCGAGACCGGTGTGGACGACGACAGCATGCCGGGGGCCTTCGCGAGCTGGGCCTATCGCTTCGGGTGGAAGCTCGGCGCCGAGATCGGCCTCATCGGCTCCTCGGACAACCACCAGCAGATGCCCGGGGTGGACGACGTCATGGACGTCGACGGACGCGTCTACCGGGGCAACGAGCCCACCGGCTCGGCCGTCGTGCTGGCGGCCGACAGGACCCGGGACGACGTCTTCGACGCGCTCTACGACCGCGCCACCTACGCCACCAGCGGTCCCCGGGTCTGGCTCGACTTCCGCATGCAGACCGACGACGACCGCTCCTGGCGGATGGGGCATGCCGAGCCCGTCTCCCGCTGCACCGGCGTCACGGCCGACGTGGAGGTGATGGCGGGCCTCCGCATCGTGGAGGCCGACATCTGGGCGGCACCTGTCGACCTGACCGACGTGGACTGGGGCAACATCGACCTCGAGGACCTGGACTGGGCGGAGCTGTACGACGAGTACGCCTACATCCGGGCCGCCCACCTCGAGCCGGACAGCGAGCGGCTCATCGCCACCGGTCTCGAGGTCGTCGCCCCCGCCCAGGACGGAGACTGGCTCTACTACGTGCGGGCGAAGCTGCAGCCCGCCGAGGTCTCCGCGACGGGCCTGCAGGCCACGGACGCCGTCTGGTCGAGCCCCATCTGGCTGAGGTGGCAGCCGTGCGACGAGTAGCGCTGGCGCTCGCGGCGCTGGTGGTGGGCTGGCTCGGGGCCTCGACCCCGGCGCAGGCCCACCGCCCCGGCCTGTCCTACGCGACGGTCTCCGCCCACGAAGTCGTGCTGGCGTTCTCCCGGACGGAGCTCCACCGCTCCATGAGGGCGGGGCTCGACCGGTCCCTGGCCTCGGTCACGGCCCAGCGGCTCTTCCTCCGCGCCGACGGCACCCCCTGCGACCTGGGCAGCCCCCAGGTCCGAGAGGTGGCCAACGACGGCGTCGAGGTGGCCGTGCCCGTGGTCTCCTGCCCCACCGCCGACGTCTGGAGCCTGGAGGTCGGCTACCTGTCGGACTTCGACGAAGCGCACCGCGTGCTCGTCGAGGCCCATGGAGAGCCGGTCGGCGTGCTCCACGGGACCTCCCGGGTGGCCACCTTCCGATCGGGCCCCGACTCCGCCGCCGTCGCGGCTTCGATGCTGGTCCTGGGTGTCGAGCACATCCTCGTGGGTTGGGACCACCTGGCCTTCCTGTTCGGGCTGCTGCTCGTCGCCGGCTCGATGCGCCAGGTGGGCGGCATCGTCACCGGGTTCACGGTGGGCCACTCCATCACCCTGGGCGCGGCGGCGCTGGGGCTCCTTCGGGTATCCCCGGACCTCGTCGAGCCCGCCATCGCCCTCTCCATCGCCTGGGTGGGAGCCGAGAACTTCTGGCAACCCCCTGCCCGCAGGCGCTTCGTGCTGACCTTCCTGCTGGGCCTGGTCCACGGCTTCGGCTTCGCCGGGGCCCTGACCGGGCTCGGTGTCTCGACGTCCTCGGTCGTCGTGGGCCTGGTGTCCTTCAACCTGGGGGTGGAGGTGGGCCAGGTCGCGGCGGTCCTGGTGGTGTTGCCCGTGCTGTGGTGGCTGGGGCGGAACAAGGCCTGGGCGAGCCGGGTGCGCCGGGTGGGATCGTCCTCGCTGGTGGTGGGCGGTGGGTGGCTCTTCGTCGTGCGGGTCGCAGAGGTCGGTGGCCTCGCCTCCTGAGCCGGTCTCGGGGCAAGCGAAGAGGGGTCAGAGACCCCT
>CAZCVP010000093.1:27926-28207 GCA_964501915.1 uncultured Enterobacterales bacterium
GGGGGGGGGGGGGGGGGGGGGCGGGGCGGGGGCCCCGCCCCGGGGGCCCCCCCCCCCCGCGACAGGGTACAAGGATGCCCCCCGGAGGACCTCGGATGACCCAGAGCCTGACCCTGCTCGCCCTGCTCGCCCCCCTGGGCATCACCGCCTGCGGCGGCGACGACAGCGACGACTCCGCCACCACCGACACCGACACCGACACCGACAACGACGCCGACAACGACCCCGCCCACCACCACGACCACAACGACCACAACGACGCCGACGCCAACAACCACACC
>CAZCVP010000094.1:0-28204 GCA_964501915.1 uncultured Enterobacterales bacterium
ACTCGATGATGCGGTTCTTGACCTTGCGCAGGCCGTAGTGGTCTTCGTCGAGCACGCCCTGGGCTTTGTCGATGTCGTGGTTCTCTTCGGTGAGCTCGTGCCAGGGCAGGGCCAGCACCCAGTCCACGTAGTTGCGCACCACGGTGGCCTCGGCGGCCATGGGTGACATCATCTTGAGCTTGCGCAGCTCGCGCTTGAGACGTTCTCGGGCCTCTTCGGGCAGCTGCTTGTCCTTGACGCGCTGCTCCAGCTCCTGCATCTCGTTTTTGAATTCGTCTTTTTCGCCGAGCTCTTTCTGGATCGCGTGCATGCGCTCGTTCAGGTAGTACTCCTTCTGGGAGCGCTCCACCTGGCGCTTGACGCGGCTCTTGATCTTGCGCTCCACGCGCAGGATCTCGATCTCGGCCTGCACGTACTTGAGCAGGCGCTCCAGCCGCACCGAGGGCGAGAGCTCTTCGAGCAGGGACTGCTGGTCTTCGGTCTTGAGGCCCAGGCGGAAGGCCAGCATGTCGGACAGCTGGGCCGGGTCTTCCACCGAGCTGACCGAGACCAGGGCTTCGGGGGCCATGCCCTTGTTGAGCTTCTGGTACTCGTCGAACGCTTCGCGCACCGAGCGCAGCAGGGCTGCGAGATCGGGGTGCTCCGTGGCCTGGGCCTGGAGAGGTTCAACCGTGACCTGGAACAAGGGGTCGGTAGACTCGAAGTCGGCGATGCGGCCGCGCTGCAGGCCCTCGATCAGGGCCTTCATGGTGCCGTCGGGCAGCTTGAGGACCTGCACCACCTTGCCGATGGTGCCCACCTCGTGCAGGTTGTCGGGGCCCGGCTCGGCCACCCGGGGATCGCGCTGGGCCACCAGCATGATGCGCCCTTCGCTGGCGGCGGCTTCGCGCAGGGCGCGCACCGACTTCTCTCGGCCGACGATGAGGGGGATGACCTGGTGCGGGAAGAGGACGAGGTTGCGCAGCGGCAGCAGCGCGAGCAACGCCTCGTCGTCGACCATCTTCTTGGACTTGAAGATCATGGGGGTCCCGGGGGCTACTCGTTGCCGGCCTTCTGGTGGGCGTAGACCATCAGGGGCTGGTGCTTGCTCTCCACCGCGTCGGCGTTGATGATGCACTCTTTGACCCCATGCATGGACGGCAGCTCGTACATGGTGTCCAGCATGAGGTCTTCGAGGATGGCGCGCAGGCCGCGCGCTCCGGTCTTGCGGGCCATGGCTTCGCGGGCCAGGGCCATGAGCGCGTCGTCGGTGAACTTGAGCTCCACGTCTTCGAGCTCGAAGAGCTTCTGGTACTGCTTGACCAGTGAATTGCGGGGCTTGTAGAGGATCTGCACCAGGGCGTGCTCGTCGAGGTCCTCGAGGGTGGACAGCACGGGCAGGCGGCCGATGAACTCGGGGATGAGGCCGAAGCGCAGCAGGTCCTCGGGCTCGGCCCTGGCCAGCAGCTCGGAGCGGGAGAGCTCTTCCTGGCCCTTGACCGTGGCGCCGAAGCCGATGGTGGACTTGTTGAGCCGCTGCTCGATGATCTTGTCGAGCCCTACGAAGGCGCCCCCGCAGATGAACAGGATGTTGGTGGTGTCGATCTGCAGGAATTCCTGCTGGGGGTGCTTGCGGCCGCCCTTGGGGGGCACGTTGGCCACGGTGCCCTCGATGATCTTGAGCAGGGCCTGCTGCACGCCTTCGCCCGACACGTCGCGGGTGATGCTGGGGTTCTCGGACTTGCGCCCGATCTTGTCGATCTCGTCGATGTAGATGATGCCCTTCATGGTCCGCTCGACGTTGTACTCGGCGGACTGGAACAGGGAGAGGATCACGTTCTCGACGTCCTCGCCCACGTAGCCGGCCTCGGTGAGGCTGGTGGCGTCGCAGATGGTGAAGGGCACGTTGAGGAAGCGGGCCAGGGTCTGGGCGAGCAGGGTCTTGCCGGTGCCGGTGGGGCCGATGAGCAGGATGTTCGACTTCTGGAGCTCCACGTCGTCGTGGGTGCTGCGGCTGTCGATGCGCTTGTAGTGGTTGTGGACGGCGACCGCGAGGATCTTCTTCGCCCGCTCCTGGCCGATGATGTACTGGTCGAGGTGGGACTTGATGTCCTTGGGCTTGGGCACCAGGGCGCGCGACGCGTAGTAGTCCTCCCGCTCGAACTCCTCGGTGATGATCTCGTTGCACAGCTCGACGCACTCGTCGCAGATGTACACCGATGGCCCGGCGATGAGCTTGCGTACCTCCTTCTGTGACTTGCCACAGAAGGAGCAGCAGAGTTCGCGTCCGTCCTGTCCCTTGCGCCTCACCGCTTCTCCTGGCTGTCGGGTCCGGTCAGTCTACTGCCGTCTGCTCTCGACGGCAGTAGGGTCGCCGACCTTGAGAGGGTTCAGTCCGCCTCGGCGATCGGCTCGGGCTTGGAGATGACCTCGTCGATCAGGCCGTAGTCCAGCGCCAGCTCGGGGGTCATGAAGTTGTCCCGCTCGGTGTCCTGGGCGACCTTCTTCAGAGGCTGGCCGGTGTGGCGTGCCAGCAGCCGGTTCAGCTCGTCCTTCACCCGCAGCATCTCGTTGGCGTGGATCTGGATGTCGGTGACCTGGCCGCCGACGCCGCCCAGCGGCTGGTGGATCATGATGCGGGAGTGGGGCAGCGCCCGCCGCTTGCCCTTGGTGCCGGCGGCGAGCAGGAAGGCGCCCATCGAGGCCGCCTGGCCCATGCAGATCGTGGCCACGTCGGGTCGGATGAACTGCATGGTGTCGTAGATGGCCATGCCCGCCGTGACGGCTCCGCCGGGGCTGTTGACGTAGAGGAAGACGTCGCGCTCGGGGTCCTCGGACTCCAGGAAGAGCATCTGGGCCACGACCAGGTTGGCGACTTCGTCGGTCACCTGGGTCCGGAGGAAGATGATCCGGTCCTTGAGCAGCCGGGAGTAGATGTCCCAGGCCCGCTCGCCGCGGTGCGAGGACTCGATGACGGTGGGAACGAGGTAGTTCTGCAGGGGATCGAAGGCCATGCGGCGGCACACTCCGGAGAGGGAAGGGGTCTTGTGGCGGTAACCACGCCGATCGGGTACCGCCAATGCTGCCTCAACCCTTCTCGGGAGTGGATCTTCCCTCAGTCCTCTTCGGCCTCGGCCACCTCTTCTACGAGCTCCGAGTTCTCGAGCAGCCAGTCCAGCGTCTTCTCCTCGAGGATGCGGGCCTCCAGCTCGTCGACGGCCTCCTCCTTCTGGAAGTAGCCCTTGATCGCCTCCACGGTCTGGCCGCGCTGGTCGGCCAGGAGCTGGTAGCGGGAGTCCAGGTCGGCCTCGGTGACCCCGATGCTCTCCTTGTCGGACACGTACTCCAGGATGAGGGCGCCCTTGGCGGCGAAGGTCGCCTGGCCCCGCATGCGGGCCATGTCCTCGTCGCTGAAGCGCACGTTGCGCGGATCCTGGCCCCGGTAGGCGGCCTGGATCCGGAGCTGCTCCTGGAGCATGTTGAGCTGCTGCTCCACCAGCGCCGCCGGCACCTCGAAGGGGTTGGCGTCGATGAGGAGCTGGAGGAGCTTGGCCCGTGCCTGGTTGCGGGCGGCCTCGTCGCGGCGCTCCAGGAGCTGCGCGTGCGTCGCGGCCCGCATGCCCTCGGGGCCGCCCTCGAAGCCCAGGTCGGTGGCGATGTCGTCGGTCAGCTCCGGGGAGCGCATCTCCTGCAGCGACAGGACCTTGGCCGCCACGGCCAGGGTGCGCCCCGCGAGCTCTTCGAGGGAGCCCTCGTCGAAGGTGACCTCGCCGCTGATCTCGCCGTCGCTCGGCTGGCCGACCAGCAGGCCGTCGATGCCCGTGTAGTAGGTGTCGTCCTGGAGGTTGATCATGGTGCCCGGGTGGGCGTGCACGGTCTCGTCGCCGTCGGTGATGGTGAGCTCGGCGAGCACCATGTCGGTCGCCGCGATCTCCCGGGCTTCGGTGACCTCGGCGAGGGCGGCCCTGGACTGCAGGCGCCGTGCGATCTCCTCCTGGACCTCTTCCTCGGCGACCTGGGCAGGGACCCAGGGCACCTCGAGGCCGGTGTAGGCCTCGAGCTCCAGGTCGGGCTTGACCTGCACGACGATCTCGAAGTCGAAGTCCTTGCCGCGCTTCAGCTCGCCCTTCTCGACAGAGGGCTGACCGAAGAACTCAAGGTCCGCCGCGGCCTCCTTGAAGGACTCGTTGATGACCTTGGAGGCGACCTCCGCGCGCACCTGGCGGCCGAAGCGCTGCTCGAGCAGCGGCAGCGGCACCTTGCCCTTGCGGAAGCCCTTGAGCTGGGCCTGCCGGCCGAGGTTGCGGAGCGCGAAGTCCAGCTCCTTGCTCACGTTGCTGGCGGGAATGGAGAAGGTGAGCTTGCGCTCGTGGCTGCTCACGCGCTCGATCTCGACGGTCATGTCCGCTGGCCTCTCGTGGTGGGGTGCGAGAAGGGGGACTCGAACCCCCACGGGTTGCCCCACCGGCTCCTAAGGCCGGCGCGTCTACCAGTTCCGCCATTCTCGCTGGAGGACCGAGCGTCTAACGCGGCGGCCTGGGGCGGACAGGCGACGGGTGGGATCTGGGGAGGTGTGGGCCGGGCGCGTTCGCAGAGAGGGCGGATCCGTCGGTCCGGGTCGCGTTGGCGCGGCGCCAACCCGATCTGCGCGCGCCTGGGGTGCCACAGACGCGGTTGGCGCGGCGCCAACCCGATCTGCGCGCGCCTGGGGTGCCACAGACGCGGTTCGGGCTCGTGCGGGTCGATGGTGAGAGGCGTCGGCGTCGGCCTGCGCTCGGTGGACCTCTTCGCCACCGCCTCGACGTGGAGGTGGTCGAGCGCCGCGGTCAGCTCTCCTCGTCGTCGTCGAGGCCTCTGCGGCACTGGGGGTCGTCGGCGTCGAAGAAGAGGTCGAGGTCGTTGTCCAGGGCGTCGTTGCACTCCGTCGCCCCGAAGAACGCGTTGTCTTCCTCGGTGCCGTGGTGGCAGTCGGGGTCGTGTCGGTCCACCCAGCCGTCGCCGTCGTTGTCGAGCTCGTCGTGGCAGGAGCCCTCCTCGGAGGCATCGAGGGCGTCGGGGCAGTCGGGGTCGTCGTCGTCGACGAGGCCGTCGCCGTCGTTGTCCGCCCCGTCGTTGCACGCCGTCGTACCGAGGCCGACCTCGGACGAGCCGCTGGAGCAGTCCGGGTCCTGCCCGTCCACCCAGCCATCGCCGTCGTTGTCGGCGGCATCGGAGCAGTCAGAGGTCGATGTCGACGTCCCCGAGCCGGAGTCGGCCGAGTCTCCGGTGGTGCTGCCGGTCGTCGACCCGGTGTCCGTGGGGCTGTCCGTCCCGGAGTCGCCCGCCGACCCGGTCTCCGTGGGGGCCTCGGTCGAGCCGGTGTCGCCGGAGTCGATCGTGCTGTCGTCGCCACAGCCGAAGAGAAGGAGGACGCTGGCGAGGACCAGGAGCGGTCGCATGGGCACCACGACGGGCTGCGGGGGGGCACCCCAGTCTACCGCGCCGGCTCGGCACGAGAAGGACAGAAGCCCCCGGGGTCTCCGGAGGCTTCTGAGATGGTAGGCCCACCAGGAATCGAACCTGGAACCGACGGATTAAGAGTCCGTTGCTCTGCCAATTGAGCTATAGGCCCGAGGTGGGGTGACTAGAGGGATTTGAACCCTCGACCTCCGGAACCACAATCCGGCGCTCTAACCAACTGAGCTATAATCACCACGCGGCGTGGTTCTAATGCAGCCCCAATCCGCGTGCAAGGGTTCACGGGGAGCGCACTTCGGGGGTCGTGAGCCACCGCTCCAGGCCTGCTGTCCACAGATCCTCGCCGGGCGTGAGCAGTCCCCCCGCGTCGGGCAGTCCCTCCCACTCCGGGGCCAACACGGCCGCGAGGACGTCCGCCGAGGTCAGCGGCTCGACAGGTGGCCGCACGGCCTCGATGAGCAGCTCCACCTGGGGGTCCCCGGCCGCTCTCCGGTCGGAGAGCGGGGGCGCCGGGGTGCCGGCCGCCGAGGGCAGCCAGGGCAGGGGGGGCACGGGAGGCTCCAGCGCCGCAGGGTCGATCTGGACGTCGAGCTCTCCCAGGCGGACGAGCAGCTCCAGGGGGTCGGAGAAGGGAGACCGCGGCGCCCACACGGACGGATCCCAGGCCGGGGTGGCGGTGCCGTCGATCCGGGGCCAGTCCTCGGGCGTGCGGTCGCGGGTCCACCAGGGAGGCCGCCACGCGGGGGCGGTCCGGGTCCCCGAGACCGGGTCCCAGGCACCGGCGCCGTCCAACAGGGGGCCGCCGGGGAAGAGGCTCCAGGTGCCCCCCCAGCCCAGCGGGATGCCGGGGTCGAGGTCCGGCATGCCGGTGTGCCCCCACCGGACCGGCAGGGGGTCCTCGTCGGGTCGCAGCACCAGCCGGGGGCTGCCGGTCTCGTCGGCCAGCACCGTGACCGTGGCGTCTCCGTCCACCAGGGCCCAGGCCCCGCTCCCATCGGTGAGCACCTCGGTCGCGGTCTCCTCCTCCGTCCAGCCCAGCAGCCCGAGCGGACCGAAGCCGAGGTGGCGCTCGCCACCTTCGGGACCGGTCAGCCTCACCGGTCTCCCGAAGGGGTCCCAGGTCAGCTCCCAGGTGGTGCCGTCGGGCTGGAGGACCTGGACCGGGTGGCCCAGGGCGTCGTGGCGCAGCTCCACCAGGGTCTCCCGGTCCCCCGTCAGGCCCTCGATGGCGCCTCCCTCGCCCACGACGTAGGCCAGGTGCTCTCGAGCCACCCCCCAGGCGGTCGGACCCACCGGAGGCACGGCCTCCAGGGGGCGGTTGTCGGCGTCCAGGATGACGACCTGGCCGGCCGGACCCTCCAGGCGGTCCGGCAGCCAGCTCCAGGCCTCTTCGGCGCCGTCCACCACCACCAGCTCGCCCAGGGGGTCCCAGTGACGGACTTCGCTGACCTCGTCCTCCGTCACCCGCACGGGGCGCCCTCGCCCGTCGTAGGCCAGCTCGCGGGAGAGGCGGATGCGGCCGGCGGGATCCAGGAGCTCCAGCAGCGTCCGGCCGAGGCTCAGGGTCCAACGCACCAGCGAGCCGTCGGGCAGGTGGGCGGTGCCGGGACGGCCGCCGGGACCGTGGGCCGTGGACAGGGCCGCGCCGGTCGAGGCGGTCCAGCGCACGGCGTTGCCGGCCGCGTCGCGCAGGATGCGTCGCTTCCGTTCCGCCCAGGTGAGCAGGGCGGGCAGACCCCGATCGTCTCGCGCGACCACGACCTCGCGGCCCTCGGGGTCCCGCAGGCTGCGGAGGTTGCCGGCGGGGTCGCGCTCCAGCGCCCAGGTCTGCTCACCGGTGCGGACGCGGCTGACGCGGCCCGCCGCGTCCCGGTCCAGGTCGATCGGGGTGGTGCCGACGGGGGCGACCCGGCGCACGACGCCGGCTCCACTTCGCACAAGCTCCACGCCGGTGCCCCCGGCGCTCCAGCCCAGCCAGCGACCGACGAGGTCCCAGGCCCAGCGAACCCCTCCCAGCTCCGTGGGGTGACCCCGAGCATCGCGCCGCAGGGGCCAGGTCTGCTCCCCCTGCACCACGGCCACGACCTCCCCGCGCGGGTCCAGAGTGACCTCCAGCAGGGTCCCGTCGGGCCGCTCGAGGCCGACGAGGCGACCCGCCAGGTCGTAGCGCAGCATGGTGATGGTGCCGACAGGGTCGGTGAGTCGCGACGGCAGGCCGTCGCCCCGCCAGCCGTAGGTGACCTCGACCCCTTCGCCTGCCGCCAGCGAGGCCAGGCGACCGAGGCTGTTGCGACGCAGCTCGACGACAGCGCCGGAGGGGTCATGGATCCGGGTCGGCCGTCCGAGCACGTCGTAGGCGATGGTCCAGGTCTCCCCGAGGCGGGAGGTCAGCTCCACCTCGGCCGTGCCGAGGCCCTCCAGCCCGATGGTCTGGCCCGAGGGGTCCTCGGCCGTGAGGTCGGCCCCCAGGGCGCCCCAGGAGAAGGACGAGACCGCCCCGGTCGGGGACTGGAGCCTCACCAGACGCCCGCGGGCGTCTCGCTCGAAGCGCCAGGGCAGGGCGCCGCGCTGGACGGTGCGGACCCGCCCCTGGGGGTCCCGCGCAAGCCCCAGTCGCCGTCCGTCTGGATCGATCAGCGCCTGCACGTCGCCCGTCCCGTTGCGCTCCAGGAGCCACTGGCCGCCGGCGGGGTCGATGAGGTCGTAGATCCGTCCCTGGCGCCAGCGCAGGCGCCAGGTCCCCTGGGCGTGGACTTCGCGCAGCAGGCCGTCCTCGCTGCGGGCGAGCAGCACCTGCTGACCAGCGGGGTCCTCCCAGCCGAGCAGGCGGCCACCGGCGGTCCGAGCCCGACAGGTCCGTCCGGCCGGGTCGCGGATCTCGTAGCCCTCGTCGGTCCAGGTCAGGCGCAGTGGTGCTCCGGGTCCATTGCGGACCTCCACGCCTTCGTCGGTCCAGGTGTAGGTCTCCCGGCGCGGTCCCGGCCCGGCGAGGGAGGTGATCCGTCCCGAGCTGTCCCAGGCGATGCGGAGCCGACTGTCGTCCGGCCAGGTGATGGAGACCAGTCGACCCTCCTCGTCGGTGACATAGCGAGTGCGTCGGCCGAGCCCCCCGGCGGCTCGGAGCCCGGCGTCGTCGTGCTCCACGTAGCGCTCGGAGCCGTCCGGACGTCGGATCACCGAGATGCGGCCCTCTGGATCGTGGAGGAGCTCCAGGCGGGGCCCTCCGCCGCGGTGGATGGCCTCCATGCGCCCCTCCTCCCGCTCGTGGTGCAGGGTGGTGCCCCGTGGGCCCTCGCGGCTCACCAGCCACCCGCCCGGGTCGTAGCGCTCCTCGAGGCCTGCTCGGCTCACCGCCCAGCCGTCTTCGACCCTCAGCGCTGTCGTGCCTTCCGCGGTCAGCTCGGTGCCGAGCGGCCACGCGTGCTGTTCGGTGGGGCGGGGTCGGCGCGGCGAGAGGGTGAGGTCTTCTTCGACCAGGTGGAGCACCGCTCCTTCTGGGCTCTCCACCAGCCGGTCGTCCGTGGTCCAGTGCCAGGCGCCCTGCCGGTAGACCCGCCGCACGGCGGTCTCCGGGCCGGGACCGGACAGGGCCGCCTCGGTGCGCTCCACCCACAGCTCGCCGGTGCGGGGGTCGACCACCACCGTGTCCCGCCCACGGGCCAGGATCCCCGGCGTGTCCGGCCCCAGGGGCCCCAGCCAGAGGGGCCCGTCAGGACCGAGGAGTGGCCCCGGGGAGGCGTCGGCCGTCCGTCCCCAGGCGAGCAGCAGCCCGCATCCCACGCCCAGCCAGAGGCCCTTCCAGGTCCAGGGCCACCGGCCGGCTCTCAGCACCTTGGCTTGGGTCAAGGGCTCCCGTACAGGACGAACTGGCCCCAGTAGGAGGGGTCGAAGTTCGGGGTCTCCGGGTTCTTCTGGATGGCCTCGCGGGCTTCGACCATCGCCCGCGCCGGGGGCCGGTCCCGGTTGCCGGCCTCGTAGAAGGTGTAGAGGTACTTGCCGCGGACGCTCTCCGGGACCAGCCAGGAGGTGACCACGGTGGCCCGCGCACCGGCGGAGGAGAGGGCCTGGGCGCGGCGGCGCATCACCTCGGGGCTGCTGTTGCCGGAGAGCACGGCGATCTGGGCCACGAGGTCCATGCCGCGGAGCTCGGCCAGCGGCACGGACTCGTCGGCGAAGGCCAGGCTGCCACCCGTGCCGACGTGGACGTCCGCCACGTGGACGAAGCGGGCCGTGCTGGCCTTCTCGCGGAAGAGGGTGGCCGTGGCCTTGGTGTCCTCCTCGATCACGTGCATGCCGCTGCCGAAGAGGCGTCCGGCGATCTTGACCTCGGAGGGAAGCGTGCGGCTGGCGGGCATGTCCGCCGGGTTCGGCGGACGGAAGGGGGCCAGTCCGAGGAAGTCGGGGTTGTAGTTGAGCGGTGGCCGCGCCTGCTCCCGGAAGGCCTGGGCCACGGTGGACGCGTTGCCGATCGACCGGATGTCCGCGAGGAACCGGAGGCCCTTGCTCTGCTCGGGGAGCACGTTGAAGGAGTAGCCCCACATCGGGCCGTCCGGGAGCACCAGGTAGCGACCGATGCCCAACAGGTCCTCATGGAAGATGTCGACGAGCAGCCTGCGGAGCTGGTCGCCCGGGACCGGAGAGGTCGCCGTTCCTCCCGTCGCCGTCCCGGCGGTCAGGTTGGCGCGGAGCTGAGCGGATGACTTGCGGATGTTCTTGAGCTCCCGCAGCTTGACCACCCGCGCACCGGTCGCGGTGACCACCACGGCGTCGCCGACCTGGCCTCCGAGCCGGTAGGAGAGGATGGCCATGTGGCGCAGCGACTCCTGGATGAGCTTGTAGTCCGCCGGCGGCAGGGGCAGTGCGCGCTGGTAGCCCTTGGTCTCCAGGGCCTTCGTCTCGGCTTCGGCGAGCGCCGTGGCTGTGGCCTCCGGGGCGGGGGCGGCTCCGGCGAACCAGCGCAGGGTCTGGACCTGGTGCCGGCGGTGGGCCTCGTTGAGGGCCATGCGGGTGTCGGTGTCCAGCGCCAGGGAGGGGTCGTCGCCGATCGCGAAGGCCGTGTGGATGTCGGAGCGGGAGCGCCAGTCGTCGTGGATCGCGAGCGCGGCGAGCCCGGACAACAGCTCGCTGCGACCGTGCAGGGCCACCAGGTCCCGCTCGACGCCGGGTCCGGCGCCGCCGTCGAGGATGCTCACCGGTGTCCACGGTCCCTGGAGGTGCCGCGGGCTGGCCGCCACGGCGGTCCGGTAGGCCTCGAAGGCGGCGGTGTGGTCCGCGGCCTTCGACGCGGCCCGAGCGCGGGCCCAGGCGAAGATCGGGTTCTCGCCTTCGGCGGCCGGGGGGACCTCGCCGCCAGCGAGGGCCGTCCACGCCGCTGCAGAGGCGGGTGCACCTTCTGCGGGGAAGCGACCGGCTGTCCCGGCGCGGAGGTTGCGGGCCGCGACCTCGGAGGCCAGGGCCTCTCCAGCTTCGAGCTCGGCGGCGATCCGCCCCAGGTCGGCGCGAGCCGTCGCCGCGCTGCGGCTGTCGCCGGCCTGCGTGGCATAGGTCTCGAGGGCGAGGCGGGCCTCGATGCGGGACGGCAGGTGGCCCGTCTTGTCCGCGAGGCGCACGGCCTGGCCGGCGAGGGAGACGGCGTTGCCGCCCGCGTAGGTGGCCGTGCGTGCAGCGGCGAGGCGAAGCTGGACGCCGGCCGGCCCCTCCGCCGTGGCGGTGGAGAGGGTCGAGAGAGCCTCGTCCGCCTGTCCCAGGAGGACCGCCGAGAGGGCCTCCAGGACGGCGGCCTGGCCGCCGGCTCGGCTGGCGGCGTCCTTCAGCTCTTCGGTGAGCCCGAGGTGCCAGGCGGCGAGTCCCTGGATCCAGGCGGCGGCTGCGGCCTCGTCCGTGGCGCCGGCCTCGGCGAAGGCCGTGGAGGCCTGTCGGCCATGGGTGAGCGCGAGCTGGAGGCTGCCATCGGCGAGGGCGGCCCGGGCGAGCGCGAGGCCCGTCCAGGACGAGCCGGCGGTGTCCTTGGCGGCCTCTCTCGGCGCGTGGAGCTCCGTGGCCAGGGCGAGCGCCTCGTCGGAGCGCAGGGCCGACAGGTAGCGATCGACCGCTGTGGCGAGGTCCTCGCCAGCAGCGGCGCCGTCGTGGGCCTCGGTGGCTGCGCGGGCCGCGGTCGCCGCGTGGCCGGCGGCCACTGCAGCGCTGTCGGCGGCCGCGGCCGCGTACAGGGCGGCCGCACGTCGCACGTCGGGGTTCGTGTCGTCGAGCAGGGCAGCCCACGCGGCGCCGACCGCTTCCTTGTCACCGACCTCCTCGAGGAGCCGGGCGCGCAGCAGCACGGCGCGCCAGTGGGTGAGCTGGAGCTCGGCGAGCAGGGGCTTGCGCTTGGACTTCGAGCCCGTGGCCGCGAGCAGCAGGGCGTCTCCCGCCTGGGTCGAATCGAGCGAGGTCGGATCGAGCTCGGGGCGTGCGTCCGGGGCGAGGGCCTCCCAGGCGGTCACCCACAGCGCGGCACCTTCTTCGTCGTTGGCGGCCCGGAGCTTGCGAGCGGCCTCCAGCGCGTCGGCTGGCCGGTCGGCCGCCAGGGCGAGGGTCGCCCGGAGTGCGTGGTGGGCGGCGGTCTGCCCACCGATGGCCGCGTCGGCGTCGAGCCGATCGAGCAGCGCACCCGGCTCGCCGGAGAGCCGCGCCTCCTGGCCCAGCAGTCTCCAGAACTCCGGCTCGGCGGCGTTGGCCTCCAGCAACGCCTCCAGGGCGGCGACGGCCTCGCCGTGTCGGCCCGCATCGGCGAGCGCGACGGCCTCTTCGGCCGGGGTCCGCTTCTGTACCTCTGGCGTGTCGGTCTTGCTGGGGTCTTCGAGGATCGGCTGCTGGACCTCCTGGACGGGCTCAGGTGTGGCGGTCTCATCACCGTCACATGCGCTGAGTGCCACCAGGAGGCACAGGGGGAACAACGACAGCATCGGCTGCTCCTGTGGGCTGTGTCCGCGCCCGGAGTCGAAAGGCGACGCACGATACCACGTTAGGTCTCCGGGCCGTGGACGACGCCCGCACCACCCTGAGAGACCTGTTGGAGGCGGCGGGCGACATCGCCCTGGAGCGGTTCGGCCGCATCGCCGCGCAGCGCAAGGCGGACCGCACGGTGGTCACGGAGGCGGATCGGCTGGCGGAGGCCGTCATCCTCGCTGGCCTGAGGGAGAGCTGGCCCGAGGACACCATCGTCGGCGAAGAAGGGGGGCACGTCGAGGGCGGCGAGCGCACCTGGTTCGTCGACCCGATCGACGGGACGGGTTCCTACGTCGAAGGCCTGTCCTACTGGGGCGCGACGGTCGGACTGGTCGATGCGCAGGGCCCCCTGCTGGGCGCGCTGTGGTTGCCTCGCCTGGGGGAGTTCTGGTTCGGGTCGCGGGGCGGCGGGGCCTACCGGGACGAGCGCCGGCTGCCTCCCCTGGTCGACCGTGCTCCGGATCGTGACACCGTGCTCTACGTGCCGTCGCGCTTCCACACCTGGGCGATCCTGGACTACCCGGGCAAGTGTCGGAACCTCGGCAGCCTCGCCGCCCACGTCAGCATGGTGGCGGCGGGGGCGGCGGCGGCGGCGATCGTGCCGCAGGGGTGGCAGCCCTGGGATGTCGCAGGCGCGATGTGCCTGTTAGAAGAGGTCGGCGGTATCGCCAGGAGCCCCTCGGGGGAGCCGGTCTGTCTGCAGACCTCCAACCGCGAGCCCTTCCTGGTGGGCAGTCCGATGGCTGTGGAGTACTTCCTCACCCCTGGTCGCGTCCGACCCCGCTGACTCGCGAGGATTCCCCGAACATGGCTTCCCAGCCGACCGAACCCACGGACGAGGTCCTGGAGCCGGAGGTCGCCGAGTCCTCCGCCCTCCCCACCGAGACGCCGAACCAAGAGGACCCGGTCGCTTCCCCCGTCACCGTGCCGGCTGTGCGTCGCCGGACCCGCAGCGCCAGCCCGGTCAGCTCGGACCTGCTCTCGCACTACCTGTCGGAGATCCGCCGCTACCCGATCCTGGAGCCGGAGGAGGAGAAGGAGCTCGCGATCCGGTACCAGGAGACCGGGGACCCGGAGGCCGCGGAGCGGCTGGTGACCTCCAACCTGCGCCTGGTGGTCAAGCTGGCCTTCCAGTACCACCGCCAGTGGAACAACGTGCTGGACCTGGTCCAGGAGGGCAACCTGGGGCTCGTCGAAGCCCTGTCCCGCTACGACCCCTACCGGGGCATCCGCTTCTCCAGCTACGCCCAGTACTGGATCCGGGCGATGATCCTGCGGTTCCTGATGGACAACTTCCGCATGGTGAGACTCGGCAGCACCCGGGCCGGCAGGAAGCTCTTCTTCCAGCTCCAGAAGGAGCGCGAGCGCATGCTCAAGGAGGGGCTCGAGGCCTCCACCCGCCAGCTCGCCGAGCGCCTGGAGGTCAAGGAGTCCGAGGTCATCGCCGTCGATCGGCACATGCGGGCACCGGCGCTGTCCATCGACTCGCCGGTCGGCGACCCCAGCGAGGGCAGGGCGCTGTCCGACATGATCTCCGACGACAGCGTCGCCGGACCCGAGGAGATCGCGGCACGCACCGAGCTGGGTACCCAGGTCCGCGGGTACCTGGACGAGTTCCGCGAGGGCCTCGACGAGGAGCGCGAGCGGGCCATCTGGGACGAGCGCATGATGGCCAACGATCCGGTGCCCCTCTCCAGGCTCGGCGAGCGCTTCGGCGTGTCCAAGGAGCGGGTGCGGCAGCTCGAGGAGCGCATGCGCCGCCGGCTGCGCATCCACCTCCGCGACCGCATGCCCCGCGACGTCGACCTCGAGATCCAGCTCCCGTCCGAGGACGACTGATGTCCTCCCTGCTCGCCAGGGCCGCCCAGACCTTCCGCGGTGTCTTCGAGAGCGGGCCCGTGGTCAGCGACGCGCCGCCGACGCCACTGGACACGTGCTGGGCGGAGGCGCCGCGAGACCCGCCCGGATCCCCGCCCTGGGCGGGCGCCGCCGCGGCGGGGCAGGCCGCGATGCAGGTCGTGGCCGAGGCCACCTGGGATCGCTGTCCGGACACCGGCGCCGTCCTGCCCTCGGCGCCCTGGAACGCGGTCGGAGGAGGCCCCCACGCCTGGGCGGCCGCGCGACGGCTCCACCGTCACCAGTGGTTCAGCACCCTGGCCCGGGCCCGCCGCGAGACCGGCGAAGCCACCCTGGCGCTCGGGGCCACCGGGGCCCTCGGGGAGTGGATCATTCAGGACGTGCCCGGGCGGGGCGTGGCCTGGGTCCATGCCGGCGACGCTGCGGCCCGCCTGGTCCACTGGGCCCTCGGGGCCGGCTGGCTCGGCGATGAGCTCGATCCGGACCTCCGTAGACGCCTGGCGGGGTCGGTGCTGCCTCACGCCGAGTGGCTGCTGGCGTCGCTCTCGCTGCGCGCGGCGGACCTGCGGCTCCTGGACCAGGCGGTGGGCCTGGTGGTGGCCGGGCTCGCCTGGCCGGACCTGCCCGGTGCCCGCCGCTGGTGGAGCACGGGTCTCACCCTCATCGGGCGTCACCTGGAGCGGCAGCTCCACGCCGACGGCTCGCCGGTCTCCGCTCCCCCGGCCTGGCTCGCCCGGACCGTCTCCGGCGTGCTGATCGCCCGGGCCTTCTGTCGGGAGCACGGGGTCGCCTTTCCCACCCAGGCCGACGCGGCCCTGGGCCGGGCGGCCTGGTACCTGCGCGTGCTCTCCGAGGGCACCGGGAGCCTGCCGCCGGTCGGCGCGGCCGCCACCCCCGACCTGCTGGCGCCGTGGGGCCTCGGGGCGGAGCGGACGGCCTGGAACGCCGTGGTCGGGCTCGGCCTCGTCCCCGGCGAGGCGGGTCCCGAGGCGGACCAGGACGCGACGGCCGCGCTGCTGTCGGGTGCTCCGGTCCCGGCGGGGGCACCGCTGCCGGGTGGCAAGGACTGGGCGATGTGGGCCTTCCGGGGCTCGGGCTGCGTGGTCTTGCGCGGGCAGCTCCAGCGCCAGCCCAGCCGGCTGGTGCTGTGGTGTGGCGGGGCCGGCGAGGTCGCTCCGGCCCCCCAGGCCCACGGCGATGGCTTCCAGGTCCTCTGGGATGTGGGCCAGACCCCGGTGCTGGTGGATCCCGGTGCGCACCCCGAGCACCCGGAGCTCCGGCTCGCAGGTGCCCATGGCGGCTGCCTGGTCGACGGCGGCGGCGTGCCCCGGGACCTCGGCCGGGCCTGGGGCACCCACCGGGCAGCCGTGTCGCGGGCCCGCGTCGACGGTCGCGCGGCCGCCGTGGTCGCCGAGCACGACGCCTTCGCGCCGCTCTCCCACGAGCGGGACCTGCGTCTGGACGGCGCCAAGCTCGTCGTCACCGACCGCTTCGCCGGCAGCGGCGAGGGCCAGCTCGAGGTGCGCTGGCCCCTGGGTCCGGGCTTCGAGCCGGAGCCGAGCAAGCGCGGCTACTCGGCGCGGAGCGGGACGCTCGGCCTGGAGCTGCGCCTCGACGAGGCCCTGGAGTGGTCGTTCGAGCGGGGCCTGGTGGTCGTGGACGGACAGACCGTCGAGGCCTGTGTCGTGGTCGGCCGCGGCGCGGTCGAGGGGGGCACCCGCATCCGCACGAGCCTCGAGGTGCGCTGACGGCGCCCATCGCGCCCCGCCTACTTGCGCCGGTAGTCGGCAGCTTCGAGACCGTAGGCCTTCATCTTGGTGTAGAGGGTGCGCCGGGTGATGCCGGCGGCCTCGGCCGTGGCGCCCATGTGGCCCTGGTGACGCTTCAGCACCCGGTGGAGGTAGGTGCGCTCGACCTGGTAGAGCAGGCGCTCGGTGGTGTGCGACAGCGGCCGCTCGGCGTCGACGTCGAAGGGACTGGCGGCCGGCGCGGCGGCCTCGCTTCCCGTCATCTCCCGGGGCAGGTGGTCCCGCTGCAGGCGCTGGCTGGCGTGGGTGATGACCCAGCGCTCGCACAGCGCCCGGAGCTGGCGCACGTTGCCCGGCCAGCCGAAGGACACGATGGACTCGAGGGCTTCGGTGGTGATGCTGGGGGGCTCGAGCTGGTACTCGTGGGCCGCGTCCTCCAGGAAGTGGCGCATCAAGAGAGGCACGTCCTCCGGCCGCTCCCGCAGCGGGGGGAGGAAGATCGGGAAGACGTTGAGGCGGTAGTAGAGGTCCTGGCGGAAGGTCTTCTCCTCGACGGCCTCCTCGAGGGCCACGTTGGTGGCCGCCACGATGCGCACGTCGACCCGGACCCGCTCGTGGCCGCCGACCCGACGGAACTCCATCTCCTCGAGCACGCGCAGCAGGTTCACCTGGACGTTCAGGGAGGTCTCGCCGAGCTCGTCGAGGAACAGGGTGCCACCGTCGGCCATCTCGAAGACGCCGCGCCGTCGCCCGGCGGCGCCGGTGAACGAGCCGCGCTCGTGGCCGAAGAGCTCGCTCTCCAGCAGGGACTCGGTGAAGGCACCGCAGTTCACCGAGATGAACGGTCGGTCCTGCCGGCGGCTGCGCTCGTGGATGGCGCGGGAGATCAGCTCCTTGCCGGTCCCGGTCTCCCCGCGGATCAGCACCGTGGCGTCGGTGCCGGCCACGGCCCGCACCTGGTCGAAGACGCGCAGCATGCGGGGACTGCGGGTGAGCATGTGGGAGAAGCCGTAGCGGTCCTTCACCTGCTGCTGGACGTGGTCCAGCTCCCGGGTGCTGCGGGCCTCCTGCAGGGCTCGTGTGACCGCCTCCACGAGCTGTCGGGGGTGGACGGGGCGCGGGAGGTAGTCCACGGCGCCGTGGCGCAAGGCGTCGACGGCGCCCGCCACGTGGCCGTGGGAGGCGAGCGCGACCAGCGGCACGCCCGTGGCCCGCTCTCCGAACACGTCCAGCGCCCGGGTGCCCGGCAGGTCGGTCAGGTCCAGCGAGACGAGGATCAGGTCGGGGCGCTGGTCGTGCAGGAGGTCGATGCCCTCGCGAGCCGAGCGGGCCACGTAGAGGTCGCGGTCCGGTGCACGAAGGGCGTCCCGAGCCGCATGGGCGTCGGTGTCGATGTCATCGACGAGGAGGATCGTCTCGCGACCGGCCATCTCGCACCTGGGCCCGGCGCTCTCTATCCCCCTCCGAGGACGGAGGAGGGATCCACGAGGCACGGGCCTGCCTGCGGGGGAGGGGGGTCGGTTATGCACGAGGCATGGACGGACCAGGACGGACCACGGGCATCCTCTTCGTCTGCCTCGGCAACATCTGTCGCTCGCCACTGGCGCACGGCGTGATGGAGGCCAAGGTGGCGGAACGGGGACTGGCCGATCGCATCGCGGTGGACTCCTGTGGGACGGGCGACTGGCACCTCGGCCAGGGCGCGGACCCCGGCAGCGTGGAGGTCGCGCGGCGCAACGGTGTCGACCTCTCGCGGCATCGGGCCCGGCGCTTCCGGCGCTCGGATCCGGGGCGCTTCCGTTGGATCGTCTGCATGGACCGCAGCAACGTCTGGAACGTCCGGTCGATGGTGCCCGGCCTCCAGGTCGACACCGTGCTGCTCCGCGACTTCGACCCCGAGGGGCGGGGCGACGTGCCCGACCCGTGGGGCCGCGGCTCGGGGGCCTTCGAGGAGGTCTACCGCATCGTCGAGCGGTCCTGCGAGGTCCTGTTGGACCGGGTCCTCGAGGCGCTGGGGTGATCGACCAGGAGCGCATCGCTGCCCTGCAGCGTCTCCTGATGGAGGAGGAGGACGCCTCCGCGCGGGCCCGGGCCCACATGGAGCTGGCGCGCATCGCCGTGACGGCCGGGGACCCCGAGGGGGCGGCGCGACACCTCAAGGAAGCCCTGGAGCTGGATCCGCGGCTCAAGCGGGCGCGGGACCGGCTCCACGACGTGGAGCAGCTCTCCGAGGTCGTGCGCGACCGGGTCCGTGGTCGTCGCAAGCGGGTCGTGGGGCTGCTGCGTCGCCTGGGCAAGAAGAAACGGACGGGCTGAAGCTCAGTCGAGCACGACGTTCTTCTCGTCCTTGCGCTTGACCACGTAGCCCTTCTCCTGCCACTGGTCGGTCACGGTCTCGGCCAGGTCGTCGAGCTCGTCCTTGTCCGCCAGGGGGGTCTCGGTCACGTAGATCGGCCAGGAGCCGTCGGCGGGGGTGCACTTGGAGAGCCTGGGCTTGAAGGCCCGCAGGGGTGCTTCGGAGTCGGGCTGCACCAGGTAGCGGGTGCCCGGGTCCCGGATCATGGCCACGTGCAGCACGGCGCTCTGGACGCCCTTGCAGGTGCCCGACTCCACGGAGACGGCGCCGTAGAGGAAGCCGCCGTTGGCCTGGACGCGATCCGGGTAGATGGTCGGTAGGAGCTGGGCGGCGTCGTCTTCGGAGCCGCTGTTGGAGAGGCGGTCGGCCACGGAGCGCCCCTGCTCGGGAGGGAGCTGCTGGGCCACGCCGGCCAGGGCCTGGGCGAGAGCCCGGCGATCGCTCTCCAGGATCTCCTCGCCGAGGGCCGGAGCCACGGTGTTGGTCATGTGCTCGAGGACGGCCTCGAAGGGGCCGCCGATCTGGGCGGCCTTGACGGCGGCGGTCGCCAGCGACCCGAGCCCTTCGACGCCCTCGCGCTCGACGTAGGCGGTCACCACGGAGTTCCACTTCTCGTCGAAGAGCTTGTCCGGGGGATCCTCGACCTTGCCCACCAGCCAGGTGTCGAAGGCCTCGGACTCACAGGACTCCAGCGCGTCATCCCAGCGGGCGAACTCGATGTCGCGGAGGCCGAAGTAGGCGCCCTGGAGGAAGTTGGGGACCTTGTCGTTGGTGGCGCAGTGCTCGCCGATGCGCCAGGCGACCTCGTCCTGGGCGCTGTAGTCGCTGATCTTGCCGATCATGTTCCAGACCGGGTTCCAGATGTCGGCGTCGATCGCGATCATCGACAGGGAGACCAGGGTCTCGGCGTCGCCGGCTCCCTGCATGACCTTCTCGAAGGTCTGCCCGGCGAGGTCCTTGTCGCACTTCACGAGGGCCTGGTAGGCGGGGATCACCGCCGCGCCGGTGGCGCGCTCGGCCCGGGCGACCTGGCTCTTGCAGGTGGCCGCCTCGACGGACGGCGACACAGCGCTGGCCGCGAGCAGCGCCCCGAGGACGGGGATGGACGTCATGAGCGGTCTCCTTCCAACGGCGGGCCCCACATATGCGGCCCCGGGGCTGCCGTAAAGACGCGGAGTGGAGGACACCCGGTCCGACGAAACCTTCCCGGCGCGTTCACTCCCGGTCGGCGGCCGTGTCGATGTTCCTGATCGGTGTGAAGGACCACGGCACCTCGATGACCGTGTCCACGCCGTCGTTCTCGAGGTCGATCGTGCCGGTGACCTCGGTGTCCCGCTCGCCCGGCACGTAGCCGCAGACGGCGATGCGGAGGATGAAGGAGGCCTCGGGCTCCAGCACGCCCAGCTCGATGGCCTCGGTCGGGTCGTGCCCGATCGGGCAGAGATGGTCGGCGTCCATGCCCAGGGGCAGCGACACCTCCAGGTCCGCGTCGCCGGCATTGGTGAGCACGAGGTCGCGGGCGGCGCAGCCTTCGTCGCAGACGCAGTCGAGGCACTCGGCCGTCTGGAAGTCCACCTCACCCCAGTCCAGCGAGACCGGCTCGATGGCCAGGTCTCCTTCGCTGCAGGCGAGCAGGGCGATCAACCAGGCCATGGGGGCTCCGCTGCGCGCCACCAGCACCAGGTCGCGCAGGTCCGGTAGAGTACCTCGGGCCGGGCCCGCAGGGCGTCCTCCCAGCTCGCCCGCCGGTTGGTGCGGCGGTGGCGCCAGAGCACCAGCACGAGACGTCGCATCAGCACCTCGGTCGGGGGGACCGCGGGCAGTCCCAGGGGAGCGATCGCCACCGACCGCCCGTCTTCGAGACGGAGCAGTCGGGCCACGACGTGGCTCACCGGGTCCTCCGTGAGGCCCACGGGGGTGCCCTCGACCGGGCCCTCGGGACAGGCGGCGGGAGCCAGGGGCAGCGCGGGGGTCCAGGTCGCTCCGGAGATGCGCCAGAGCATCGGCGGGGTGCGATCGAGGGCTCGCAGGGCCCGCTTGAGCGGCGGAGGCGGCTTGACGAGGTCGCGGAGCCAGGCGTCCAGGGTGCGCCGACCGTGGAGGTGGGTGCGGCCGTGGAGCAGCACGGCGGCGGCCAGCTTGCGCAGCTCGCGGTCGGGGTCCTCGTCGGCCCAGGGTCCGAGCACCACGTCGGCGCCGGCCTCGGTGCCGTCGGGCATCCAGTCCTCGACGAGATCGCACAGCAGGTCGAGGGTGGGCACGACCCCCGAGGTGGGCAGCGGTCGGCGGTCGTGGCGGAGCGGGCCGTCGAGCCCCAGGGCGGTCGTGGCCGCGAGCAGCTCCGGGTCCGCCCACGCCCGCTGCCCGCGCAGCACCTCCCACACCAGCGCCTGCCAGCGGTCGTCGGCCGCCTGCCAGGTCTCCCGGTCCGGGTACGGGGCCGCGGTCCAGGCCCGATGGTCCTCCCAGCTCCGGTGGGAGTCCGCCAGGGTCGACGCGCTGTCCCAGGGGTCCGCCGGCTCCTGGTGCAGGGGCCAGCCGTAGGGGTCGAGGAGGTTCAACTTCCCAGGCGTTCCTGCGCCCGCTCGTGGGCCCGGGTCAGCCGCTCCACCAGCTCCGGGGGCTGCTCCACCACGACCGAGCCGGCGAAGGAGAGGAACCAGCGCTCCAGCTCCTGGGTGAGGCCGACCTCGAAGCGCAGCCGGACCCGGCCATCGGGCAGCGGCTCGAGCACCTGGGAGGCGTGCCAGCAACGCTCGCGGATGTAGAAGGCCACGTCGGGGTCGAAGACCGCGCTCACGCGCTGGGGCGGCGCGGAGATGATGCCGAAGGCGTCCTCCAGCAGGGCCTCGGGGCGGTAGTCCGGCGGGGGCTCGAACTTCTCCATGCGCAGGCGGGAGAACCGGGTGAAGCGCTCGACGGCGAAGGTCTTGATGCGCCCGTCGGCGCGGTCCCGGGCGAAGAGGTAGAGCCCCTGCCGGTAGGTCGCCAGGGTCAGCGGCTCCAGCTCGTAGACACCGGAGAGCCCGCTGGCCTTGGTGTACTCGGCCCGGGCCGGGTTGTCGTAGATCAGCGCGGTCACCAGGTCGTCGATGAGGTCGCTGAGGTCCGCGTAGTCCTTGGCGTGCTCCGGGATCGCCAGGAACTTGCGGTCCAGGTCCCGGGCGAGCTCGGCGTGGGCCCGGCCGATGGCCGGCGAGAGCCGCTCGAGGGCCTCGCCCATGTGGGTGGCGAACTGGGTGCCGTCGAGGAAGGTGAAGAACCGCCGCCCGAAGTGCAGCGAGAGCACCTCGGCCAGGGTGAGGTGGACGCCAGTGCGCCGGTAGCTCGGGTTGAGGGAGAGGGTGCGCTCCTCCGCCTCGCCCTGGTCGCGGATCGGCAGGCCCAGGTTCTTCAGGTCGGCGAGGTAGCGCCGCATGGTCCGGGCATCGAGCTCGAAGCTCGTGCGCAGCTCGTCGACGCGCACGCCCTCCCGAAACTGCAACAGCTCCATCATCTTCACCATCTTCTGGGACTTGTTCAGGTACAAGATTGCCTCGTCAAGATGTCCGGACAGTTTTTGGTTGATCCGGGGTGAAACATAGCGCCAAGACCCCGTGGAGGCACCCCCAAGACGAGGTCGAGCCGGTGCGAAGGTGGATTTGACACCTGCACAGATCTACAGTAACCTGAACAAGCGTACAGTCAAAGGACCTCCGATGGACCCCGCCCTGATCGAGCTGCTGTTCACCATCGCTGCCTGCTTGTCCCTGGGAATGCTGCTTGTCGCAGCCGCGGCGGTCCTGCCGTGGCGCGAGGAGGAGCTGGACGAGGTCGGGGTGTCCTTCGGCGCCCTGGTGGAGCGCCTGGTCGCCCGGCCCGCGGAGGTCCTGCGGCGGGCGCTGTGACTTCGAGGCCGGACAGGCGTTAGTGGGGCCGCCGCCCGGAGGCGCGCGGCATGAAGTACGACCCCTCGACCATCGAGCCCAAGTGGCAGGCCTGGTGGGACGAGCACCAGACCTTCGCCACCCCCTCGGACCTCACCGGCCCGAAGTTCTACGGCCTCGTGATGTTCCCCTACCCCAGCGGCGCCGGGCTCCACGTGGGGCACCCGGAGAGCTACACGGCGGTGGACATCATCTGTCGCCAGAAGCGCATGACGGGGCACGCCGTGCTGCACCCGATGGGCTTCGACTCCTTCGGGCTGCCCGCCGAGCGCCACGCCGTGCGCACCGGGGAGCACCCGGCCGACATCACCGCCCAGAACATCGACTACTTCACGTCGCAGCTCAAGGCGCTGGGCTTCAGCTACGACTGGGACCGCGAGGTCCGCACCAGCGACCTCGACTACTACCGCTGGACCCAGTGGATCTTCCTCAAGCTGCACGAGCAGGGCCTGGCCTACCTGGCCGAGGTCCCGGTGAACTGGTGCCCGGCCCAGGGCACGGTGCTGTCCAACGAGGAGGTCCAGGACGGGCGCTATGTCGAGACCGGCGACCCGGTCGAGCGCCGGCTGATGAAGCAGTGGATGCTCAGGATCACGGCCTACGCCGAGCGCCTGCTCACCGACCTCGACGGCCTGGACTGGCCCGAGGGCGTGCTGGAGATGCAGCGGCAGTGGATCGGCCGCTCCGAGGGCGCGGACTGCATCTTTCGCGTGGCCGACACCGACCACTCCTTCGTGATCTACACCACCCGCCCGGACACGCTCTTCGGGGCGACCTGGTGCGTGCTCGCCCCCGAGCACCCCCTGGTGGCGGACATCACCACAGCGGACCGGGCCGGGGCGGTAGGGGCCTACGTGGAGGCTGCCCGCAACAAGAGCGACATGGATCGCCAGGTCGCCGCCGAGAAGGAGAAGACCGGGGAATTCACCGGCGCCTACGCCGTGAATCCCGTCAACGGCGAGCGGATCCCGATCTGGGTCGCCGACTACGTGATGATGACCTACGGCACCGGCGCGATCATGGCCGTGCCCGCCCACGACGAGCGGGACCACGCCTTCGCGAAGAAGTTCGGCCTCGAGATCCGCCAGGTCATCGCGCCGGTGGCCGACGACCCCGACTTCGGCGAGGTCGACGTGCAGCAGGAGGCCTGGACCTCCAAGGACGGTGTCGCGGTCAACAGCGGCCCCTTCGACGGCCAGGACTTTCCGACCTTCTTCGAGGGCATCGTGGCCTGGCTCGAGGAGCGGGGCCTGGGCACCCGCAAGGTCAACTACAAGCTCCGGGACTGGCTCTTCAGCCGCCAGCGCTACTGGGGGGAGCCCTTCCCGATCCTGCACGGTCCCGACGGCCAGGTCCGGGCCCTGGACTACGGTGAGCTGCCGGTCGCGCTGCCCCACATCGACGACTACCGTCCCACCGCCGATGGCCGGCCGCCGCTGGCCCGCGCCGGCGACGACTGGGCCGCTGTGGAGATCGACGGCGAGCAGTGGCTGCGGGAGACCAACACGATGCCCCAGTGGGCCGGATCGTGCTGGTACTACCTGCGCTACATGGACCCCCACAACGGGGAGCTGCCCTTCGATCCCGAGGCCGAGCGCTACTGGGGTCCGGTCGATCTCTACGTGGGCGGCGTCGAGCACGCGGTGCTCCACCTGCTCTACGCCCGCTTCTGGCACAAGGTGCTGTATGACTGCGGCCTGGTCCACACCGCCGAGCCGTTCCAGAAGCTCTTCAACCAGGGCATGATCCTGGCGTTCTCCTACAAGGACGCCGCCGGCAGGTACTACTACCCCGAGCAGGTCGAGGAGCGGGACGGCGCCTGGGTCGTGAAGGAGACCGGCGAGCCGGTCGAGACCCAGATCGAGAAGATGTCCAAGTCCCGCTACAACGTCGTCAACCCGATGGACGTGGTGGCCCGCTACGGCGCCGACGCCCTGCGGATCTACGAGATGTTCATGGGGCCGCTGGACCAGGTGAAGCCCTGGCAGACCTCGGGCGTCGAGGGCGTCTACCGCTTCCTGGCCCGCGTCTGGCGTCTCTTCGTGGACGAGGAGACCGGGGCGCTGAGCGCGGCCATCGGCGATCACCCGGTGGATCCGGAGCTGAACCGGGCTCTGCACACGGCGATCAAGGCCGTCACCGAGGGCATCGACGAGCTGCGCTTCAACACGCCGGTCTCCAGGATGATGGAATTCGTCAAGCTGGCTCTCTCGCGGAAGGCGCTGTCGAAGTCGGCGCTGGAGTCCTTCGTGCTGATCCTGTCGACCTACGCGCCTCACCTCGGCGAGGAGCTCTGGCAGCGCCTGGGCCACGACACCACGCTGGCCAACGAGCCCTGGCCCGCCTGGGACCCTGCGGCGCTGGAGGTCGCGACCGTGGCGATCGCGGTCCAGGTCCAGGGCAAGCTGCGGGGCTCGCTGGAGCTTCCGAGGGACACCGCCAAGGAGGAGGTCCTGGCCGCGGCCAAGGCCCAGCCCAACGTCGCCCGCCACCTGGAGGGCATGGCGATCGTCAAGGAGATCGTGATCCCGCCGCGGGGCAACAAGGGCGGGCTGGTCAACCTCGTGGTGCGCCCGGCACGGTGACGGCTTGTGACGAACGTCCGTACTCCGGACGTTCGTCGCCCGTTGGTCACCAAGACGCGACGATCGTCCGGAGTACGGACGTTTGTCACCGGTGGCAATGAGGTCTCGACATGTCAAGAGGGGGGTTGTAGGATGGCATGAGTCCTCCTCTGCGCCAGGTTCCCCATGGACACCGTCACCTCCCCGCAGCCCGTCATGGACCCAGCCGTCGATCCCTTCACGCCCCTGCTGCGGCTGGTGGACAAGTACAAGCACGGGGTCCACACGCTGAACCCGCCGGCGGCCGAGGACGACCTGTCCCGGGCGAGCCAGGGGCTGGGTCGCAAGCTGCCGCTGACGCTGGCGGGCTTCCTGCGGCGCTGGAACGGGGCCTTGCTCTTCCGTGGCGCCGTGCGCATCCGGGGGGCCCTGGAGCTGGCTCCCGTGAGCCACGCCGAGCGTCGCTTCACGCTGTTCGCCGACGGGCCCGCCGAGCGGCGCTGGGCCTGGTGCGACGACGGCCACGGCGGCCAGGCCTTCGGGGAGTGGACCGACGCCGGGCTGGTCCCGCTGAACGACCGCTTCCTCTACTGGCTCAACGGCGTCCTGGAGATCCTGGATCGAGACCTCGTCGAGGACGACGAGGTGCTCGCCGCGCGACGGCGCGCCGATCCCGACGGGGGCTACCTGCTGCTGGAGGCCGCCGAGCGGGAGCTGGTGGTCGGGGATCCCGACCGGGCGATCGAGCTGCTGCGTCGGGCCACGGCGACCCACCCCCACCTCACGCGCGCCTGGCAGCGCCTGGGGGAGATCCTGCTGTCGGAGGACCCGGCCGAGGCCCGCTTCGCGCTGCTCCGGGCGCTGCGGGTGTCGCGGCTGCCCCAGCCCTTCCGGGGGCTGCCAAGCCTGGAGCGTGGTGCCGTGCGGACCCTGGGAGGCCTCTTCCCGACCGGGGACCCGGCCTGGGACGTGGAGCTCTCCCGCTTCCTCGACGAGAGCGTGACCGACGCCGAGAGCTTCGACGAGCTGGCGCTGTTCGAGGCAGCGGCCCTGGAGCAGGCCCGCTGTCGGCTGGGCCGGGAGGACCGCCTCGGCGCTCGTCTCGCGCTGGCCACGGCCCTGGAGCGCTCGCGCGGCTTCCACGCCCAGGGCAAGCTCATCGCCCTGCGACTCACCCTGGTCGAGCTGTGCACCGACCTCGGAGAGCACGACGAGGCCGAAGACGTGCTGCGGCACTTCCGCGGACACCCCGATCCGGTGCTCCAGGCCCGTGCCGCGCTGGCCCTGGGCCGGCTGGCGGTCATCCGCCAGGAGCCGTGGGCAGAGGAGGTGCTCGAGGAGGCCCTGGCGGTGCTCACGGATCCGCGGGATCGCGCCCAGGCGTTGTTGCTGCTCGGGGAGCGTCACCTGCGCTGGGATCGGCCCGCTTCGGCCGAGGAGGCCTTCCGCGCCGCCGACGCCCTGGCGGTCGGCACCGGGGACCCCTCCCTGCAGGCGGCCGTGTGCGTCGGGCTGGGCGACACGGCCCGTGCCCGCGGAGACCTCGAGGGCGCCCAGGTCGCCTGGTCCGCCGCCGAGGCCCGCGCGTCCGAGGCGGGTGACGACGAGATCCTGCTGCGGCTCGCCCTGCGCGGCGGCGACACGGCCCTGGCCGGCGGCCGGCCGGAGCAGGCGGCGAGCCACTACGCGGCGGCCCGCGCGGGCTACAAGCGCCTGGAGCTGCCGCTGCGGCAGGCCTGGGCCGGGCTGCGGCTCGCCCGGCTCACCGGGGTCACCGAGCACGCCGAGGAGGCCTGGGAGATCTTCGCCCTCGCCGACATGGCCGCCGGCCTGGGCGCCGCGGACGCCGTGCTGGGCGACAGCGGGCGGTCGCTGGACTGGCACCTGATCCGCAGTGCGGAGCACGCGCGGCTTCGCACCGAGGCCCAGCGGGCCCGGCCCCCCAAGGTGCGGGCCGACGCCGAGCGACCCGAGCGGCGCCTCGGCGCCCATCGCCTGGCGGTCGCCGCGGCGGATGTCTCCCTGGTCCGGCTGCTGGGTCGGCGCCTCGTCCAGCAGTCCCGCGAGCTGCTCGCCGCGCGGGCGCGGTCCACGGATCCCGACGTCGCGGCCTACACCGCGGCGGTGAACCTGCTGGCCTGGCACCGCTCGGTCGAGGCGGCCGCCATCCTGCTGGAGCAGCTCCAGGCTCGCAAGCTGCCGGAGTGGCCCGCTCGGGCCCTGCGCGGCGCCCTGGTCCGCTCGCCCAACGCGGCCCTGGTCGACGGGCTGCTGCGGATCATCGAGGAGCCGGGAGAGCCGCGGGGGGTCGCGGCCGCTGCCGAGATCCTCGGCTGGCGACGGGAACAGGCGGCGGTTGAGCCGCTGGTCGAGCTCCTGCAGCGTGTGCACTCGCCCCAGGTGAGGCGGGCCGCTGTCATCGCCCTTGGACGTATCGGGGATCGGTCCGTCGTCGAGGACCTCCTGCCGCTGCTCGAAGAAGCTGACCTGGCGGAGGACCTCGCTGTGTGCCTGCTGCTGCTGGGGGACCGCCGAGGGGTGGACTTCCACGGGCAGGCCCTGGCCTCGGGGCTGGACCTCGCCAGTCCGCCCGGAGAGATCGTGGGTCGCTACGGCGGCCCCTCCTACCTGCTGCTGCTGCTTCGGACCGCGGAGGGCAGTGGCCCCCGGGCCATGGGGGCCCTGCAGGGGCTGGGGTACCTGGGGGACCCGCGGGCGATGCCGGTGCTGCTGGCGGCCCTGACCCACCGGGAGCAGGACCTGGCCGCCGTCGCGGCGGGGGCCCTGGAGCTGCTGACGGGGCACCGGGAGGATCCGGAGCAGCCGGGCCTCGCCGTGCGCTGGGAGCGCTGGTGGGAGGTGGCCCAGGCCGACTTCGCCGAGGGGGTCCGCTACCGCTACGGTCGCGTCCTGGACCTCTCTCTGCTGGTCGAGAAGCTGGGCGACGACGACCTGCTGGTGCGTCGGGGCAGCTACGACGAGCTGGTCATCAGCACCGGGTGCACGCTGCCGTTCGACGCTGACGGGCCCTGGCGGACGCAGCTCGCCCACATCAAGGCCTGGGCCGGCTGGGTGCGGGAGCACCTCTCGGACTTCCCACCGGGACGCTGGTACTACGACGCCGAGCTGGTCGGCTGACTCCTGCCGCTGGGCCCAGGTAGCATCTCCGGGATGCTGACTGTGTTCATGGCCTGCGCCGGGACCGGGGAGCTGCCGGAGATCCCCGACAACCTGGCGCCCCTGGCGACCAACACGGCTCCTGCGCCCGAGGAGGGCGAGGTGTAGACGCCGGCCGGAACCTGCACCCATCCGGTGAATCCTGCGCTCGAC
>CAZCVP010000095.1:0-28203 GCA_964501915.1 uncultured Enterobacterales bacterium
GGGTTTGGCTCCCGTCGCCCACCGGCGCCCCGCGGTCCCTGGCACCGCGCCTCCTCAGTCGGCTGCTACAGCAGCCCCCCTCGTCGGCACTGGCCGGCCTCGGCACCAGGAACCACGCTGCGCGCGGTGGGCTCGGTCCACCAATCCGATCGCCGCTCCAGGAGGGTGTGGGGAATTGCCGTGCGGTCCCTCCCTGCGGGAGGGCTTTCGTCCGCCTGCGGCCCGGTCCACAATGCCCCACACCCTCCTAGTCCGGAGCCGTCGTCTCCTCGTCCGTCCCACCCTCATCGGCGTTGAAGCCGGCGGAGAGCGTGGCGTCGACGCGGATCATGCCGCCGCGGTACACCCGCACCCAGTACTCGTCGGTGACGCCCTTGCCAGCGGCCTCCTTGTTGACCCACACGAAGCGGATGTCGCCGTCGTTCTCGAAGTCGCCGGCGGGGTTGGCGACCCACCCCTGGGGGTTGAAGACGACGGAGTCGCCGCAGGTGCACCAGCTCGGGCCGGTCAGGGTGCCGTCGCGCGCGTAGTCCAGGGAGACGTGTCGCTTCTCCTGCTCCCCGCCGTCGGAGACGTCGTACTCGGAGGGGGTGATGGTGGACCAGGAGGTGGAGTGGAAGTCCTTGTTGCCGACCTCGAGACGCCAGGCGCCGTACCAGCTCCCGTTGGCGGTGGTGGCGAACACGTCGTAGTCGGAGATGATGAGGCGGGTCTCCTTGTTGCGCTCGACCGCCAGGGCGCGGGCGAGGTGCAGGGCGTTCTGCATGTCGTAGGCGGCCGCCCGTGCGCGGAAGCGGGGGACGAGGTCCCTGGCGCTGAAGATGGCGAGGGCGGTGAGGATCGAGATCAGCGCCACCACGAAGATCAGCTCGAGCAGTGTGAAGCCGCGTTTGAGCGAGCGGACCATCAGGGCTCCAGGGGGTGAGGTGGCCGGGGGTCGAGAGGACCTCGGACGAGTATACCGTCTGACGGGCCCGATCGGCCCCGGCAGGGGCTTGACGGCACGCATCCGATCCCATAGATCGGCGGGCTCCCGCAGATCCCTGTCGGGAGAACCCCTCGATCGGGCCCACGATCCTCCGGATCGAGCCCCCCGATCGCGACAACGAGCACCCCAAGGAGAGCGCAATGGCGCGATATCGTGGACCCCGGCTGAAGAAGTGCCGGGCGGTGGGCGCGGTGCTTCCCGGCCTGACCACTGTGGGAGCCCTCGAGCGGCCCTACCCACCCGGTCAGCATGGACAGCGGCGGCGTGGCAAGCCGTCGGACTACAAGGTCCGTCTCGCCGAGAAGCAGAAGGTACGCTGGCACTATGGCGTCCTGGAGAAGCAGTTCCGCCGGTACGTCAAGGAAGCCAGTCGCCGCAAGGGACCGACCGGCCGCATCCTCGTCACCCTGCTGGAGAGCCGCCTCGACAGCGTCGTGTGGCGCCTCGGCCTGGCCGCCACCATCCCGTCGGCCCGGCAGATGGTCGTGCACGGCCACATCACGGTGAACGGCAAGCGGGTCGACCGCCCCAGCTTCGCGGTCAAGGCCAACAGCGTGATCGGCGTGCGGGAGACCTCGCGGGCCAAGGCCTGGATGCAGGAGCGCATCGAGGGCTCCGCCGGCCGCGTGCGCCCCGGCTTCCTCGAGTTCGACCCGGCCAAGGCCCAGGGCACCGTCGTCACCGAGCCCCAGCTCGAGGACCTGCCCTTCGAGGCCAACATGCAGGCCATCGTCGAGTTCTACTCGCAGACCCTGTAGGAGACACCGATGGCCAAGAAGAGCGACAAGGGCCGCATCATCGTGCATCTCGAGTGCACGACGTGCCGCAAGTCCGACATGCCGGGCGTGTCCCGCTACCACGTCAAGAAGAACAAGAAGAACACCCCCCACCGGCTGGAGTTCAAGAAGTACTGCCGGTTCGAGCGGAAGCACACGCTCCACAAGGAGATCAAGTAGCCTCCGGGGGTGGCCCTTCGAAGGACGGAGCCCGGCCTCGGCCGGGCTCCCGTGCTTCGGATGTCGATGTCAGGGTAGAGGGGAGCGAGAGGAGACCGGTGAGCAAGGACGTTGGCATCTGGAGGGCACTGGTCGCCCCCACCCTGGGAGGCAAGCAGATGTGGGCCGATGTCCATGTCTACGGCAGCCTGCGCATCCAGCGGCACGTGCTCGCCGAGCACCACCGCCTGCTCGGTCCCGGCGACCGTCGCCTGGCCCGGGGCACCTACGAGACCTGCCGGGCGGCGCTCGAGGCCTGGCGCCCCGACGGCGATCCGTGGCCCGGCGAGCGCCACCTGGTCCTGCTGCTGCACGGCTACCTGCGCGCCAAGGACGCCTTCAAGCCCATGACCCGGGCCCTCGAGGCGGGCGGCTACGCCGCGGTGCCGGTCAACTACCCCAGCATGTGGCGCGGGCTCGAGGACCACGCCGAGCAGCTCCGGGCGCTGCTCCGCGGACTGGCGGGCCGCCCGCGGGTCTCGTTCGTGGGGCACAGCATGGGGGGCCTGATCGTGCGGCTGGCGCTCGACGGGGAGGACGAGCTGCTCCAGCGGCTCCGGCTGGGGCGGCTGGTGATGCTGGGCGTGCCGAACCAGGGCGCCGAGCTGGCGGACAGGCTGTCGGGATCCTGGTTCTACCGGAAGCTCGGAGGGCCGGCGAGCACCCAGCTCACCACCGACCACGTCCCCTCGCTGCCGCCGCCACCGATCCCCTTCGGCAACATCGCCGGGATCCGCGGCAACGGCCGGGGCTACAACCCCCTGCTGACCGGGGAGGACGACGGCATCATCACGCTGGAGAGCACCCGGCTGGAGGGCGCCGAGGACACCCTGGTGGTGGAGAGCATCCACGCCCTGTTGATGTGGCAGCCCCAGGTCATCGAAGCCACCCTGTCCTACCTGCGCACGGGCCGCTTCGGCGTCGAGGGCCGCGACAAGGAGCAGGTGACCGCCATAGTCTGACCGGCGATGCACCGGGCAGCCCTGCTCCTGTCACTGCTGCTGACGCTGACCTCCGCGCTCGGCTGCGGCAAGAAGGTCCTGCCGGTCTACCGGTCCCCGACGGTGAAGAGCGTCGCGGTCATCGAGGACGCGGGCTGGGCGGCCCGCTGGCTCCGGGGCACGTCGAACTACACGCTCCGCACGGCGATGGTGCAGCCGGCGAGCCCCTTCTTCGCCTACAAGTTCGAGTGGGCCAACCCCCGCGTGGAGATCGATCTCGGGGAGCTCTACCGGGACGCCTGGCGCCTGGAGCTGTGGTACGCCCACAACGGGTTCTTCGATGCCCGCTTCGACGGCTGGGACCTCAAGCCGCACCGCTCGTTCATGCGTCGCCGGATGTCGGACTCGGTCCACGTGTTCGGACGGGTCCACGAGGGCGAGCCCAGCCTCGTGCGGGAGATCCGGCTCGAGGGCGTCGACGAGGGCCTGGCGCCGATCCTCAACCTGGCCCTGAAGGGAGCCCCCCTGCAGGAGGGCAGCCGCTTCTCCCTGGTGGACTTCGAGGGCACCGCCGGGGAGATCGCCGCGGCGCTGCGGGCGCGGAGCTACGGCAAGGTCCAGGTGGCGTCCGCTGTCGAGGTCTTCCCCGAAGAGCACGCCGTCGACGTCACCTACACGATCACGCTGGGCCCGGCCTGCCGCTTCGGCGAGGTGGAGATCACCGGCAACGACGCGGTCCCCCTGGAGATCATCCAGGACGAGCTGACCATCGTCGAAGGGGCGAAGTTCTCCTCGCTCACGCTCGCCCAGACCCAGATCAGGCTCTTCGGCCTCGGCGTCTTCTCCCTGGTCAAGGTCCTGCCCGACCTCTCCGGGGACGACTCGGTCATCGACGTGCGCATCGACCTGAGCGAGGCGACCTTCGAGGAGATCCGCGTCGGCGGCGGGCTCGGGATCGAGAGCGGCGAGCAGCTCATCCAGGTCAGCACCCGCTACACCAACTCCAACGTGCGCTACCGCCTCTGGACCTTCGAAGCCGAGGCCGCCACCGGGTACAAGACCTTCTCCAACCGGGTCTTGCCGCGCCGCGAGGACCTGACCACCAACAACGCCGGCGTCTTCGCGATCGCCGACGCCAGCCTCATCCTGCCCCGCTTCCCCCGGCGCGCCCTGGAGCCGCGCCTGGACGCGGTCGGCGAGATCGGGCGCGACATCCAGTCGACCTTCCTGCGGGCCCAGGCCGGGCCGGCCCTGACCTGGAAGATCACCCCCCGCCACCAGGTCACGGTCGGCTACCACATCGAGCGCTGGACGGGCGTGCTGGACGAAGCCATCGAGGCCGCCGAGCGCATCACCCGGGACGTCTCCCTCTACAACGCCAAGACGACCGGGCTGGAGCAGTGGTCCCTCGATCAGCTCGGCGTGGTCGGGGGTGGCAGCTACAACCTCACCCTCATCGACGGTCGCTTCATCTGGCGCACCACGACGGATCCGGTCAGCCCGCGAAACGGAGAGAGCGTGAGCCTGGGCCTGACCGTCGCGGGGCTGCCGACCGGCTTCTCCTTCTGGCGCACCGAGGGCGACGTGCGCATGTACCGCTCCCTGCTGTCGCTGGTGAGCCGCAAGCGGCGTGGGCTACGCCAGTCCCTGGAGCGCTGGCGCCCGGTCTTCGCCATGCGGATCGGGGGCGGCTACGCCCAGTCCTACCACCTGGACTTCGCCGGACTCGGCGACAACGAGCCCTATGTCCACCCGAACTACCGCTTCACCCTGGGGGGAGCCAACGACGTGCGGGGCTGGCCCGCCGACGGCCTGGGTCCCTCGGTCTGCGGCTACAGCGACGGTCCGGAGCCCTGGGCCTTTACGCCCTGGGAGTGTGTGCCCATCGGGGGCGAAGTGGCCGGCTTCGGGAGCCTGGAGCTGCGGATCAAGCTGGTCGGCGACCTCGGCATGGCTCTGTTCAACGACTGGGGCATGGCCTGGGCCACGCCGGCGGACGTCCCGACCATCCCGCCCCAGCCGACCGTGGGCGTCGGGGTCCGCTACGCGACGCCCATCGGTCCGCTGCGCCTGGACTTCGGCTGGCGCATTCCCCTCGGCCTGGGGCGGGAGAAGAACCAGGAGTACCTCTTCTGGGCCGAGCGGCGCTTCGGGATCCACTTCGCCCTCACCGAGGCCTTCTGAGTGGGCCGCCTCAGACGAGGGCTGAAGCGGGGCCTCGGCGGCCTGCTGGTGCTGGTGCTGCTGCTGTTGATCGGGGTCGAGGGGGCCGTGCTCTGGCTCCAGACCCCCAGCGGCAATGGGTGGCTGCGCCGCCAGGCCGAGCGCCTCGTCACGGAGCAGATGGCGGAGGGAGAGCTGCGGATCGGAGAGGTCGACACGGACCTCTTCCGTCACCTCGAGCTGGGCGATGTCTTCCTGGACGACGGCTCGGGGCGCCCGGTGGTGGCCCTGGACAGGCTGGAGGTGAACTGGGACGCCTCCCGGCTGCTCGGCGGGGAGGTCGTGGTCGCTCGCGTGGTGCTGGACAGCCCCCGCGTCGACCTGGTCACCGACGAGGCCGGCCTGCTGGACGTGGCGCGCCTGTTCCCGTCGGACCCGGACGCACCGCCTTCGGGACCCTGGGAGGGCCTGCCGGTGGACCTCCGCCTGGGGGAGCTGAAGCTCCGCAACGGCAGCTTCTCCTACGCCGACGGCGAGACCCGGGTGGCCCTCGAGGACCTGTCCGTCTCCCTGGGGGCGCGGGCGAGCGGGCGGAAGGTCTCCACCGAGGCGCTGGTCATCGAAGGACAGCTCACGAGCCCGCTGGAGCTCCCGGTCAGCGCCCGGGGTCAGACGCGCTTCACCGACGGCGACGTGGACCTGGGCGGTCTCGTCCTGGCGGTCGGGGAGGACCGACTGCTGCTCGACGGTCGGGTGGTCGACGTGGAGGACCCGGACCGCCTGGCCCTCGAGGGGGTCACGCTGCGTGCCGCGGGCCTGGACCTGGACCGCATCGAGGGCTGGGTCGGGGACCTGGGGCTGGCAGGTGAGATCGGGCTGGAGGCCGACGCAGCAGGGCCCCTGTCGGACCTGCGGCTCACCGCGCTGCTGGAGACCGGCGGCGGAGAGGCCCGGGTGGAGGGGGAGCTGGACGTGCAGGCCGAGCTCCCGTCCTGGTCGGTGCGGGCGGAGACCGGCGGGCTGGAGCTGATGGGGCTGGTCGACGCCGTCACGGAGCCGACGGCCCTCGACGTCGGGGTGGTGCTCGAGGGGACCGGCCTGGAGTTCCCCGCCGGCGTGGAGGCCACGGCCGAGGTGGTGGCCCGGCCTTCGGTGCTCTGGGGCTACCCGCTGGACTCGGCCACCGCCTCGCTGCACTGGACCGAGGGACGGGGCGTCGTGGACACCTTCGAGGGCGACATGGGCTGGGGCTCGGCCACCGGCTCCGGCGAGGTCAGCCTCACGGGCACGGTGCTCGACGTCCGGGCCGAGGTGAGGGATCTGCTCGGCCTGGAGGTCTTCGGCGTCCAGGACATCGGCGGTGTGGCGGACGGTCGGGGCCAGCTCCAGATCGACTGGAGCGGCGAGGAGGTGGAGATCCTCTTCGACGGGCGGGCGCGGTCCCACCAGGTCGACGTGATGGGCATCGTGCGCATCGAGGGCTTCCAGGGACCGGTCCACACCGGCGTCTACGGCACCCGGGTCGAGGCCTCGGGGCGGGGGGATGCCTCGGGCATCGACGCCTCGGGGGCCCTGGTGGATCGCGTGGCGGTGTCCTGGCGGGCCGACGTGCGCGACGACGGTGCCCTGCGCTGGGAGGCGGACGTCGCGGGCGGTGTGCTGGACGTGGCCGAGCTCGTCGGCATCCAGAGGCTGCACGGTCGGGTGAGCGGGGAGGACGACGGCCTCACGGAGCCGCGGATCCTGGCGCGGCTGGTCATCCAGGAGGTCAACCTGGGCGCGCTCCGCGGAGACAAGGGCCAGCTCACCGTGAGCCTCCAGGGGGACGCCCTGGAGGCCGCCCTCCGCCTCGCGGAGGACGACGCCGAGCGTCTCTCCCTGCGGGCGAGCGGCGACCTCGCCACCGGTGCCTACGAAGTCGCGCGGCTCTCCCTGACCCCGCCGGAGCATGCCGCCTGGACGAACCCGGAGCCGCTGCGCGTCCGGGTCGTGGAGGGCGGCGCCGAGGACATCGACGTCCGCCTGACCTCCGAGGCGGGTCGACTGGCCGTCTCCGGCCACTACCTGGACGGGGAGTCGGTGGACCTGAGGGCCGTGGTCGAAGGGCTTCAGCTCGACTGGATCGAGGCCTTCGTGCCCGAGACCACGGGGACCTGGGGAGGGCTGGCGGCGGCGAGCGTGCGGCTGCGCTCCGACGCCGAGGCCACCACCCTGGCGGCACACGTCGCGGTCTCCGATCTCGACATCCCGGGGCAGGTGAGCGGTCTGGACGCCGAGGTCGACGTCACGGGCGAGGGGGAGTCGCTGGACCTGAAGCTCCGTGTGGCCGACGACGATCACCTGCTGGCCCGGGGTGGGGGCGTGCTCCCGATCTCGATCGATCTCGCGGCGCCAGGCCCGGTACCGGAGGGGTCTCTGTCCCTGGAGGTGCAGCTCGCGCCGTGGGACCTGCCGGAGCTGGCGGAGCGGGTCCCGCCCCTGGCGGCCCTGGGAGATGGGCAGCTCTCGGGGGCGCTCCAGGTGGGCGGGGTGCTGGTGGCTCCGGAGGTCGACCTGGCGCTGGGGCTGGAGCTGGCGGTCGGCGAGCCGAGCCAGTGGATGCGGGTGGACCTGGACCTGGCCGAGGCCGACGGGCAGATCAGCCTGGCGGGCGAGGTCCGCCAGGCGGGTCGCCCCCAGGTCCTGCTCGACGGGTCGGCGGTCACGGAGCTGGAGCAGGTGCTCTCGGGGGCCCTGGTCGAGGGGGAGACCTCGCCCGACACGTCGCTCACACAGACCTGGGTGGCGGACCTCGACGTCAAGCTGGTGCCGATGAACCTGGACCTCGCGAGCTGGATGCCGGCCCTGGGCCTGACCCATGGCGTCGAAGGGAGGCTCGCGGGTGGTGTGCGCGTCTCGGGTCGGGTCGATCGTCCGCAGGTGGCCGCCGGTCTCCAGGTGGCCGACTGCCGGCTCGGGGAGGTCCCCGTGGCCCCGGCCCTGGTGGCGCTGGCACCGACCGAGGACGGCTACGGGCTGACCATGATGCTGGGCACCGGCGAGGGGTCCCTGCAGGTCGGTGGGCGGGTCCCCTTCGACCACCACGATCCGGAGCCGATGGACCTCGACCAGGAGCTGGCTCGGGAGGGCCTGTTCCTGGAGGTCAGCGGACGGGACATCCCGGTGGCCCTGCTCCAGCTCTTCGATCCCGGCATCGTGGAGGCGGAGGGCAGCCTGGAGATCCTGGGCCAGGTGACCGGCAGCGTGGTGGCGCCGGACCCGGTGGTGTCCTTCGAGCTGGCGGACGCCGTGGTGGGCTACGAGCCGACGGGGGTTCGCTACAGCGACCTGGACCTGCTGGCGGTCCTGGAGCACACCGACTTCAGCATCGAGCACGGCAACCTGGCCACCGAGCCGCTCTACCTCGACGCTCGAGATGCCCTGCGGGGCCTGGGCCAGCGGGTCAAGGAGGGGCTGGGTATGGAGGACAGCCGTGTCGCCCAGCGCTTCGAGTCCGGGCTGATCGGCGAGGACCGGGCCAGCCGGGTCGAGGAGACCGGCTCGATGCAGCTCACCGGGACCGCCCAGGTCGGCCTCGACGGTCTCACCGACGTGGACCTCCACCTGGGGTCCAACTTCGCCTGGGTGATGGACACGACCGAGATCGAGGCCGCCTTCACCGGCGACATCGACGTCAGCGGCGACTGGCCGGACCTGGTCTTCGAGGGCGACATCGGGCTGGACAAGTTCCGCTACGCCCTCGGTGCTCGGGCGTATCTCGGCCAGGAGGGCCTGCGGCTCGACGAGGCCGTGGAGATCCGTCGACCGGGCTGGGTCGCGGTGGTCCCGCCGCCTCCGGAGCCCGAGGTGTGGGAGACGTGGGACATCCACTCGGCCATCGACCTGGGCTTCAACACCAAGGTCAAGGTCGAGGTGCCCCTGGACACCAGCTACGGCACCCTGGGCGCCAGCGCCTCGACGGTGGTCTTCGACGCCTTCGTGCGGGGTGAGGTGGACGCACGGGTCAAGGGCGCGGACGTCTACGCCGAGGGTGCGGTGGAGACCTACGAGGGCACCACCCGGATCCTCGGCACGACCTTTGGCATCGAGCAGGGCGTGGTGACCTTCGCCGGGAGCGACATCGCCAACCCGGCCCTCGACATCCGCGCCGTGCACGAGAGCCAGAACTACGGCGACATCTCCGTCCACATCACCGAGTCGGTGGAGGCGATGCAGATGCGCTTCGACAGCGAGCGGGGCTGGTCGGAGCTGGACATCGTCTCGATCCTCTTCCTCGGTCGGCCGACCACCGAGCTGTCCTCCGCCGAGGGCGGCGGGGCCGGGGACAACCTGAACATCGCCCTGGGCATGGTGGCCGGCCAGGTGGAGAAGCTGGCGGGCGACAACCTCGTCGACACCATCGAGATCGAGACCAGTGAGGCCCACCTGGAGGGCGTGAAGGTCGGCTGGGCCCTGGGCCGCAACCTCTTCCTGACCCTCAACTACACCCGCACCACCGACGACGAGGAGAACGAGTACGAGGCGGCCCTGGAGTGGATCCCGACCCGTAGCCTGCACGTCGAGGTCACCACGGGCGACGCCGGCCAGAGCCGCATCGAGGTCTTCAAGGTGTGGAAGTTCTGAGCCTCGGGCGGTGGGAGACCGGAAGCAGCGGTGGCGCAGACCGCTTCGATCGAGGGGCAAGGTCGCCCTGAAGTTCCGCGCCCCGGAAGCTCAGGACGACCTCGCCCGCGAAGCCGGGCCGGTGTCGACGACGCCATCCTCCAGGTGATCGGGGGCCTGGTCGGAGGGGGCTGAGGGTCCGATCCCGCTCGATCACTCCCGCTCGGTGAAGGTGAGCTGTACGAGGGCGCCGGTCCCGCCGTCCTCGTCGAACCACGGGGAGGCCATGACCGAGGGCACCACCGGCGAGTGGCTCGCCAGCCAGCCCCGGCGGCCGAGGCTCCAGGGGACGGCACGCGCCTCGGTCTCCGGGCCGGGGCCAGCGAGCACGGCCAGGGCGGTGCCGCCGGCGAGCCCGACCGTGGCCCCCACGGCGGTCCCCAGCGTCGCAGTCCTGGGCTCGCCGTCGATGGCGATGCCGACCAGACCGCCCAGCAGGGCCCCGCCGAGGCCGAGACCGTCGACCATCATGAGCTGCTGCTGGCTCGGCTCCTTGAAGCGCGTGAGGGCCAGACCGCCCACCATGGCCACTTCGCCGGCGACGAGCATGTTGCGCAGGTTGACGTCGTCGGTGGCCTCGAAGGAGAAGCTCAGCCAGTTGGCATAGGCCGAGCCCCAGGCTCCGGCGCTGAGTGCGGTCCAGGTGTCCACTGGCTCCATGTCCCACAGGGTCGGCGCCAGCAGCGCCAGGGCCTCCGACGCGCCGAAGGCAAAGGAGGTGATGCCGTACTCCCTCTGGTTGTCGAGCTCCTTGCGGTGGTGCTTGGTCCACAGGGTCCAGCCGATGCCCTGGTAGGCGGCCCAGGCGCTCAGGCCGGCCACGGCGGCCCGGGAGCCGGACGTGGACTCGAAGCGCGGCGCGAGCCAGCCGCCGAGGACCTCGCCGCCCAGCGAGCCCAGGAGCACACCTGCGGCCTCGGACCGCCGGGTGGGATGCTCCTGGAGGAAGGTGGGAACCCCGAAGCCGACCAGGGTGCCGAGGGAGAAGCCGAGGCTCTGGCCGACGATCCGATCGGGATGGTCGATCGACAAGGGGGTCAACAGCAGGGCGGCCGCGGCTCCCACGCCGGCACCGATGCGGGCTCCGCCGATGTTCAGGCGGTCATCGAGCGGGCCGGTCTGGAAGAGGTGGGGGCTCCAGGCCCCCAGCCAGGCGCCCTGTGCCCCGTAGAAGCTCGTGAGACCGGGCCCAGGGGCGGTGAGGCCGAGCCGCTGGAGGGTCCAGGCGCCGAGGCCCCAGGCATAGGCGCCACCCAATTCCAGGGAAGCGACGAGACGCCGGTCGGTGGTGGGGTCGAGGCCCAGGACCTGGGCGAGACCGGCCCCCGCCTGCCAGCCGAAGGCGCCGGCGCCGAGCAGCATGCCCGAGGTGTCGACCCCGGGGGCCCGGTTGCGGAAGAGCATCGCCAGCCCGGTGGCGCCGATGTTGGAGAGGGCCCCCGCTGCGGCTGTGCGCTGGGACACGAGGCGTCCGTCCGAGGGGATGATGATGCGAGCCAGCTCGACGCCGGTGAAGGCACCCCAGGTGCCGGCCGACCAGGCGAGCATGGCCTCGTCGCGGGTGAAGTCCCGGCTCTTGAGGTAGTAGCCGGTGCCCACGGCGCCGGCGGTGCCCAGCAGCGTGCCCGGCCAGAAGCCGGAGGCGAAGTCGTTGCCGGTGAGGACCACGAAGAAGGAGGTCCCGAGGTAGTTGCCCGCGAAGCCCCCGTAGGTCACCAGCAGGCCGGTGCCCGTGTCGACCTCGTGGCTGGGCGCCATGCCGTAGCGCTCGAACAGGTCGCCTCGGGCAGCCCTCCCGTCGGCGGGCTCCGCCGGCGCCTCGGCCACGGGCTCCGGGGCCGGATCCGCTGGTACGGGTTCCTGGGCCTGGAGGGCCCCGAGGGTGAGCAGGAGCAGGGTCGTCACTCCAGCACCTCCCGTGGCAGGGAGCTGAGCTGGACCATCACGCCCGTGTTGCCTTCGGCGTCCACGTAGGGGGCGGCCATCGGCATCAGCACGAACGGGAGCCGGCCCAGCCGCGGGCGGCGGAGCCCCGGCAGCACGAGGGTGCTCGAGCTGCCGGCGGGCTCTCGCACGATGGCGAGGACGGTGCCGCCAGCGAGCCCCAGGGTCGTGCCCACCAGCGACGAGAAGCCCACCGTGCGGGGATCGGGCGAGGCCAGCACGCCGACCAGGGCCCCGAAGCCGGCGCCTGCGGCACCCGCGGCGTTCACCAGGCCGACCTGTCTCCAGCTCGGCTCCACCCCGACGGCGCCCACGGCGGTGGCCCCGAGCAGTGCCACGTCGCCGGCCGTGAGCGTGCCGGCCCAGGTGCCGGCGGGGGAGGCGTCCAGCAGGTAGCTGCTCCAGGCGCCGTACCAGGTGCCCCAGAGGCCGGCGCTCAGCATCATCACCGACTGCTGGGGGGTGGGGTCGACGACCATCGGCAGGCCCCAGGCCAGCCCGAGGCCGACCCCCGCCGTGGTCAGGGCGACCCCCGCCGTCCGCCGACCGCCGAGCCCCGCCGAGTCGCCGAAGAGACTCCAGCCGATGACCTGGTACCCGGCCCAGGCGGTGATGAGGGGCGCGAAGATGAGGTCGTCGGAAGAGAGGTGGTAGCGAGGCTCGATCACGGTGCCCAGGACCTGACCGCCCACACCGCCGAGCAACATCGGGATCACGGCCTGCCGGGGCGTGCCCTCGATGGGCGTGGAGATGGGCACCCCGACCCCGATCAGCGTGCCCACGGAGAACCCCAAGGTCTGGAGGGCGATGAGCTTGGGGGTGGGCTCGAGCCAGGGGGAGACCCCCAGCGAGGTGAGGTAGCCGGCGGCGAGTCCGAGCTGGAACGAGCCTCGCTGGAGCTGGCTGGTGGGCTCGTTGGAGATCACCCACGGCAGCCAGGCCCCGACCCAGGCCCCTTCGGCGAGGAAGGTGCCGACCCAGGCCGGCTCGGGCAGGTCCAGGCCCTTGTGGTGCAGCAGGCCGAGCCCGGCGCCGAAGGTGTAGGCGCCGGCCAGCTCCAGGGCCGAGCGGGCCCGCAGGCGCTCGGTGTAGTCCAGCTCGGTGAGGTTGCCGATGCTGGCGCCCACCTGCCAGCCCGCAGTGGCTCCGAGCATGGCGCCGGCCGTGACTTCGTAGTGGGGGGCCCGATCGGCGAAGCCGATGGCCAGGGCGGCGCCGGTGAGGTTGCCCAGCGTGCTCCACGCCAGGGCGCGCTCGCGGAGGGACTTGCCGTCCGGACCGAGCACGATCTCCGCCAGCTCGTAGCCGGTGAAGGCCCCCAGAGTGCCGGCGCCCAGGAGCGCGAAGGCCGGGTCGACGGCGGGCTCCGTGAGGCGGTTGTAGGCGACGGCGCCCCCGATGCCCGCGGGCGCACCGAGGACCGCCGCGGTCCACCCGGCCTCGGGCGAGCCGTCGGACCAGTGGTAGGCGAGGGTGCCCGCGAGCTCGGCGCTGGTCAGGGTGAACCAGATCCCCGAGGCGGCCACGGCCAGCGTCCGGGTCGGGTCGCGTGGCGGCCCCTCGGTGGGCTCCTCCGGGTCCGAGAGGCCCTCGTCGATCGCGTCGGGGTCCGCGGGTGCCTCGGCCGTGGCCTCCGGGAGCACGAGGGCATTGAGCGGCAGCTCCGCCGGCTTGGCCGGGTTGGACGGAGCCTCCTCGGGGAGCCAGGGCCGGTCGAGGGAGTTCTGGAGCTTCTCCAGCTCGGCCGCCAGCTCCGGCGGCACGGTGGGCTCCTCCGGGACCTCGCCCGCCGCGGTCTCGCCCTCCTCCGCGGCCGGCTCCTCCTCGGGAGGGGTCGGCGCCTCCTGGGCCCACGCCGACCAGGAGACCAGGCCGGCCCAGGCCATCACCCACGGCAGGGACCTACGGTGTGTCACGGACCTGCCCATGGTCGTCCTCGCTCCCGTCCTCGATGCCCCAACAGGTGGGGGCGCCGCCCGCGTCGATGGCACAGGTGTGCTGCCCCCCGGCACTCACCTGGACGAAGGCCCCCTCCGGTGTGTCGCTGCGGCCGTCCTCGGTGTTGCCCCAGCAGGTGAGGGTCCCCGCGTCATCGAGCACACAGGCGTGGGTCGCTCCGACACCCAGCTCGGCGAAGCTCCCTCCGGCGGGCTCGTCGGTGCTCTGGCCGTGGTCGGCGTCGAGACCGGTGAGGTCGAAGCAGTCGATGCCGCCCGCACCGCGGATGGCACAGGCGTAGCCGCGGCCCACGCCCAGGCGCTTGTGGTCACCGACGGGCTCGGTGAAGCTCCCGCCCGACCAGCAGTGGAGGTCGCCCTCGGTGTCGAGTCCACAGGCCTCCTTGGCGCCGGGCTCGACGACCGAGAACGGCAGGCTCACCGTGTTCGTGAGGTGGGCCGTGTCTCCCCAGCAGGTGGCGAGACCCGACCGGCGATCTGCGCCACAGGTGAGGTCCGCCCCGGCCCCCAGCCAGCGCCAGGTGCCCTCCTCCGGGGGGGTCGCCTGCCCGGCTTCGTCTCGGCCCCAGCAGGTGGCTCCTCCTCGCCGGCCCAGCACACAGGCGTGCTCGTCGCCCATCGCCAGGTGGTCCCAGGGTCCCTCGGGCACGGCGCTGACCAGCCCGTGGGTGTCGTCTCCCCAGCAGCTCACCTCGCCGTCGGCGTCGAGCAGGCAGGACGCGGTCCGGCCGGCCTCGATCCAGGGCCGGCGGGGCTGGCTGTAGGCCGGCTCCGGCTCCGGCCCGGTGTCTTCCTGGGTGTCCTCGGTGTCCTCGGTGTCCTCGGTGTCCTCGGTGTCCCCGGTGTCCCACCACCGGCCGGTGTCCCAGGAGTCCCAGGGCTCCGGACGCTCCGGGGCGTAGATGACCAGGCCACAGCCGGGCATCACCCACAGTGCCAGGGCGAGGGACACGCGACTACTCGGCGGTCAGGGTCGTCGTGAAGGTCTGCAGGCTGGCGCGGTAGGTGCGGAGGAACTCCACCACGGCCTCGATGGGGGTACCTCCGGAGAGGTCCAGGTCGCTCTCCAGGTGCACCGTGCCGTCCTCTCGGGCATAGGCCCGGGAGAAGCGGTGGGTGCGGTTCCAGGCGTTGAGCTCCTCGAGGGCGACCTCGCGGCTCGGGGTGAAGCCGGCCCAGAGCTGGACCGTGCTGCACTGGCTGCCGAGGCAGTCGGCGAGGAAGAGCACGGCGTCGTGGCCGGCGAGCTGGATGCGCCAGGCGGGTCCGTCGGCGGGGGCCGGGACGCCTTCGTGGGTGAGCATCATCGCGTCGAGCAGGCCTTCGACCTCGGGCATTGACAGGGTCTGGTGCACGGTGCTGATCGCGCTGTCGCCGGCCGCGGCGGGGCCGGTCGCCAGCAGGGACACCGCGAGCAGGGTGCACGCGGCCAGGCGGGGTGTTGCGGGCATGGGCGGACGCTACCACGCGCCTTGACCCGGGTCAGGCCGGTAGCAGGTGCAGCTCGGCCACCTCGGGTGGGCACCAGAGGCGGACCGGCGCGATGGACCAGCCGACCCCCCGGCTCACGAAGAGCCAGGTCCCGTCCCGCTCGTACCAGCCCGCGACATAGGGCCCGGTGGCCGTGGGCACGAAGAGCGCTCCGAGCCGCGGCAGGCGGAGCTGGCCGCCGTGGCTGTGACCGGCGAGCACCAGGTCCACGGGCCGGCCGGCGAGCTCGGGGAACAACCCCGGGGAGTGGGTCAGGACCACGACCGGCTCGTCGGGGGGAAGCCCGCCCAGGGCGGCGGCGACGTCGGGCTCGGCGGCGAGCAGGTCCTCGGTGCCCGCGAGGTGGAAGGGACCGAGGTCGAGCGACTCGTCCCGCAAGAGCCTCACGTCGTGCTGCTCGAGCACCGGGCGCCAGATCTCGGGCGTGGCGTCGCCCCAGTGCTCCCAGTTGCCCATCACGGCGTAGCGACCGAGGGGCGCCTCGGGCAGGGCACCGAGGAACTGGTGGGCGGCGGCCTCCGACCACCCCCGGGTCACGATGTCCCCCGTGAGCATGATGGCGTCGGGGGTCAGGCCGGAGACCAGCTCGCAGAGCCGGTCCAGCCGGGGTGTCCTGTCCCGGATGTGCACGTCGGTCAGGTGCAGCAGGCGGACGGGGCGCTCCAGGCCACGCAGGGGCACCCGGTGGACGGAGTGGATGACCCAGTCCAGCTCCCCGCGCAGGCGCTTCAGGAGGCCGCCCCGGGGTAGCTCGTGGTGGGTGCCACCGGGGGCCTCGCTGGACGGACCCAGGACCCGGTCGGGGAACCAGTCCCCCTTCTTGAAGCCCTTGCTGACGCCGACCACGAAGCGCCAGCCGTTGCCCATCTTCATCGAGCGTCCTCATGACCGGGGTGGGTTTGCATACTTATGCAGAACGCCGTATATGCCCGGCCTCATGACCGCGCGAGAACGCCGACGCTTGATGATCAAGCGACTTGTCCAGGCGCATCGTATCGGCTCCCAGGAGGAGCTGGTCGGGCTGCTGGAGGCCCAGGGCATCTCCTGCACGCAGGCCACCCTGTCCCGGGACCTGCGGGACCTGAGCGTCGTCCGGCGCAACACGGCCCACGGACCCGCCTACATGCTGGACCGCTCGGCGGTCTACGTGGACGCCCTGCGCCGGGTGGTGGGCATGGAGGTCCTGACGGTCCGCCACAACGACTCCCTGGTGGTGATCCGGACCATGCAGGGGCGAGCGGAGGGCGTGGCGGCCTTCCTGGACTCCTGGGACAACGAGAACATCCTGGGCACGGTCGCCGGGGACGACACGGTCTTCGTGGCGCCCGCCGACACGGCCCGCATCACAGAGCTCGTCCAAGAGATTCGAGCCCTTCAGGAGGGTGCATGAAGATCGTCACCGCGTACAGCGGCGGCCTCGACACGTCCGTGATGATCCCCTGGCTCAAGGAGAACCACGGGGACGCGGAGATCATCGCCTACACGGGCGACCTCGGGCAGAACGAGGACCTCAGCGGCATCCGCGCCAAGGCCCTGGCCACCGGCGCCAGCCACGCGGTCGTGGACGATCTGCGTGAGCGCTTCGTCGAGGAGTTCATCTGGCCGGCTGTGATGGCCTCCGCGGTCTACGAAGGGGTCTACCCCCTGCACACGGCCCTGGGACGCCCGCTGCTCGCCCAGCGCCTCGTCGAGGTGGCCCTCGAGCACGGGGCCGCCGCCGTGGCCCACGGCTGCACCGGCAAGGGCAACGACCAGGTCCGCTTCGAGGTCACCCAGATGGCCCTGGCGCCCCAGCTCGAGACCATCGCGCCGCTGCGCACCTGGGAGCTGCTCACCCGGGAGGACGAGGTGGACTACGCGGTGGAGCGCGGCATCCCGATCCCCGTCACCAGGGCCAAGCCCTACTCGATCGACCGGAACATCTGGGGCTGCGCCATCGAGTGCGGTGAGATGGAGGACCTCTGGGCCGAGCCGCCTCCCGACGCCTGGCAGATGACCAAGGACCCGTCCCACGCCCCCCGGGGGTCGGTGGAGATCAAGCTCACCTTCGACCAGGGCATCCCGGTGGCGCTGGACGACCGTCCCATGGGCGGAGTCGAGATGCTGGAGTACCTCAACGACCTGGGCGGGAACTTCGGCGTGGGTCGCATCGACATGGTCGAGAACCGGGTCGTGGGCCTGAAGTCCCGCGAGATCTATGAGGCCCCGGCCGCCACGCTGGTCCACATGGCCCACACCGAGCTGGAGCGCTGCTGCCTGGACCGGGCGACCTTCAACTACAAGCGCAAGGTCAGCCAGGACTTCGCCAACCTGATCTACGACGGCCAGTGGTTCAGCCCGCTGCGGGAGGCGCTGCAGGCCTTCGTGGAGGAGTCCCAGCGCACCATCACCGGCGAGGTGCGGATCCGCGTCAGCGCGGGCCTGGCCCGGATCACCGGCCGGCGCTCCCCCTTCAGCCTCTACGAGGAGGGCCTGGCGACCTACCATGAGGGCGACACCTTCGACCGCACCGCGGCGGCGGGCTTCATGCAGATCTACGGCCTGCCCAACAAGACCGTCGCCGAGCGACGTCGCCAGCAGGGGCAGCCGGAGTTCAAGAAGCGCGAGCGGCGCTGAGGGGACCGATCAGTCCCGGATCGTCCCCAGCTTCGCCAGCGCCCAGGCCGGCACCTCGCTCGCCTGGATCAAGGCGCAGCCCCGCCCAAGGCGCAGCCCCGCCGGACCTTCAACACCGTCGCCTGGGCCTGGATCATCACCCCATCGGGGAGCTGCAGGACGATCTGGATCCGGTCCATGACCTCCAGGCCGGGCACGCTGCGCACCGCCAGGCGGAACCAGGTGGGGCCGTGGCGGAGGGCCGCCCGCAGCGCGTCGGCGCCGGCGAAGCGGATCAGCAGGCTGGGCGGGTCTCCCGGGGCGTAGACCGGCGTGGCCAGCAGCTCGTCGGCGACCACGATGCGGTCGCGACCGGGCTGGCTCGGCGGCTCCGACGAGCCGGACTCGTTGCTGCCCGAGCGGCCGCGCAGGTGCCCGCGGAGGGCGTCCACGATGTCGGCGCGGCCGCTGTAGCTGATCGGCCCGCTGATCTCGGGGATCCGGTGGGCGGGGTCGATGCTGGTCAGCAGCCTGTCGAGGGCCACGACGTCCTTGTAGCGGGGGACCCGGTAGCTGCAGACGTGCAGCACGCCGATGCCGAAGGGGTTGCGGGCGCCGTCGTAGGCCTCGAGGACCGTCAGGGTGACCAGGATCGGGTGGGTCCGCTCCGGCAGGGTGACGTCGAGGGCGTGGTCCTGCTCGTTGCTCAGCCAGTTGCTGGCCAGGAGGTTGAGGCGCTCCCGGTCCAGCCAGGGGACGGAGGCGTCCTCCTCCCCCCAGTTCCGGTGGATGCAGGCGTAGAGCGGCGCTTCGATGCGCTTGCGAAGGTGTTCGGCGGGCCGGGGCATGGCGTGCGGGAGTCCTCTGGTCCCATCGGCGCGGCGAGGGGCGGACTTGAGCATGCCATCTCGCCCGGCTCTTTGGGGGGCGGCGGTCCTGCGGGATAGCAGCAGGACCATGGCACTCTGGGATGGACGGTTCGGCGGCGGCCCCGCCGAGGAGATGCTGCGGTTCTCCGAGTCGCTGGGCGTGGACCTGGCGATGCTCGAAGAGGACGTGAGGGGTTCGGTGGCCCACGCCACGATGCTCGAGGAGGTCGGTCTGCTCTCGGTGGAGGAGGGAGCTGCGCTGCGTGCAGGGCTCGCCGCGATCCTCCAGGAGGCGCGCGAGGGCACCTTCCAGCCGTCCCTGGAGCACGAGGACGTGCACATGGCCGTCGAGGCCCGGCTGATCGAGCGGATCGGGCCCGTGGGCGGCAAGCTCCACACGGCACGCTCGCGCAACGACCAGGTCGCCACCGACGTGCGGCTGTGGCTCAAGGGCCGGCTCGCGGACCTCGACGCCCAGCTCACCCGGCTGATCGCTGTGCTCCTGGATCGGATCGAGTCCGACGGACGGACCCTCATCCCGGGGTTCACCCACCTGCAGCGGGGCCAGCCCATCTGGCTCGGCCACCACCTGCTGGCCCACGCCTGGGCCCTGGGCCGGGATCGGGAGCGGCTCGCGGGTGCGCTGGACCGGGTCGACCGGAGTCCCCTCGGAGCCTGCGCGATGGCCGGCACGCCCCACCCCATCGACCGGCAGCGCACCGCCGAGCTGCTGGGCTTCTCTCGGGTGCTCGACAACGCGATGGACGCCGTCTCGGCCCGGGACCACCTCGCGGAGGTGGCCGGGGTGTGTGCCATCGCGATGACCCGGCTCAGCCGCATGGCCGAAGAGCTGGTCCTGTGGTCGGCCCCGGAGTTCGGGCTGGTGCGCATGTCCGAAGCCTGGGCCACCGGCTCGAGCATCATGCCCCAGAAGCGCAACCCGGACGCGGCGGAGCTGGTTCGGGGCAAGGCGGGCCGGGTCCACGGTGACCTGGTGGCGCTGCTCACGATGGAGAAGGGGTTGCCGCTCGCCTACAACCGGGACCTCCAGGAGGACCGGGAGGCCCTGTTCGACGCGGTGTCCACCACCACGGCCTGTGTCTCGGTGATGGCCGGCATGTGGTCGTCGCTGACCGTGCTCGACCCCTATGGGGCTCGGCTGGAGGGGGACTTCCTGCTGGCGACGGAGCTGGCGGACTACCTGGCCGGCAAGGGCGTGCCCTTCCGCGAGGCCCACCACGTCTCGGGCTCCCTCGTGAAGTGGTGCGAGGCGCGGGACAGCGACTTCTCGGCCCTGGATCTCGCGGTGCTGAAGGACCACCACCCGTCCTTCGAGGCCGACGCCCTCGACTGGCTCGACCCCGCGGGTGCCGCGGAGCGTCGCCGGTCGATGGGGGGGACGGCCTGGAGCGAGGTCGTCCGGCAGGTGGAGGTGCTGCGGGGCACCCTGAGTTAGGCGACGGGGATGTCTTCGAAGCGAACCGAGAGACCCTGGTCGGGCACGCATGTCCCGCCCACACCGACCGTCGAGCGTCCCCTGGCTCCGGCTGGGAAGCCGCCGACCTCTGCGGTGGCGGCTCGGCTGCCGACCTGGGCCCGGAGCTGGCGCTGGGAAGTGGAAGAGACCCCTGCCGAGGAAGGCGAAGAATGACCACCGGACTGCTGCTCTGCGCCCTCGGCCTGGCGCCCGCCCACGCGGGCGACGAAGTCGAGCCGATGTACATGGCGGACCTGGGGCTCAACGTGGAGCTCCCCGAGGGCTGGACCGTGCCCCGCTGGTCCGACTGGGATCTCGACGCCCTCGACGACGCCAACACGACGCAGATCCAGATCACCTCCAGCAACTTCCAGGTGGAGCCCTCCGAGGCCGCCACCGAGGCCTGGGCCCAGCTCGCGATGCGCGGGCTCGAGGTCGGGGGGCACACCGAGCCAGAGGTGGTCAGCACCGGCGTCGAGACCATCGACGGACGGCCCACCGGGGTGGCGGTCGTGCACTACAAGCACCGGGGCAAGGACACCGCGGTGCTGCATCAGCGCTCCTTCACCGTGCGCGGCAAGGTGGCCCACGTCCGGTCGATCGGGCTGAAGCGCAATGCGTCGCGCGTGCGCCGCGGACTGGCCACCTGGGACGAGGCGCTGTCCCAGGAGAAGGGTCCCGTCGACCTCGCGGATCGCTACGCCCCCCTCGTCAGCGAGGCCGGGTTCTCCAGCACGCTGCCCGACGGGTGGCGCCTGCCGCTGGTCCAGGAGCTGGGACCGGTGCGGGAGCTCGGCGCCAAGGTCGGCCAGGGCAAGATCGACAAGGAGCTCTGCTGGGTCGCGATCCGCCCCTACCCGGAGGGCGAGACGGCCCTGCTGCTGGCCTGCCAGCAGGGGGCCTGGGTCGGCCGGGTCGATGACTACAGCTTCGACGGCAAGCAGGAGGAGCTGAAGGCTCGGGTCCTCGGCTCCATCGAGGTCGGGAGCGTGCGCTCGGTGCCGACCTCGCCCGACGACCGGGTCTCCCCGGTCTACTCCCTGTCGGGGGTCACGGACCTCGCGGTCCAGGTGGGCGTGACGCCCTACGACCAGGGGCTGATGACCACCTACGTGATCGGCAAGGCCTCGGAGTCGGAGGCGATGGCCGCGGCCCTGGAGCACGTGCTGGGGGCCACGACCTTCGGCGGGCCGGGTGGTGGAGCCCACCCGGTGAGCTTCCTGGACTGGAGCGTCTACGCCTTCAAGTACCGGCCCGTCTTCCTCGCTCCCGGCATCCTGGTGCTGCTGCTGGTGCTGGGTGGGGCCTACAAGCTGGGCACCCGCAAGCCGAGCTACGACCACCTCGACTGATCCCGGCGGCCGCGGGCGGAGGCGCTGTCGGGTAGGATACGCCGCCTGCTAGGAGGGTGAGCGACATTGCTCCCGTCGTCCAGCTTGCTCATGTGCTTCCAAGCACTTCCGCTCGTCGGTCGGGTGCTACAGCACCCTCCTTCCTCCCACAAGCACCTGAAAACACGTCGCGGCGCCGGACTCGGTCCACAATGCCGCTCACCCTCCTAGAGGACCCGGCATGCTGCTCGCGCTCTCTCTCGTCGCTGTGGCTCCGGCCCAGGATGTGGCGGACGTCCGCATCAACGAGGTCCTTCCCGCCCCCTCCGGCACCGACGCCGGCCAGGAGTGGCTCGAGCTCTACAACACGGGGACGGCCTCCGCCGACCTCTCGACCTGCGTGATCGAGCGGGCCAAGGGGGACTTCGACAGGTCCTTCCCGCTGACCGGCGTGATCGAGGCGGGCTCGGTCTACGTCCTGGCCGACCCCGAGGTCACCGGACCCGTCGACCAGGCCCTCGGCGAAGGCGAGACCCTGGACCTGGGCAACGCCGGCAGCAACGGCGACGGCGTGCGGCTGGTCTGCAGCGAGGCCGTCGTGGACACGGTGCTCTATGGCACCAACAACGACGACGCGCTCCCCGACGACGCCGACGTCCCGGCCCCCGCGGCACAGCTCGCCCCCAAGCCGGGCGCCGCCGCCGCCATCGCCCGCGTCGCCGCCGGCGTCGACACCGCCGACAGCGCCGTCGACTTCTGCAAGGACACCACCCCCTCCCTCGGCGAGCCCAACACCTGCGTCGATCCTGTGGACACCGGCGAGGACACGGGCCTGGACACCGGTCTCGACACCGGTCTTTCGGCCACCTGCGACACCCTGGTGCGCATCAACGAGCTCATCTCCAACCCCGACGGCGACGACGCCGGCCAGGAGTGGCTGGAGCTGCACAACCCCGGCCTCGATCCGGTGGACCTCACGGGCTGGGGCCTGACCTGGGGCACCTCCAGCTACCGCACGCCGGTGGAGCTGGTGGGCACCGTCGAGGCCGAGGGCTTCTTCCTCGTCGGCCCCGAGGGCATGGCCGACGTCGACCAGGTGATCGCCCTCTCCCTGGGAGGGGCGGGCAGCAACAGCGACGCCGTGCGCCTCTGGTGCGCCGACGGCGTGGCCGACACGGTGATCTACGGCTCTCCCAACGACGACGGCTGGACCGACGACCAGGGCCTCACCGCCACCTCCTTGGGGGCCACGCCTGGGATCGACGAGTGCCTGGCTCGCAAGGTCGACGCAGGCGACACGGACCAGTCCGGCCTGGACTTCTGGGTGACCGCTGCCGAGGAGTGCACCCCTCGGGCCCCGAACGCCGAGTACGTCTGCGACGTGGCGGGACACGACGTCGTCCGTCTCAACGAGCTGGTCAGCGACCCGGCGGGCTCGGACGGCGGGGCGGAGTGGGTCGAGTTCCACAACGCCGGCGACGAGGCCGTGCGCCTGGATCGCTGGACGCTGGAGGCCGCCAAGAGCTCCTGGTCCCACCAGTACACCTTCCCGGCCCAGACCGAGCTCGCCGCGGGTGGGCTGCTGGTGATCGGTGGGGAGCTCGCGGGCACGGTCGACCTGGTCGCTGACATCGACCTCGGCAACGGCACCGGTGGCGACGGCGTGCGCCTCTTCGACTGCGAGGGCGTGCTCGTCGACGCGGTGATCTACGGCGAGACCAACGACGACCTGCTGGAGGACGAGAGCGGCGACGTCGCCACGACCCTGGCGCCGGAGGCCTCGGACGGGGAGAGCATCGCCCGCTACCCGGACGGCGCCGACACCGACGACCACGGGGTGGACTGGGGGGTCTGCGGAGCGCCGAGCCAGGGCGCGGCCAACACGGAGTGCAACTCCGGCACCACCGACCCGGGACCGGGCACCGCCGGGATCGGCGGCTGCGGGGATCGGGCCGGCGGGGACGACGAGCGCTCCAGCGGCTGCGGCAGCCGCGGCGACCTGCCCGACGAGGCCACCGCCGGCGTGCAGCAGGCCTGCTCTGTCGTGCCCGGCGCAGCGAGCTGGGGCTGGGCGATCCTCGCCGGGTTGGTGGGGTGGCGTCGCCGGCGCTGACCGCGTCGCTCTCCCTCGGAAGGACCGTGCAGCCACGCCTCACCGCCGTCGTCCTGGCCCTGGCGCTGGGCTTCGTGCTGCTGCGCTGCCTGCCGGTCCTGGGCCCGATCCTGGCCGTGGCCATCGATCACTGCGGGGCCTACGCCTGCGACTTCGAGCACGTCTTCTGGCGCCAGGCCGTGGCGATGCGCGAGCCGCCGATCGAGCTGGCCGAGCGCTGGTTCTACCCGCCGCTGGCGGCGGTGGTCCTGGCGCCGCTGGGCTGGCTGGCCCTGGACCGTGCCCTGGGGGTCTGGACCCTGGCCAACCTGGCCTGTGCCGCCTGGCTGGTGGCCCTCTGTGCCCGTGCCCTCGGGGGCTGGGAGCGCCGCTGGCGCCTGCTGGCAGCGGCGGGGCTGGTCGGCCTGTCGCTGCCCGTGTGGCACTGTGTGCGGTGGGGACAGATCTCGCTGCTGCTCACGGTGCCCGCCCTGTGGGCGCTCACCACGCGCCATCGCCTGACGGCGCCCCTGCTGGGCCTGGCCGCTGGGATCAAGGTCTACCCCCTCGCCTGGACCGCGGCGCTGCTGGCCCGGCGTCGCTGGCGACGCTCGGTCGCGACGGTGGCCTGGGCGGTCGGGCTGGGGGCGCTCCTGCCGCTGGTGGTGCTGGGCCGGTCGGCCGGGGCCTTCTTCGAGCGGGTACTCGTCGCGCCGGTCGGTCCCGAGGTCACGGCCCTCGGGGGCCAGGCCCTCGGCCCGAGCCTCGTGCGCTGGTTCGCGGACGGACGTCACGCGGGGGTGCCCGAGGACCCCGCGCCGCTGCTCTTCGACCTGGGCCAGGCGGGTGCGGCGGTGCTGGAGGTGCTCGGCGTGGTGGTGCTCCTGGTGCTCCTGGTGCGCTGGCTGCGCCGCGAGGACCTGGACGAGACCTGGATCCCGGTGGCGGTCGTGGTCGCCCTGGCGCTGGTCCTGCGCCCGGGCTGGCACCACTACTTCGTCGCCGTCCCCCTGGCGCAGGCCTGTGCCTTGGGAGCGGCCCGGGGCCGGTCGGCCACGGCCTGGCTCGCCGGGTTCTCGGTCGCGGTGGGCGCGGTGCCGCTGGTGCTGCTGCGCGACGTGCCCTTCGCCTACTTCCATGCCTCCCAGTGGGGCGTGACCACCGTGTCCGCACTGCTGGCACTCGGCGCCCTGCTCACTCTGCGGGATCCTTCGCCGTCAGCCGCTTCGCCTGCGGTCCCTCCAGGCCCTTCGGAGCCGGTGCCGACCCCCCGCCGAACAGGCGGCCGATGAGCGGCAGCCGGGAGGCCAGGCTCCGCCGGTCGGTGGGCAGGGTCTCCACGTAGTGGATCCAGCTCCGCAGCAGCTCCTTGGTGAAGGTCTCCTGGACCTCGCCGTTCTGGGTCGCCAGCACCAGCGTGATCGAGGTCGCGAGCTTGGTGCTGCCCGCCGTCATCGCCCGCCGCAGGGCGATCCAGAAGATGCCGGTGAGCATGCGGGCGTGGCTCAGGGCCACCCGGCGGCTCATCTTGTGCTGCGAGCGCAGGACCTCGGCGAGGGTGTCGTCCATCCTCAGCGCCATCGGACCCAGGGCGGGGTGGTTGCGCATCGCTTCGACGGCGTTGAAGCCGGCGAAGGACGTGGTGGGGTCGATGTCCTCCCGGGTGATCGGCACCACCGTGGGCGGTGGCGGCAGGGCGTCCAGGGCGGCCTGGATGAAGGGCTCCGGGTCCACCCGCCACTCGTGGTCCTCCGGTCCCTCGTGGATGCGGAAGAGCTCCTCGCGCTGCTCCTCGTCCAGGTCGGGACGGCCGAGCTCCTCGGCCACCCGCTCCTGGTGGTGCTGGAGGGCGTGGTCGCGGGCGTAGAGGCGGGCTCGGGCCCGCTCCGCCCAGGCGGCGTCGAGCTCCGCCTGGCGGCCCTCGGAGAGCAGGCGGGGGAAGGGGAGCTGGGCCAGGAAGCCGTCCCACCAGGCCAGCCGCTCCACCGCGGCTCGGTAGGCCGTCTCGTTCTCCAGGAGCTCGGCGGTGCCGGCCAGCCACTCCAGGTCCGCCATGTCCTCGGAGACCTGGGTCAGGTCGCAGCCCAGCGCCCGGACCACGTCGCCGTAGGCCTCGATGCTGGCGTCCAGCATGCCGCCGATGGCATGCCGCAGCTCCAGGGCGGTGGACTCCTCGGCGGTGGGGGCGACGGCGGTGTCCCCACTCGCGGCCACCGCGGTCTCTCCCTGCACGGTCAGGGCCGTGGACGCCGCCTCGACGACGACGACCTCGGAGCTGTCGGTGGAAGGGGGGGGCCTGGCGATGGCCCATCATACGGCTCGGTTAGGTGGCGAAGATGTCGACATCGAGGTCCGACCCCCGCACCAGGTTGATCGCCTTGCCCGCGGCCTTCGCCGCCCTGTTGTTGCTGTCGGCGGGGGTCCTGTTCGTGTTCGGCTGGGTGGGGCGGGCTCCGACGGGGGAGCGGGTGACCCTACAGGTCGTCTCCTCCTGCCCGGACGCCTGGGCCCAGCGCATCGATCAGCGAGCCCGGACCATCGGCCTGGGCGACGTCCTGCTGGACGTCACGGGGGACACGGTGCGCCTGGAGGCGACCCTGCCCGGCCTGCCCGACGACGCGACGGCCATTCCCGCCCTGCTCACGGCCCCCGGCGTGCTCGAGATTCGCCGCCGCGGCGGTGAGGTGGTGGCCACCGAGGCCGACCTCACGGAGGTCTACCTCTCCCTCGACATCTCCGGGCACCCCTTCGTGGGGCTCTCCCTGGGTGCGCCGGCCTGGGAGCGGGTGAGGTCCCTGCAGCCGGCCGACGTGCTCGAGGCCTCGCTCGATGGCGAGGTCATCGAGCTCGGCGAGGTCAAGCGCGTCGCCCGCAAGGACGAGCTCCGGGTCCAGCCGGCGCGGGAGACCGCGGCGGAGGAGATCCGGGAGGCGGCGGACTGGCACATCGTGCTCGGGTCGGGGCCGGGGCCCTGTGAGGTCGGGTCGGTGGGGGGAGTCATGTAGGGGATGGCCGATCGGGAGCCACCCCCAGCCCCGACCGCGCTCGCCGCTGTCAGTCGACCCGCTCAGCCGCGCCCGTCACGGCCGGCCGTGAGAGGAAGTCGGCCAGCGGGACCCCGCGCACCGCCGCCGACTCGTAGCTGCGGGACCCCACCACCTCGAGGCGGTCCCCGGGGAAGACCCGGCTGAACCAGCGGAAGTCGAGCGGCGAGGAGCGGCCCCGCTTCACCTCGATGAAGCCGCCCGGGGGCACGACGAAGTCGATCTCGTGGGTCTTGCTCTGCCAGTGCAGGAGGACCTCCGGACTGGGTGAGCCCGCGATGGCGGCCCGACGCCACAGCTCCTGGGCCACCAGCCACTCCTTCCAGACGCCCTGGCGCGGGGCGTCCAGCGCCAGGAAGTCATCGACGGAGCGTAGCGCGGCGGGGTCCCACGCGACCGCGGCCAGCAGGTTGACGAAGGGGAACTTCGCGGGCTTTCTGCGCAGCGCGACGCCGGAGGATGCATCCCAGGCATGGGAGGTCCCCAGCACCATCAGGTCGGCGAGCAACTCGACGTACCCGGCCGCCACGGTGTTGTTGGCGAGCCCTGCCTCCCGGGCCAGCCGCGCCTGCCCCACCGGAGTCCCGCCCCGGCGCAGGACGGTCTCCATGACGGCCATGAGCGAGGGCCGGTTGCGCCCGGACCGGGCGCACTCGCCGTGGATCCAGTCGCGCACCGTCTCCAGCACGTACTCGGGCAGCCGCCCGGTCGAGGCGATCTCGCCGAGCGCGACGGGGCTTCCGCCAGACAGCAGGTAGGACTCGACGGCGCGATCACCCACGTCGTCGCCGCACACCCGGACGAATTCGGCGAAGGGGATGGGCGTGAACAGCCACGACGTGCGCGCGATCCGCCCCTTGCGGCCGGGAAGCAGCTCGGCGCCGCGGCGCAGATCGGTGGCACGGGAGCCGGTAGTGACCACCAGCACGCCCTCGAGGTCACCGTCGTCGACGAGCCGCTTCAGCACCCGCTCCCAGCCACGGATCGCGGTGATCTCGTCGATGAAGAGTCGGTGGAGGGAGGCGCGAGAGGAGAACAGCGGTACCAGCTCGAGCATGGCCTCCCGCAGCGCGTCCCCGTCGCGAAGTGCGTCTCCGTTGAGCAGGAGCGCGCTCCCCGGGCCCGCTGTCTCGAGGGTTCGCCGGACCTGACCCTCCAGCCAGGTGCTCTTGCCGTACTGCCGCGCGCCACGGACGAGGAGGATGCCCGGTTGGCTCGGAAGCGCCGGCAGACCGAAGTCGACCGCGAAGACGCGCGCCGCCCTCGCCAGGCGGTCGAGGTGGGGTAGGACCCCGCGCGCCAGCTCGCCGCGTAGCAGGGCGTCGTTTCGATTGCTAACGTTCACGCCGTTAGTATAGCTAACGTCCTCGACGTTAGCAAGGGCGGGCTCCTGGGACCACGCTCCTCACGGCTGACGGCCGAAGCGTCGCTCCCACGTGGACATCTGCGTCCTGGCCCACGCCATCGAGAGGGCCCTCAACGAGGCCTTGTCCCAGGATCTCAGCGCCCCTGCAGCCCTCGAACTGCTCTATCAGCGTGCGGTGAATCGGGCGTCGTGGAGCGTGCTCGTCCACGTGCACGGGGATCGGGCTGGTCGTCTGACAGGGCCTCCGGCCCGGTGCGCTCGATGGTCGCCGAGACCGCAGGTTGGCC
>CAZCVP010000096.1:0-28158 GCA_964501915.1 uncultured Enterobacterales bacterium
ATGGAAGATCACGCGCTGACACCGCCTACGCCCGGGAGCTTGGCGGAGGGCTTGCTTCCAGGTCGGCGAGAGGCTATCCTGGGCTGTGCTCACCCTGTGGACTCTCGCCTGCACCGGCCCCGCGTCGGCACCCCCGGCCGATGATCCATGGCACAGCGGCACGGCCACCGACACCCTGCCCACCTGGCCGTCCCGCGAGGTGGACCTGGCCACCGCCAGCGGAAGCGGCACGGCCGGTGACCTCCCCGCCCCCTACGACCAGGAGCTGATCGCGGACGGCGGCTTCGAAGGCGGGCTCGGCAGCGCCTGGAGCGTGTCCGAGGGCACCTGCGGGCTGCTCGATGGGCTCAGCTCCGTGGCACCTCACAGCGGCCACCTGAGCCTCGCCGGGGGCACGTCGGAGTGCGTGGCCTCCCAGGAGCTCGACCTGCTTGCCCTGGGGTTCTCCGCCGCGGACCTCGACCGGGGAGAGGTCGGTGTCACCCTGAGGGGCTGGCTGCGCAACGGGGCTCCGGCCGGCGACTTCCACACCCGGGACTGGGACGACCAGGTCCGGCTGGTCCTCGAGGCACGGGACGACAGCGGAGCCGCGCTCACCCAGCTCGCGACGCTCGTGGCCGGCGACGACGTGTGGCGGCTGCGAGAGGTCCACGGCCTGCTCCCCGGGGGGACCCGCACCCTCACCGTCTCCGTGGAGGGCACCTGGCGGGCGGGCGAGATCCACGACAGCTACGCCGACGGCCTGAGCCTGGTCCTGCGGCCCGAGGTCCCCAGCACCCCGAGCCTCACCAAGGGTCCCCTGCTCACCGAGGCGCGGACCGACGGCACCGCCGTGCTCTGGGAGACCGACGCCCCCTGGACCTCCAACAGCCTCTGGTGGAGGTCCAACTCCACGGCCTCCTTCGAAGCCGCCGCCGTCACGACCACCGAGGTCGACGACGACCGCTACGTCCACCTGGCGACGGTGTCCGGCCTGCCCCCCGGACAGGACCTGGACTACCGGGTGGAGAGCGGCACCCTGACCACGGAGGTCCACACCCACACCACCACCCCCGCCCCCGGCGAGCCCCTCCGCATCGGCTGGTGGGGAGACAACCAGCTCAGCCCCGAGCTGCTGAGCCGCCACCTGGACCTCATGTCCCCCGAAGACCCGGACCTGCTGGTCGCCGTGGGGGACATCGTCCAGGAGGGCGGCCGGCTGCCGGACTGGGACAACGAGTGGTTCGCCCCCCTGGACGCCTCCGGCCTGGTGACCACGCGGCCGGTGCTGGTCGTGCGGGGCAACCACGACGGCGAGTACCCCTACGCCTACGCCTACGCCCCCCTGCCCGGCACCGGGGCCTGGTACAGCCAGACCCTGGGGGACCTCTTCCTGGTGGTGCTGGACTCCGAGGCCCCGACCGACGGGGACCAGCTCACCTTCCTCGAAGAGGCCCTCGCCTCCGACGAGGCCGCCCAGGCCGCCTTCGTCGCCGTGACCTTCCACCGCACGGGCTGGTCCAACACCCGCGATCTCGCCTGGGGTCACCACCTGGACGAGGCACGGGAGGACTGGCAGCCGGTCTTCGAGGCCTACGAGGTGGACCTGGTGATCGCCGGCCACCACCACAGCTACCAGCGCGGCACGCTCAACGGCGTCACCTACCTGGTGATCGGTGGCACGACCACGCTGCTGGACTCCGACCACTGGGACCAGTTCGACTTCCTGGAGGTCGAGGAGCTCGTCAACCACCACGGCCTGATGGAGATCACGCCAGACGAGCTGCGCTGGACGGCGTACCTGGGCGACGGCGCCGTGCTGGACGAGGTGGTGCTGGAGGCCGAGCCCCGCTGAGAGGTCTCAGTCGCAGCCCACCATGGACAGGGTGACGACTTCGGCGCCCTCCTTGTCCAGGTACTCGATCCGGAAGGGCCCCCAGCGCTCCAGGGCCTGGCGGTGGAGCTCGTTGTCGCAGAGGTTGACCAGCATGGTCTCCGAGAGCGCCGCGCGCAGGCTCTCGACGTCCATGTCCGCCACCGTGTAGCTGACGATCCGGTACTCGAAGCCGATGTGGTCGCCCCGATCGACCACCCCCTCGAGACGGGTGTCCGGGTCCACCATCTGGCCGGCCTGGGTGTTCGCCGAGGCGACGAAGAGCGCCCTCAGGTCCTCCTCGTCCGGCGTCGCCCGCACCAGGCCCAGGCCCATCGCCACCCCGCCGTAGACCAGCAGCAGCGGGCCCAGGACCTTCAGGGCGTCTCGAGCCTTGCTCGACTGGTCGCCCCCGAGGAGGCCAAAGGCCCAGGCCGTCGCGAAGAGACCCCCCAGCAGGGGGATCGCGCCGTCCACCAGGGCACCGATGACCTCTGCTGTCATGCCCCCTCCCGGGCGCTGGTGGGGCAGTCTATCGGAGCCGGTCCTGGCCAGCCGATCAGTCCAGCTTGAGCCGTCGGCGGAGCTCCGCCCGGGCGGCTGGATCCAGCTCCGTCTGCTCCAGGGCCTCCCGCAGTCCGTCCGCGTCCAGCGCCACGGGCCGGTAGCCACAGCCTTCGAAGAGCCGCGGCCAGGGCTGAGCGAGCAGGGCCCGTGGATAGTCCCGGCAGAGTCCCGGCCGACTGGCGTAGCTGTCGCAGAGCCGGGTCGCCGGGTCGAAGTGGGTGCACCGGAAGGTGAAGGTCCGCGTGGCCCGGTCGGTCTCCAGCAGCTCGAAGCCGTTGACGAGCCGGTGCCAGCCGAGCCAGGCCCGGCGGAGCGTGGGCAGGTACCAGGTGAGGCGGTCCACGCGCAGGGTCGGCCGCTCGCAGCAGAAGGCCCGCCGGTGGCAGGTCCCTCCCAGGCGGTAGCGTGGTCGACTCGTCCCGCGGACCAGGCCGCGGCGCAGCCTCAGCTCGGCGGTCCAGATCCCCCGGACCAGGACCTTGAGCGCGACCCGGAGGGGACCGTCGCTCAGCGGACCGTCACGGAGGTCTCGGCCTCCTCGCTGTCCGGCTCGTCCAGCGGCTCCAGCCAGCCCTCGTCCAGCAGCTCCAGGTCCTCGGTGTGCAGCTCCGGCAGGTCTTCGGTGACCGGCCGCACCTCGACGATGGGGTTCACGGAGCTGGCCTCCAGGTCGCCCAGGGCCTGGAGCAGGCGCCGCGGGACCACGGGCTTGCGCATGAACATCGCCTCCGGAGAGAGCTCCTTGGCGAGCTTGACCTCCTCGTCGAGCATCGAGCGGAAGGCGGAGGTCAGCACCACGGGGATGTGATCGAAGCCCTCGACCCACCTCAGGGCCTCCAGGAAGGCCGTCCCGGTCCCTTCGGCGAGGTCGAGGGACACCAGCACCGCCACCCAGCTCCCCTCCGACAGCGCCGCCACCGCCTGTGCCGGGTCCAGGAAGCTGCGGATGTGCACGCCCGTGGGCTCGAAGACCTGCTCGAGCTGCAGCTCAGCCGCCGTGTCGTCGTCCAGCAGGAGGAGGTTCACGGGGCGAGTCTACGCCGAGGGGCCCTGGAGCGGGGTCGGGACCACGCCCACGTCGTCAGGGCGTTGGCGTCGGGGTGCCGCGGCCGCCGCGGATCACGGAGCGCTGGTTGCGAGCGAGGACCTTCTTGCGCAGCCGGATGTGCTTGGGCGTGATCTCGACGAGCTCCTCGTCGTCGATGAAGTCCAGGGCCCGCTCCAGGGTCATGGCCACCGGAGGAGCGAGGATCTGCTTCTCGTCGGCCCCGGAGGACCGGAAGTTGGTGAGCTGCTTGGCCCGGGTGGGATCGACGTTCATGTCGTTGCCCCGGGCGTTCTCCCCCACGATCATGCCCTCGTAGACCTGGGTGCCTGGCGAGACGAAGAGGCGACCGCGGGGCTGGAGCTTGAAGAGGGCATAGGTCGTGGCCTGGCCCTTGCGGTCCGCCACCAGCCCCCCCGTCGCGCGGTACTGGATCACTCCCGCCCAGTCATCCCAGCCGTGGAAGATGGTGTTGAGGATGCCCTGGCCCCGGGTGTCGTTGAGGTACTCGCCGCGGAAGCCGATCAGTCCCCGGCTCGGCACGACGAACTCCATGCGCACCCGCCCGGAGCCCATGTGGGCCATGGTCTGCATCATGCCCTTGCGGGCGGCCATCTTCTCCGTGACGACCCCCATGCAGGCCTCGGGGAAGTCCAGCAGCGCCCGCTCGAAGGGCTCCAGCACGTCCTCTCCCCGGCGCTTGAGCCGCACCTCGGGCTTGCTGACACAGAGCTCGAAGCCCTCGCGTCGCATCTGCTCGATGAGGATCGCGAGCTGCAGCTCCCCCCGGCCATAGACCCGCATCTGGTCCAGGGACCCGGTCTCCTCCATGCGCAGGGCGACGTTGTGCAGGAGCTCTTTGTCCAGGCGCTCCCGGATCTGGCGGGCGGTGACGTACTTGCCATCGATGCCGGAGAAGGGGCCCGTGTTGGCGGAGAACGTCATGCCGATGGTCGGCTCCTCCACGCGGACCCGCGGCAGGGGCACCGGGTCCTTGGGGTCGGCGAGGGTGTCGCCGATGTTCAGGGCATCGATGCCGGCGATGGCGAGGATGTCCCCGGCCTCGACCCGCTCGACCTCGACTCGCTTCAGCCCGTCGTAGGTGTAGAGCTGGTTCACCTTGGTGTCGACGATCCCGGACTCGGTGCACAGGGCCACCTCGCCACGGCGAAGCAGCGCCCCGTGCATGACCCGACCGATGGCCAGCCGGCCCACGTAGCTGTCGTAGTCGAGGCTGGTCACGAGGACCTGCAGGGGAGCCGACACGTCGCCCGCAGGCGCCGGGACGTGGTCGACGATCGCGTCGAAGAGCGGCTTCATGTCGGTGCCGCGGGTCTCGGCATCCAGCGAGCAGTCCCCCTCCTTGGCGCAGGCGAAGAGCAGCGGGAACTCGATCTGGTCCTCGCCCGCGTCGAGGTCGATGAACAGGTCGTAGACCTCGTTGACGACCTCCTGGATGCGGGCGTCGGGGCGGTCGATCTTGTTGATGCAGACCAGGATCTCCAGCCCGTGGCCGAGGGCTTTCTGGAGCACGAAGCGGGTCTGCGGCAGCGGGCCTTCGGAGGCGTCGACCAGCAGCAGGGCGCCATCGACCATCTTGAGCACCCGCTCCACCTCGCCACCGAAGTCGGCGTGGCCCGGGGTGTCGACGATGTTGATCTTCACGTCCCCGTAGCGGACCGCGGTGTTCTTGCTGAGGATCGTGATGCCGCGCTCGCGCTCCAGGTCCATCGAGTCCATGACCCGATCGGCCACCCGCTCGTGGGCGGCGAAGGTCCCGGACTGCTTGAGCATCTCGTCGACGAGCGTGGTCTTGCCGTGGTCGACGTGGGCGATGATCGCGATGTTGCGGAGTTCGGACACGAGAAGCTCCCGTTCGGGCCAAGCCCTCTGGCAGCCCCCATGCCGTGTCGGGGCGTCTGCGTCAAGCGGACCAGGCCCGGGTTCTCAGAAGACGAAGAGGTAGTTGTACGTCTGGGCGTCGCCACTGAAGGGCGGGAAGACGATCGTCTTGATCGCCGAGGAGATGCAGGAGTCGAGGGTGGTGCTGGCGTAGGCGCCGCCGTTGATCCAGACCTTGTAGGCCTCGCCGCTCGGCTCGATCGCGATCTTCACCGGGATGCGGCCGGAGGGCAGCGACCCGGTCTTCTCCTTGTAGACCGCGAAGCACTTCTTCACGCGACGGTTGTTCTTGACCATCGTGTCCAGCACGGTCAGGGGCACGCCCTTGGCGGTGGGCTGGCTGGAGGGCGCCGGAGCCGGCTCTTCCTTCGGCTTGGAGCTGGAGCGGCTGCTGGAGCGGTTGCTCCGTGACGAGGAGCTCGAGGAGCGGCCGGAGGAGGAGCTGCTCTTCGAGGACGAGGAGGAGCTGCTGTTGCTGGGCTGGCTGCTGCGGGACGACGACGAGCTCTCGGAGCTGCTGCTGCGCGAGGAGGTCGAGCTGCTGGAGCTCCGAGTCGGTGGCGGGCTGGAGGACCGGGCCGGCTCGGGCTCGGTGGCCTTCACGGGCTCAGGCTCGGGCTCGGGCTCGGGCTCGGGCTCGGGCTCGGGCTCGGCGGTCTTCACCGGCTCCTCTTCAGCGGCCGGGACTTCGACCTCGGCGAGAGCGTCCCCTTCCTCGGGGGTCTCCGCGGTCGCCTCGTCGGGCTCCCTGACCTCGGGAGGCAGGGGTGAGGCCAGTGGCCGCGTGGGGTTCGAGGCCGTGGCGACCTGGGCCGGTGCCGCTGCAGCGGGGGCTGTCCGCGGGGCGGTGAAGCCCCGGTCGTGGAGGACCGCCGTGCTGCCGCCGGCGAAGACCAGCGCCATCAGCAGCGACAGCACCGGCCGACCGTCCTCGCGGCCCCGCGAGGAGATGGCGAGCACGAAGATGCCGGACAGGATGCCCCAGAAGGCCAGGAAGACCGCCACGGCCACCAGGCCGGCGTCGCGGCTGGTGATCAGGAAGAACACGCCGACGAGGGCGGCGAAGGCGGCGAGGAGCACCACCGTCATGTCCCCGCTCGGGTCGTGGGCCCGAGCGGCCGTGCGGGCCCGCGGCACGCCGGCCTGGGCGACCGGCGAGGGTGCCGGGGGCGGCGGAGGCGGTACGCGAGGTGGCTCGGAGAACGGCGAAGGTCCGGTGACCGGATCGAGGCGAGCGCCCCCAAACGACGGCAGCGCCGGCTCCGGCTCGGCGGTCGGCGCAGCCCCTTCGAGGCCGGGAGGGCCTCCGAGCCAGGGAGAGGTCTCCTCCGCGTCGGCGCCGTTGACGCCGTTGCGGGTCACCACGGTCTCGGCCTGGTTCTCCTCGGCGGCCCAGCTCGGAGTGCCGGGGGAGACGAAGTCGTCGCCGCTCGAGTGGACACCGAGCCCACCGCCGACCGGGACGTGGCGGCCGCTCCCCGAGCGGGCCCGGGCCTCGATCTCCGCGGCCGACGCGATCTGGGTCGCGTCGTCCGGGCTGACCGGAGGCGCGAGGGTGGGACCGCCGCCCCCCGCGCCGGCCTTGCGGATGATGATGCCGTGGCCGCACTTGCGGCAGGTGGCCTTGTTGACCTCGCGGACCAGCTTGTGGTCCGGGATGCGGTATGTGGCTCCGCAATTGTCACAGACGACGCGCATGTCGATCCCAAGGGTGCGAAGGGCTGGATCTATGGGGCGCGACCACCCACCGCAATGGTGCGCCTGCTGGGCTGACACCTTCTTGGGATCCGGCGTTCCCACCCGCCGACCGTCGAGGTGCCCCAAAGAGCCCCCGGCAGGTCGATCTACTGGCCCGTCTCGAGGGTGAGGGTGTAGCTGGACGGATCGCCCTCGTCCTCGGTGTCCCCGTTGTCGCTGCTGCCGTTCTGGCCCTTCACCACCACCACGGCGGCGATGCCACCGCCGGCGACCACGCCGCCGACGACCACACCCCAGAACCAGGGCTGGTGGGTGATCGGACCGCGGTCGTACTTCATGCGGCCGGTGGACTTGATGCGGGTGTCCTCGTTGTCGGTGGTGGCCCGGAAGCCCGACTCGCGGGCATCGTGCTCCGGCGGGGGCGGATCGGTCTTGGGGCTGCGGATGGCCACACCCTCCTGGCGAGGGGGCGGAGACTCGGCGTACGGGTCCTCCTCGAACTCGGGCAGGTCGTCGAAGTCCTCTCCGGAGGAGCCCTCGCTGAAGGGGTCCGACTCGTAGCCGCCCGTGCCCTCGTTGCCGTAGTCCGGCGGCAGCGTGGCCGTGATGAGCGGGTCCAGACCCGCCAGTTCCCGCACGATCTGGCCATAGATCGGCTCCCCCGGGAAGGGGGGGACCTCGGAGGCGATCTTCTTGACCTCGTTGACGATGGTCGTGCCCTTGATCAGCCGGGTGTAGATCGTGCCGTCCGCCTCCAGGAAGCCGATGACCACCGCCTCGACCCCGAGGCGGGACTGGAGGTTGGCCACCTCCGCCGTGGAGAGGATGCGCTTGGAGTTGCCGTCGAGGTGGCGCTGGGCCTCCCCGAACAGGCTCCGGAGGCCGCTGCCCATCGAAGGTGCCCGGTGCTCGGCGTAGCCCGGGTAGAGGAAGAGACACTCGACGAGGCTGCTCCGGGCCTCGGACCGGCGCCCCAGGTTCAGCAGGGCCCGGCCGATGAAGAAGTAGAGGTCGGCCATCTCCGGCCGACGGGCGATCGGACTGCCGGCGTACTCGTGGAGCTTCTTGGCCTGGCGGAGCTTGGACAGGGCGCTCGAGGCCGAGCCCCGGTCCAGGGCAGCCCTGGCGTCGCTCACCAGGCGGCGTGCCTGGGCGATGTCGCTCTCGTGGCCCGCTCCGAGGCGGTCAGCGATGTCGAAGTCCGACATCGGCATCCAGCGGGTCTCCAGGAAGGCGTCCCGCAGGCCCTGGCTCACGAGCGCGGCGTCGTCGAAGGTGACGCCATAGCCGTCGAAGTCGAGCACGGCGACGGTCTCGGCGCGGGCCGGCGAGGTGGTCAGGCCGAGCCAGACGAACACCACCAGGAGCCAGCGCCAGTGCCTCACGGGAACCTCGGGGACGGGGGGATCCTAACCCGGTGGCCTGGGGGGGGGATTCCCGCAAGCGACCTACAAGAACCGCTCCACCGCCCTCTGGAAGTCGATCCGGTCGACCAGCGAGGTGAGGTAGTCCAGCCGCCCGCTGTCCCAGATGAGCACCGGGGACTGGTCATAGCGAGCGATCCAGGCCTCGTAGAGCTTGTTGAGGCGGCGCAGGTAGGCCGCCGGGATGTCCTGCTCGCTGGAGCGCCCCCGCTGGCGGATGCGGCGCCGGATCGCCCGGACGTCGCACCGCAGGTAGATCATCAGGTCCGGGGGCTGCAGCGCCTGCCGCATGGAGTCGTAGAGCTCCATGTAGGTGGCGTAGTCCCGCTTGCGCATGAATCGACCCCGGGCGAGGTTCGTGGCGAAGATCTCGGCGTCCTCGTAGATCGAGCGGTCCAGCACCACCGTGCCCGGGTGGGAGTCCAGGCTCAGGTGGAGCCGGAACTTGTGGGTCAGGAAGTAGATCTGGGAGTGGAAGGCCCAGGCCTTCATGTCCTCGTAGAAGTCGTCCAGGTAGGGGTTGGTGGTGTAGGGCTCGTAGATCGGGTCGAAGCCGTACCTGGAGTGCAGGAAGGACACCATCGAGGACTTGCCGGCCCCCATGTTGCCGGAGACGGCGATGAACTTCTTCATCAGAGGGCCATGGAGCCTGTGTTGCCGTGGGTGTCGGTCACCGTGAGGGTGACGGCGCCCCCGGGAGGCGAGGCGGCCAGGACCGCCCGGGTCCCGCTGACCTGGGCCTCCACGGTCTCGCTGGACTCGGAGCCATCGGCGTGGGTCCAGGTGAGGGTGAGCTCCCCCCGCAGCGGGTTCTCTCCCCGGCTGCTGCCGTCGATGTCCACGAGGCGGTAGCCGTCGGCCGGAGCCTGGATCCAGGCCTCGTAGCCGCCACCGCCGGCCACCACCGTCACGCCGGCCGGCACCAGCTCGAAGGGGTCCGAGGTGACGCTGTAGGCCTCGGTGGCCCAGGGCCAGGTCTCGCTGCCGCCGAGGTAGCTCTGCCCGTCTACCCGCAGGCGGTAGGTGCCGAGGGGAAGCCCGGCCCGGTCGTTGACGTGGCCCACCGCCTGCCAGCCGGCCCACCACTGGTGGACCTGGGGGTCCTGCCAGGGCTTGAGAGGATCGGGGGTCCAGGCCACCAGGATGTCGGCCATGGTGTCGGTGATCGGCCGACCGGAGCGAGAGGTGACCTCCTCCCAGCCGCCACCCTCTTGGCGCTCTATCACCACCCGGGGCAGGTCCACGCCGGGATCCCCACCCCGCCAGGCGAGCTGCACGAGGCCCTGGACCCGCGGCACCTGCTCGGGAACGACCAGGTCCAGCGCCAGGTCCAGCGGCAGCCAGAAGTCCTCCGACACGGTGTCGATGACCTCCCCCGCCTCGGGGGTGACGTCCGGCTGGGCGTCGGGCAGGGGCTTGTCCTCGTAGTCGGTCATCGGCCACCAGCCGAGGGGATCGACCGGCTCCCGCACGTCGGTGCCGAGGACGCTGTCGACGTACTCCAGCACACCCTCCATGACGTGCTCGGCCTGGAGCGGGCCCCAGATGTTGATGTTCGGCTCGTAGCCGCCAGCCAGCCAGTCCTCGGGGATCAGGAAGTAGCCCTCGTGGTCCTGGGCGTAGCCGACCAGCAGCGACATCTCGTCGCCGATCTCGTCCCGGACCCGTCGGCGCCACTGCTCGGTGTACATTGCGGCGGGCTCGGCAGGCATGAAGCTCACGAGCAGGTCCTCGGAGGTGAACGTGCCGTCCTCCCCCAGGGTCATGAGCGGCCCGAGACGAGTGGCGGTGGTGCCGGCCTCCTGGGACTCGGGCATCGGCAGGGGCACCTCGTCGAGGCCGAAGATGCCCAGCAGCACGGCGGAGATGGCCTCCACGTCGACGCAGGCCGAGTAGGGGTAGACCTCGGAGCCCACGCTGAAGCCGGGGATGAGCGGCGCGTCGGACCCACAGAAAGCGCCGCCGTACTGGGTGTTGAACTCGTCGATCGGGCTCAGGATGTCACCGGCAGCGTCGAAGACCTGGTCGTCCGCCGTCTGACCCTCCACGTAGGGCGCGTAGTGCCAGTCCACGAGGCCGTTGCGGGTGACGCGGAGCTGGTCCCGCTCCTGGCTGACGTGCCGGGACGCCGTCTCCAGGGTGATGGGGTCGCTGGACACCGACACCTGCTCCCACACGTCCAGGATCAGCGGCCGTGCCAGCTCCCCGATGGACTCGTTGCGGGCGTAGCCGTCGTCCCGGCCCGCGGGCGAGGCGTCGCCGCCGGCACCCTGGAGGTGCATCACCATCACCTCGCTGTCGAAGGCCTCTTCCAGCCCGGCCTCGAGCCCCCCGGTGGAGTCCGTGGAGACCATCGGGTTGTCACCGTCGAGGATGGTGCCGTGCATGCCGAAGGTGACGGTCATCGCCAGGGGCGAGCCGTCGAGGCGATCGATGCGCAGCACGTGGAGGTAGGGGTCCTTGTCGTAGCCGACGGGCAGGTCGTCCCAGCCCTGGACCCGGGTGGCGTCGTTCTCTCCCCGGCGATCGCGGTAGACGCGATCGTCGGGATCCCAGTCCCGGGCCCAGGCCGCGCCGATCGCCACCGGCTCCAGGGCGTCGTGGGCGGCCAGCGCGGCCTCGACGGTGTCGTCGCGGAAGCGCCGGAAGACCTCCTCGTTGTACATGTCCCCGCCCAGGTAGAAGTGGTACTGGTCGGAGAAATTGGCGATGCCGGCGTGGGTGTGGCTGGTAGCCAGCACGACGCGGCCGGAGAGCTCGAGCCCGGTCTCCTCCTCCAGGCGCTGGGTGATCGCCTCGACCAGCCCGTCGTAGCTGTAGATCGCGTCCGCCTTGGCCAGGACCAGGTGGTCGTCGCCGTTGTCCAGCCAGATCACCCGCACCTGCTGGCGGGTCTGGACGCCGGTGCTCTCGGCCCAGTTCACCGTGTAGGGCGACTGTCGCCGGTCCTGGGCGCTCCCGCCACCCAGGTAGCCGCAGCGAGAGGAGTAGCCACCAAGCGGCCCGCCCAGCGGTAGATCCAGCGCCCGCTCGGCCGCTCCGGCGCGTGGGGCACCGGCGACGAGGTCCGGCCAGTCCTCCGGGTCGGGAGAGACGACATCACCGTTGCAGGCGAAGAGAGACAGGGCCAGGAGCACGAGAGCCTCCGTGAAGACGGCGAACTTACCTCGGCTGCTGGTCGGAGACCGGTCCGCAAAACACGAAACCCCGGTGGAGGTCCACCGGGGTCTCATGGTCGCGGCGGTCGGTCACCCGACCTCCGCGCGGTCTGGGCTCGCGACTAGATGTAGTAGCGAATGACCAGGCCGGAGTAGTAGCGGAACCGGATCAGGCTGTAGTAGGTCCGGATCAGGTTGATGTTGATACCCGGCTCGACCTGGAAGGCGACCTCGAGCGGGAAGCTGTTCAGCGCGAGCTGGTAGCCGATCAGACCGCCGACGCCGATGGCGAGGTTGCGGTAGTAGCCCAGCGTGAAGTCGAGGTTGACACCGGCACCCCAGTAGACCCGCTGCTCGGCGAAGCCGAACTCCCAGGGCGGGGTCCAGAAGTCCTTCTCGTAGTTGACGCGAGCGTGGACCGAGAGACCGTAGTAGCTCGGGGAGACAGCCGCGTAGATACCCACGCCACCAGGGCCGTCACCGGGGCCGAAGTCGAACCCCCACTTCTTCAGGGTGAGGCCGTACGCGGGGTAGGTAAGGGCCAGCCCGATACCCATCTCACGGTCCTGGACAGGCATCGCCGTCGCAGTGTTCATGGCCAGCATGGCGGTAAGCAGCATTATGGAGACCTCCTAAGGAATCGGCGCGACCGTAACACGCCGACATCCGTGTGCAAGAGCTGTAAAGGACCTCGGTTCCCGAACCTCCCGGCCGAGATCCGTCGAATGCTCTTGACGCGTCAAAAAAAGTCGCGGAATTGCAGTGACTTGTAGGGGTTGGAGCGTCCATGCCCTGCATCACACGACGGGCGGCAAGCGGATCCTATCTGGGGCGGTGCGCGAAGCCATGAGGTGGCGCATCGGTCCGATCTACCGGGCCCAATGCTGGGTCACGGCACTCTCCAGGTCCTCGTAGACGAGCTGATCCGGTCCTTCGATGAATCCGAGCTGCGCCCGTCCGAAGGGGTTCCCGATCCCCCCCACGTTGAGGCAGAGGCAGTCCCCGATGCGCACGAAACCCGGGGACTCGTGGATGTGGCCGCAGACCAGCACGCCGTGGTGGGACTCCGCCAGGCGACGGATCCAGCGGCTGCCCACGTGCCGGTCGACCCGCGGCACCCGGTCCAGCGGCGTGTCGGCGGGCGGGCAGTGGCAGAGCAGCACGTCGCAGGTCGGGACCTGCTCGTAGGGAGGATCGTCCTCCGGCCACTCGTAGGGGAAGTTGTGTGCCGAGATGGGGGCGCCGCCGATCCCGAAGATCCGCAGCTCGCCCAGGCGGCGCAGGCGGCCATCGATCAGGCCGTGGCCGTCCATCAGCGGCAGGTCGTGGTTGCCCGGCACCCACAGCACCGGGGGGCCGACCTGTCGCACCCGGGCGAGCACGGCCTTGACGTCGCGGGCATAGCCCTCGAGGTGGGCCGGCGTGCGGCGTCCCTGACGCCCGGCACAGGCGAGGTCGCCCACGAGCAGGATCCCGTCCACCCGCGCCATGCGCACCCGGTCGAGCACCTTGTCCAGCCTCCGCCAGGCGGTGTGGATGTCCCCGATGACGGCCAGCCGGGTCAAGAAGGCGCCAGAGCGTCGGCCCGGAGACCCCTCACCCGGGGGCGGAGGGTCTCCATCAGGGCGAGGGCCTGGGCGTGGGCGATGTCGGGTAGCGCCACCTGGGTGCCCGCCACGCGCACCAGGAGCCGTCCCAGGCCGTGTCGACGCATCAGCGGGCCCTGCACCAGGTGGACGGACTGGATCTTGTCCCGCGGCAGCAGCGAGGTCCGGCGCCGCCAGAAGCCCCGACGGGCCAGGACCACGTCCTCCGTGACCCGCCAGCCCTGGGATCGGTGGTCGAGCCAGGACGCCAGCCAGGCCAGGGGCACCAGGACCAGCGACAGCCAGCCCCAGGGGCCGGCCAGGGCCACCGACAGGGCGACCAGGGCCAGGGCCTGGCTGGTCGATCCGTAGAGCGAGCGCAACAGGGCGCGGGGGTGAGCCGGGTCCAGGCGGCTGCTCCAGGGATCGATGCCGGCCACCGGGATCGCGATCCCGACCAGGCGTCCGAGCTCCTCGCGGGGCACCATCGGCACCGAGGCCTCCGAGGCCTGGGACTCGTCCTTCACCGTGCCAAGGCCGGCGGTCTCGATGGCCAGGCTGCCGTAGCCGAGCCAGCGACGCAGCAGCGGCTCGTCGGCCGCGGCGAGCTGCACCTTCTCCAGCGGGATGCGGGCCTTGCGACGCGTCAACAGACCGGACTCCGCCTGCAGCTCGGCGCGCGTCCGCGACAGCGTGTACCGCCAGTGCCGGGCCAGGGCCATGGTCACCGAGAAGCCGAAGGAGACGACGAAGGCGAGCAACAGGACGGCGACGACCACACCGGCCCCGAGACCCGCCGCCCGCTCCACGGCCTCCTCGGGCTCCATCAGCTCCAGGGCCTGGGCGCCGAGCCCGACGAGGATGGCCACCGTCCCCACCGTGCGCGAGGTGAGGCCATAGGCGACCAGCTCGGGCAGCCCGACCGCCAGCACGATCTCGGCGGTCCGGGCCTCGCCCTCGGCCTCCTCGCGACCACGGAGCCGATCCAGCTCCGCCAGCAGCGCCGCCGCGGCGTCCTCCGTCAGGGCCGAGAGCAGCCCCTCGGTCCGAGCACCGCCGGCCGTCTCCAGTCGCACCTCGACGAGCCCGAAGGCCTTGTGGACGACGTTGCGGACCAGCTCCGCGTTCTGGATCCGTCCCGGGTCGATCACCCGGGCCCGCTTGTTGATCAGACCCTGGCGGATCTCGAGCCGTCCAGCATGGACCCGGTAGCGCAGGGTCAGCACGTGGATGACGGCGCTCGCGGCTCCGAGACCGGCGACCGAGGCGAGCCCGATGACCACCCCCACCAGGTCACCCCAGGACCCGCCGCCGAAGACGGCGAAGACGATCAGCCACCAGAAGCCCTTCAGGGCGCTCCAGATCCGCGGCCCCAGGTTGATGAGCAGCGAGCTGGGGTGGAGGGTCTCCCAGGGGGTCCCTGGAGCCACGGCGGCCTCAGACACCGTCGTCGCCCCCTCGACGGGCGAGCTCGTCCCTCAGCCCGTCGGCCCGGTCCTCCTCCAGCCCGGGGATCACGGCGTCCGCGCTCATGGTCGAGGCGGTGTAGACCAGCAGCCTGGACAGCCCGAAGAAGCGCTCCAGGGGTCCCTGGTGGGTGTCGACGTGCTGGATGCGCCCCATCGGGATCGACGTGCGGCGGCGGAAGAGCACCCCCTTCTGCACCAGCAGGTCGTGCTCCCGCACGGCGTAGCCCAGGTAGCGCCAGGTCAGCGCCGGCCACAGCAGCGCCTGCACGATCAGCAGCCCGGTGAAGGCCGCCACCAGCCCCAGGGTGACCAGCAGCGAGAGGTCGATCGAGAGGCGGAGGACCAGCGCCCCCGGCAGGGCGAAGACGAGGGTCGTGACCCCGGCTCGGATCAGGCCACCGAGCCGCCAGAGGGTCACAGCGCTGGGGGACACCCGGGTGAGTTCCACCGGCGCTCTCTAACGCCCGAAGCAGCGAGCGCCGCCGGCGGGTGCCAGCGGCGCTCGGGGGGTGGAATCGCGCCCTACTCACCCGTGTCGGAGGTCTCCGGGTCGTCGCAGGAGGCGTCCAGGAAGTCCACGTCCCAGCAGGCCGGATCGCCCAGGTTGTAGTCGGGGTGACGCAGCTCGCCGGAGAGGTCGGGAGCCACGTAGACGTAGGCGTCCTCTTCGGTGGAGTCGTCGTGGTAGGTCACGGCGGCCGCGCCCTCGTGGCGCCACCAGGCCAGCACGTCGCCGGCGTTCTCACCGGCCGTCGAGGCGATGCCGAACTCGCCGCTGTCGTCGCCGTCGTGGATCCACTCGATGACGCCCTGGAGCTCGCCGGAGCCGTCGTAGAGGTCCCACCAGCCGAGGTTGCCGCCGTAGGACACGAAGCCCGTGAACCACACGGTGTCCTCGTACCGCCCGTCGTCCGAGCTGACCTTCATCTCGGCCAGGTGGCCGACGATGACGTAGGCGATGTTGAGCTCGAGATCGTAGGTCACCTCGTCGATGACGACGGAGTTGGTGGCCTGCCAGAGGTTGTCGTCGATCTGGGTGATCTCGCCGTTGGCGGCCACGTTGATCGCGATGGCCGGCGGCGCCACCACCGCGTAGGTCACGCCAGCGGCCACGGCGACCATCAGGCGGGCCGCGATGACGTTGCCGTAGGAGCCCGCCGGGGGCGCCGTGCTGTCCGGCTCCTCCACCGGGTCCGTGTCGACCTCCATGAAGAAGGCGGGCGGAGCCTCGGCGGGGTTGAAGGCGTCGCCGATGGGGGCGTCCATGTAGTCCTGGGCGCCCTGCAGCGCGGCGGCCCGGTCGATGAGCTGGACCTGGTCGTCGGCGCTGTAGTCGACCTCGTCCAGGGTCGGCCCGGCAGCGGGCTCGACGCAGGCGGCGAGGGCCAGGAGGGAGGCGGCGGTCAGGGTCAGGGTGCGGGTCATGGGAACTCCGGTGAAGTGGGTTTCGCCGGGTTGGACCCACGCCTGCACGGGCAGGGAAAGAGAAAGATGTCGCGGAATGTCGCTCAGCCGTCCCGGTCACCGTTGGCTGGCCGGATCAGCTCCACCTCGAAGGAGCCGGTCGTCTTCAGGGACACCGGCGTGCCGCCCACGGACGGGCTGCGGCCACTGGGAGCGGCCCGCGCCCGCTCCGGACGCCGGCTGCGCCGCTGGGAGATCGACACCCGGCGATCCTTGAGGAGCTGCTTCAGGGTCAGCCCCACCAGGGCCGGTGAAGCGTCGTTGCTGAGCCAGTGATCCACCTTCCAGGTCCGACCGATCTCCATGCGAAGCTCCGCCAGGCTCTGCCCGGGGGGGGGCGCCCCGTGCACCACCATCAAGCCATCCCCACCCTCCAGGCGACGAAGCTTGGAGCAGATCTCCAGGCCGTGGCCGCGGTGCTGCCTCATCGAGGCCAGGATCACGTCGGGGCACTGCTCGCGGACGAGCTCCTTCACGGCCTTCATGGACCGGGGCGTGAGCACCTCGAAGTCCACCTTCAGGACCCGGGCAAAATTGGCTCGCCGGGACCCAATGGGGTCTAGAAGGAGAAGTCGATCCAAGGGCGCCGTCCTGGCGGTCCTGCCTTGCCGACGTCGTACGATGTCGACCTTCTAGGAATACCACGTGATGCGGGAAAAGCCCGTCAAGTCTCCGCTGTCCTCCTATCAGTGGAGGCTCTTCGTCCTGCTCGGCGTGGCCACTTTCTTCGAGGGCTACGACATGATCGCCCTGTCCCAGATCCTCCCGGAGCTGAGGGCGGAGATGGACATCAGCGAAGGCCAGGCCGGCCTGATGCTCGGCTTCATCAACGTGGGGACCATCCTCGCCTGGCTGCTGATCCGCAAGGCCGACGCCTGGGGCCGCAAGCGGGTGCTCTTGATCACGATCGGTGGCTACACGACCGCGACGCTGCTCACCGGCCTGTCGCCGACCGTCCTCACCTTCGCCCTGGCCCAGTTCGTGGCCCGGGTCTTCCTGATCGGGGAGTGGGCGATCTCGATGGTCTACGCGGCGGAGGAGTTCCCCGCCGATCGCCGCGGCATGGTGCTCGGCGTGTTCCAGGGCTTCTCCAGCCTCGGGGCCGTGGCCTGCGCCGGCGTGGTGCCCCTGCTGCTGGCCACCCCCTTCGGCTGGCGGACCGTGTACTTCGTCGGTGCCGTTCCGCTGATCCTGGTCATGGTCGCCCGGAGGGGGCTGCGCGAGACCCGGCGGTTCCAGGAGCGCCAGGAGCAGGGCGAGCCGCCGAGCTCGTCGCTGACGGTGCTCTGGCGGAGCCCCTACCGGACCCGCATGCTCCAGCTCGCGGCGATCTGGTTCCTGACCTACCTGTGCACCCAGAACGCCGTGACCTTCTGGAAGGAGTTCGCGGTCGCCGAGCGGGGCTTGTCGCCGGAGCAGGTGGGTCTCTCGATCACCATCGCGGCGCTGGTGTCGATGCCGCTGGTCTTCGCCGCCGGCAAGCTGCTCGACGTGATCGGGCGCCGCCTGGGGGCCACCGTCATCTTCTGCTCCACTTCGGGGGGTTGTCTCGCCGCCTACACGCTCCACGGACACGTGCCGCTCACCGTCGCCCTGGTGGTCGCCATCTTCGGCGTCTCCGCCGTGCTGGCGGTGCTGAACTCCTACAACACGGAGCTCTTTCCCACCGAGCTGCGCGGCGACGCCTTCTCCTGGTCGAACAACCTGCTGGGGCGCATCGGCTACGTGATCAGCCCCACCCTGGTCGGCCTGGCCGCCTCCACCACCGGCTGGGGGCCCGCGGTGGCCTCGACGAGCGTCTTCCCGCTGCTGGCCCTGGCTCTGATCTGGTGGTGGCTGCCCGAGACGCGGGGCAAGGAGCTGGAGGAGACGAGCGCGCTCTGATCAGAAGTCCAGCCGGTCGTTCTGGTGGGTCAGGATCTCGCAGTCGCTCTGGACCGTCGTGCAGCAGAGCAGGCGGTAGCCCTCCTCGGTGTGCTTGTCGTCGAGCATGAACTGGTCGCCCATCTCCGCCTCGCCCTCGTCGAGCTTGGCGGCGCACATGAAGCAGCCGCCGTTGAGGCAGGAGTAGGGGAGCTCCACGCCGTTGCGCTCGGCGGCGTCGAGCACCGTCTCGCCCTCGAAGCAGTCGATGTGGACGTCGAAGCCCTCGACCTCGTTGTAGAGGTGGAGGTCGTAGGTCTTGTGCTCCTCGACCGCTGGCGGCTCCGGCGCCGGGTTCTCGGCGACCGGCGGGGCCTTGGCTGCCTGGCGCCGGCGGCGGGGCCTCGGGGCATTGCCGAGGTCGTCGTCTTCTTCCTCGTCGTCGATCGGGTCCACCTCGTCCCAGCGGCGACCCCGACGGGCGGCGTAGCTGTGGGTCGAGGCCGCGTTGGGCCGATCTCTCGCGGCCCGGTCCTGGTCCGGCGGTCCCTTGAGGACCTTCTTGAGTCTGTCCCTGAGTCCCATGTCCTTCCCGGCAGGCGGTGTGAATTAGCCGATCGGATAGGGGGCCGGCGACGTGAACGGCATCTTCATCGGCATCTTCGGCGTCGCGTTCCTCACGGCGGCGATCCTCGGCAACATGGAGCCGGCGAGCAAGGGCCTCTTCGATGGAGCCCGTGCATCGGTCGACCTCGCCATCGGCCTCATCGGCTACATGGCCTTCTTCCTCGGCCTGATGAAGGTCGCCGAGCGCGGCGGCATGCTCCGGCTGCTGGCCCGGGCCATCCGCCCGGTGATGGTCCGCCTCTTCCCCGGCGTGCCCGCCGAGCACCCGGCGATGGCGGCGATGATCCTCAACTTCGCCGCCAACATGCTGGGGCTGGTCAACGCCGCCACGCCCTTCGGCATCAAGGCGATGCACGAGCTCCAGAAGCTCAACCGCACCCCGGGCACGGCGACCAACGCGATGTGCCTCTTCCTGGCCATCAACACCAGCGGCCTGGCGCTGCTGCCCAGCGGCGTGGTGTCGATGCGGGCGGCGGAGGACTCGACCGACCCCTGGGGCATCGTGGCCCCGACCTTGATCGCCACGGCGGCTGCGACGGTCGTGGGCATCGTGGCCGCCAAGCTGCTCCAGAGGCTCCCGGTCTTCGCCGCCCCCGCCGACACCCGGGAGATCGACGAAGACGAGCTCGCCGAGGAGGTCGCCGAGCTGCCTGGCGCCGACCTGGGACCCAGGGCCCACCACGGCCTCGCCGCCTTCCTGGCCGTCGCGATCGGCCTGCTCGTCGGCCCGCCCGTCACCGCCGCCGTCCTGCCCGGCGGCCACGCCTGGATCGAGCCCCTGCGCACCTTCGCCGACGCCGCCTCGGACACCGTGATCCCCGGCCTGGTGATCTCGATCGTCGCCTTCGGCGCCTGGCGTGGCGTCAAGGTCTACGAGGCCTTCGTCGAGGGGGCCAAGGAGGGCTTCAACGTCGCGATCGTGATCATCCCCTACCTGGTGGCGATCCTGGGAGCCGTGGGCATGTTCCGTGGCTCGGGGGCCATGGACCTGATGGCGTCGTCGGTCGGCTGGGCCACGGAGCCGCTGGGCATGCCGGCCGAGGTCCTGCCCCAGGCGATCGTGCGGCCGCTCTCGGGGTCCGGCGCCTTCGCCCTGATGGCCGAGCTGCTCACCGTGCACGGTCCGGACTCCTACATCGGGTACCTGACCTCGGTGCTCCAGGGCTCGACGGAGACCACCTTCTACGTGCTGGCGGTCTACTTCGGGGCGGTGGGGGTGTACCGGGTGCGACACGCGCCCTGGGCCGGGCTGCTGGCGGACGCGATGGGGGCCGTGGCGGCGGTGTTCATCTGCCTGGCGATGTATGGGCACCTGCGGTAGCGCCGTCCGGGGCTCCACGCTGGGGGGCGGCGCAGCGCTGGGACCCGGGATGCATGAGAACGGCAGAAGTAGACGCATGAAAACGGTATCGTGACGTGCATGAAACCGGTATCAGCGCCACAGTCTCCCACACTTCCGCCGGATCAGCCCGCCTACGTCTCCCGCCTGCTGGAAGGCCGCCTGACGGCCCTGCTCGCGGAGCTGCCGGCCCTGTTCATCGTCGGACCTCGAGCCACGGGCAAGACCACGACAGCAGCGCGGCACGCTGCCACCATCGTGAGCCTGGACTCACCCCGGGATGCCGTGGCCTTTCGGGCCGACCCCGACGCGGCCCTGCGCGGTCTCCCCGAGCCCGTCCTGCTCGACGAGTGGCAGGCCGTGCCCGAGGTCCTCGGTGCCCTCAAGCGCTCCGTCGACGCGGACCCGCGACCGGGTCGCTACCTCGTCACAGGATCCGTCCAGGCGGGCCGCGACGCTGCGACCTGGCCCGGCACGGGACGCCTCGTGCGACTGCCCCTGTACGGCCTGACTCCCCGCGAGCTGAACGACACCGCGGACCGAGCCGGCCTGCTCGACCGCATCCGGGACGAGGGCATCGATGCCCTCCAGCTACCCGTCTCGGACCCGCCCGACCTCCGCGGCTACCTCGAGCTCGCCCTGCAGAGTGGCTTCCCGGAGCCCGCTCTGCGGCTCGGGCCCGAGGCCCGGACCGCCTGGCTCGAGAGCTACGCCGAGCAGGTCGTCACGAGAGACGCCAGGCAGGTCGCGGGGCACCGGGATCCGGATCGCCTCCGGCGCTACCTGGAGGCCTGTGCCGCGACGACCGGCCGGGTGGTGGAGCAGAAGACCCTGTGGACCGCCGCGGGCATCAACCGGAAGACCGCCCTCGCCTACGAGCAGCTCCTGAGGGACCTGTTCCTCATCGACTGGCTGCCCGCCTGGTCCTCCAACCGGCTCAAGCAGCTCGTGAGAGGGCCCAAGCGCGTCCTCGTCGACTCTGCGCTGGCGGCCTCCCTGGCGCGAGAGGACGTGCACGGAGTCCTGCGCGACGGCCGACTGCTCGGAGGCCTCCTCGAGACCTTCGTGGTGGCCCTGCTGCGGGCGGAAGCCGCGAGCTCACCGGGGCACAGCCGCCTCTTCCACCTCCGCGACCACGGCGGACGCCACGAGGTGGACGTGATCGTGGAGCTGGGACGGAGCGCGCTCCTCGGCATCGAAGTGAAGGCCACGGCTGCCCCGGACCGGCGAGATGCCCGACACCTGGAGTGGCTCCGAGACCACCTCCCCGACCGCTTCGCCGGCGGCCTCGTGCTCCACACCGGTCCCGCGACCTTCTCCCTGGCCGAGGACGTGGTGGCCGCGCCGATCGCTGCGCTCTGGAGCTGATCGGCTGGGGGGCGACGACGGCCTCTGTCTCGGCGCCCCGCAACTCCTGGGTGGTAGGCTCGATGTATGCGGCCTCCCCTCGATCAGGCTCTCCTCCATCGGCTCGAAGGCGTGCTCTCCGGTCATCCGGGCATCCGCGCCGCCGCCGTCTTCGGTTCGGTGGCGGTGGGTCGCGCCCGGCCGGACAGCGACCTGGACCTCTACGTGCGACTGGAGCATGGCCGTCGCTGGAGCGACGCTCGCCATCGACAGGTCTCGCTGGAGGTCTCTCGGGTCTCGGGACGGGAGACCCACCTCGTGGTCGAGGTCCCAGGGAGGACCTCGGTCGTCCTCCGCCGGGAGGTGGCTGCGCACGGAGTGGTCGTGTTCGAGGCTCGTCCAGGAGCCTGGGTCGAGCTCAAGGCCGCCGCGACCCTGGCCTATGCCGACCTCGAACCCTCCCTCCGCCGATGTCGCGAGGGGGTGAGGCGTCGCGTCCTCCGGGAGCTCGGAGGACAGGGTGCGGCCTGACGTCCTCGCGACGAAGCTGGCCGCGCTGACCCACCGCATCGAGCGGGCGCGCAGCGAGCTTCCCGGTACAGCGACGACGTTCCTCGGGGATCTCCGGGCACAGGAGCTGGTGTCCTTCAACCTGCTCCTGGCCGTCCAGGGTGCCCTCGACATCGCCGCTCACCTCGTGGCGGAGGGTGGGTGGGGCGTCCCCGGGACCTCCCGGGAGCACTTCGAGCTGCTCGCCGACCACGGAGTGATCCCCCAGGACCTGGCGGTGCGCCTCGCCGGCTGTGCCGGAGCGCGCAATCTCGTGGCTCACCACTACGGCAGGCTGGACCTGGAGCGCCTCTTCAGGGAGCTGCCCGGCGGCCTGGAGTCCCTCGCGGAATTCGCCGTCGTGATGGCGGGGCGGCCGGAGTCGAGCTGATCCACGGGCCCGGCGTACACGGCTCCACGACGGGACGGCCCGAGCGAGCGGACCACGCCACTCAGAACACCTCCTCCTGCCCCCCGAACGACCCGTTCGTCTCCCGCGTCGCCGTGTACCGGGCCCGCACGCCGTCCTCGTCGATGTCGCAGGTCGCGATCACCTGGAAGTCCAGGACCGTCTCCTCGTCCTCCGAGAGCACCGTCCGGACCTCGTAGACCCCCCGCACCGGGCCGTCGGGACTCCAGCCCAGCTCCCGGAAGTCGCTGTTGCCCTCTCCCCAGGGCACCAGCTCGGCTCCGGGCGTGGCCTCCGGGTGGGGCTCGGCGGCGACGAAGAACCCATAGGCCGCGTCGTAGGCCAGCTCCGCGGTCTTGATCCCGTCGACGTTGGCCGGCAGCTCGGCCCGCTTCGCCCGGTGCTTCATGCCGGCGAAGAACGGCAGGATCACGGCGAAGAGGATCACCAGGATGACCACCACCGTCAGGGCCTGGAGCAAGAGCGCCCCGGGGATCTCGACACGTTGTCGATCGCGATCGCGCCTGCGCTCTCGACCTGGAAATCGGGGTTCGCCGGCAGACATCGGAGAGGTCCATAGCACGGGCCCGCTCAGGCCCGGGCACCTACCTTGGCCCAGGCCCCTCGGCGGTACTCGAAGGTCGCCCAGATCGCCTTGATCACGAAGGCCAGCGGAAACGCGAGCCAGACCCCGAAGACCCCGAGACCCAGTGGAAAACCCAGCAAGAAGCTCCCCGGGATCTGGAAGAGCAGGGTCGACCAGGTGTTGATGCGCAGCGGCGTCCGGGTCTCTCCCGAGCCCTGCAGCATGCCTCCGAAGGAGATGTAGACCCCCACCACGGGCATGCACCAGCCCAGCAGCTCCATCCAGGTCACCGAGTGCTCGAAGAGCCTGGTGCCCGGGTGGATGTCGAAGACCCCGACGATCGGTCCGGCCCAGGCGATGAAGAGGAAGCCGAGGGTGGTCATGATCGCCGTGCACAGCACCAGGCTGGCGCGGACCACCCGCCGGGCCTCCTCGACGCTGCCGGCCCCCAGGGCCATGCCGACCATCGCCCCGGTGGCCTGGGCGATGCTCATGCCGGGCACGAACGCCAGCGCCTGGACCCTCAGCCCCACCCCGTGGGCCGCCACGGCGACCTGGTCGAGCCGACCGAGCAGGCCGAGGATCGTGAGGAATCCGGCGTTGAAGATCACCATGTCCGCCGCCGCCGGCCAGCCGATCCGCACCAGGTCCGAGCCCAGCTCCCGGTCCACGGGACGGAGCCGGAAGCGAGGCCGCACGCCCTTGACCTCCCCTCGGGCCAGCAGCACGAACATCAGCACCGCCGCACAGGCCTGGGCACACACGGTGCCGATGCCCGCGCCGGCGATGCCCAGGGCCGGCAGCCCGTAGTGGCCCAGGATGAGGCCGTAGTTGAAGGCCACGTTCAGGCCGTTCATGAACAGGGCGACGAAGAAGGCCAGGCGGGTGTTGCCCACCCCGCGCAGCACCGCCGCGTAGAGCAGGTTCACGTAGTAGAAGGGCGTGCCGAGCAAGAGCGGCCGCAGGTAGGCCAGGCCCGACGACATCGAGGCCTCGTCGGCACCGAGCAGGGTCAACAGGCCCACCGCCAGCAGGTTGCCGACCACGGCGACGGCGATCCCGAGCGCCAGCGTGAGCTGGGTCGACTGGTGGAGGATGTGGTTCACCCGCTCGCCGTGACCGGCCCCGTGGGCGCGGGACACGAAGGCCACGGTGCCCACGGTCAGGCCCATCATGGCGACCAGCAACAGGAAGACGAGCTGGGCGGCGAAGCCCATGCCCGCCAGGGCGGCCTCGGCGTCCGGGGTGCGGCCGACCATCGCCGTGTCGACCGCCATCGCCAGCACGTTGAGCACGTTGACGCCGACGATCGGCCAGGCGAGCGCGATCAGCCGCCGGGTGATGTCCCCCTGGGTGGGCACCCGGGGCTGAAGGTCGGACGGTGGAACGGTCAGGCGACCCGCTCCCGGCGGCGCCAGCCGAGCGACAGCGCCCAGAAGACCAGCAGCAGGGTCGGCATCGCGGGCTGGACCGCCCCCGTCGTGCAGCCGTCGCAGCCCTTGTCGTCGTCGGGCGGGAGGCCGGTGGGCGGGCCGTCGCCACCGGTGTCACCCGTGTCGCCGGAGTCCCCGGAGTCCGCGGTGTCGATGTCGGTGTCGGTGTCCGTGTCGACATCGGTGTCGACATCGGTGTCGACATCGGTGTCGACATCGGTGTCGGTGTCGGTGTCGGTGTCGGTGTCGGTGTCGGTGTCGGTGTCCGTCTCCGCCGTGTCCCCGGTGTCCCCGGTGTCCCCGGTGTCGACACCGGCGTAGTCGTCGGTCCCGTCCAGCGGGTCGGTGCCATTGGTGACCTCGTCGCCATCGCCGACGCCGCCCTCGTCGGTGTCCTCCTCCTCGGGGTCCGTGCCGTAGGTGTTGATCTCCTCGCCGTCGTCCAGGCCGTCGCCGTCGGTGTCGCTCAACGTCGGGTCGGTGCCGTAGAGGATCAGCTCGTCGCCGTCGTTGAGGCCGTCGCCGTCGGTGTCCTCGTCCGCCGGGTCCGTCCCGAAGGTGTTGACCTCCTCGCCGTCCGTGAGCCGATCGCCGTCGGTGTCCTCCTCCAGCGGATCGGTGCCCCAGGTGTTGACCTCGTCGCCGTCGAGGACGCCGTCGCCGTCGGTGTCGTCGTCGAGGGGATCGGTCCCGTAGACCTCCTCCTCCTTGTCGCTCAGGCCGTCGCTGTCGGTGTCGGCGCCGGCCGCGACGTCGTCGGTCGGGTCGTTGGGATCGGTGCCGTCCACCAGCACCTCCACGCCGTCGCCGATCCCGCCGCCGTCGGTGTCTTCGGTCAGCGGGTCGGTGCCGTAGGTGTCGACCTCCTCGCCGTCGCTCAGGCCATCGGTGTCGCTGTCGCTGTCCAGCGGATCGGTGCCGTGCACGGACTCCGAGCCGTCGCTCAGGCCGTCGCCGTCGGTGTCATCGCTGAGCGGGTCGGTGCCCACCGTGTTGATCTCGTCGCCGTCGCCCAGGCCGTCGCCGTCGGTGTCCATGACCAGCGGGTCCGTGCCCCAGGTGTCGACCTCGTCGCCGTCGTCGCCCCCGTCGCCGTCGGAGTCCGTGTCGTCCGGGTCCGTGCCCAGGATCGACTCCTCCTTGTCGGTCAGGCCGTCGCCGTCGCTGTCGGTCGTGTCGGCCACGTCGTCGAAGTAGTCCAGCGGGTCCGTGCCATCGACGAGGACCTCCACGCCGTCGTAGACCCCACCGCCGTCGCTGTCGGGGTCCATCGGGTCGGTGCCATGGACATCGACCTCGTCCCCGTCGTCGAGGCCGTCGCTGTCGCTGTCGGGGTCCAGCGGGTCGGTGCCGTGCACGTCGACCTCGTCACCGTCGCTCAGGCCGTCGTCGTCGGAGTCGCTGTCCAGCGGGTCGGTGCCCTCGACGTCGATCTCCTCGTCGTCGTCCAGGCCGTCGCCGTCGGAGTCGGTCTCCGTGGGATCGGTGCCGTAGGTGTTGACCTCGTCGCCGTCTTCGAGGCCGTCCCCGTCGGAGTCGACGTCGTCGGGATCGGTGCCCAGCGCCACCTCCTCGGAGTCGGAGAGGCCGTCGCCGTCGCTGTCCTGGATCTCCACGTCGTCGTCGCTGGCATCGAGCGGATCGGTGCCGTCCACCAGGACCTCGACACCGTCCTCGACACCCCCACCGTCGGTGTCCTCGCTCAGCGGGTCGGTCCCGTAGATGTCGACCTCGTCGCCGTCGGTGAGGGCGTCGCCGTCGGTGTCCGCGTCCAGCGGGTCGGTCCCGTGGGTGCCCAGCTCGTCGATGTCCAACAGCCCGTCGCTGTCGCTGTCGTCGCTCAGCGGATCGGTCCCGTGGGTGTTGACCTCCTCGCCGTCCGTCAGGCCGTCGCCGTCGCTGTCGTCGTCGTTGGGATCGGTGCCGTGCACGGCCTCCTCGTCGTCGGTGAGCCCGTCGCCGTCGGAGTCGGTGGTGGTACCCGCGTCGTCGCTGCCGTCCAGCGGATCGGTGCCGTCGACCAGGACCTCGACGCCGTCACCCGTGCCCCCGCCGTCGGTGTCCTCGTTCAGCGGGTCGGTGCCGTAGGTCGAGACCTCGGCGCCGTCGTCGAGGCCATCGCCGTCGCTGTCGGCCGCGGTGGGGTCGGTGCCGTGGTCGTCGAGCTCGTCGCCGTCCAGCAGCCCGTCGCCGTCGGTGTCGTCGCTCAGCGGGTCCGTGCCGTGGGTGTTGACCTCGTCGCCGTCGGAGAGGTCGTCGGCGTCGCTGTCCGGATCGGCCGGGTCGGTGCCGAGGGCCGTCTCCTCGTTGTCGGTCAGGCCGTCGCCGTCGCTGTCGACCTCGGACACGTCGTCGCTGCCGTCCAGGGGATCGGTGCCGTCGACCAGGACCTCCACGCCGTCGGTGACGCCGCCGCCGTCCGTGTCGTCGTCCACCGGATCGGTGCCGTAGAGCCCCACCTCTTCGCCGTCGCCGAGGCCGTCGCCGTCGCTGTCTGCGGACAGCGGGTCGGTGCCGTAGCCGTCGATCTCGTCGGCGTCGCTCAGGCCGTCGCCGTCGCTGTCGGCGTCGAGCGGGTCGGTGCTGTGGACGTCGACTTCGTCGCCGTCGTCCAGGCCGTCGGCGTCGGTGTCGGGATTGGTCGCGTCGGTGCCGTGGGTCAGCACCTCCTCGCCGTCGCCGAGGCCGTCGCCGTCGGTGTCGGCCTCCATCGGGTCCGTGCCGTAGGTGAAGACCTCGTCGCCGTCGTCGAGGCCGTAGCCGTCACCGTCCAGGTCGACCGGATAGAAACCGCCATCGACCTCGTCGCCGTCCTCGATGCCGTCGCCGTCGGTGTCCGAGTCGCTCGGATCCGTGCCGTGCACGGTCTCCTCGTCGTCGGTCAGGCCGTCGCCGTCGGTGTCGGTGGTGTCGGCCGCGTCGTCGCTGGCGTCGTTGGGGTCGGTGCCGTCCACCAGGACCTCCACGCCGTCCTCGGTGCCGCCGCCGTCGGTGTCGCCGTCCAGCGGGTCGGTCCCGTAGGTGTCGACCTCCTCACCGTCGGTGAGGCCGTCGCCATCCGTGTCGGCCGCGGTGGGCTCGGTGCCGTGCACGCCGACCTCGTCGCCGTCGGTGAGGCCGTCGCCGTCGCTGTCCTCGTCGTTGGGATCGGTGCCCAGGGTGTCGACCTCGGTGCCGTCGTCGAGGCCATCGGCGTCGCTGTCGCTGTCCGTGGGCGCGGTGCCGTGGACCAGGACCTCGTCGCCGTCCGTGAGCCCGTCCCCGTCCGTGTCGGCGTCGACAGCGCTGGTCCCGTAGACGTCGATCTCGGAGCTGTCGCCGAGGCCGTCGCCGACGGGGTCGTCGCAGGGGGGATCCGAGCCGTGGGGGTTGACCTCCTCGCCGTCGTCCAGGCCGTCTCCGTCCGTGTCGGCGTCGGTGGGGTCGGTGCCGAGCACGGCCTCCTCGTCGTCCGTGAGGCCGTCGCCGTCGCTGTCGGTGGGGGCGGCGATGTCGTCGCTGGCGTCGGTGGGATCGGTGCCGTCGACCAGGGCCTCCACGCCGTCGCCGGTGCCGCCGCCGTCGGTGTCGGCGTTCATCGGGTCGGTGGCCCAGGTGCTCAGCTCGTCGCCGTCGGTGAGGCCGTCGGCGTCGCTGTCGTCGTCGTTGGGGTCGGTCCCGTAGGTGTCGACCTCGTCGCCGTCGCTCAGGCCGTCGTCGTCGCTGTCGGTGTCCGTCGGGTCGGTGCCGTGGGTCGAGACCTCCTCGCCGTCGTCGAGGCCGTCGCCGTCGCTGTCGGGGTCGGCGGCGTCGGTCCCGTGGGGGTTCAGCTCCTCCCCGTCCTCGACGCCGTCGCCGGCG
>CAZCVP010000097.1:0-28045 GCA_964501915.1 uncultured Enterobacterales bacterium
GAGGCCGTCGCCGTCGGCGTCCTCGGTCGCCGCCGCGTCGTCGGTCGGGTCGGTCGGGTCGGTCCCGTCGCTGACCTCGTCGCCGTCCTCGGTGCCGCCCCCGTCGGTGTCGACCGCGACCGGGTCGGACCCGTAGAGGTCCACTTCGTCGCCGTCCAGCAGGCCGTCGCCGTCGGTGTCGGTGTCCAACGGATCGGAGCCGAAGCCCATGACCTCCTGGCCATCGCTGAGGCCGTCGCCGTCGGTGTCGCTCACCGTGGGCTCGGTGCCGTAGGTGCCCAGCTCGTCCCCGTCGTCCAGGCCGTCGGCGTCCGTGTCGCTGCTGTTGGCGTCGGTGCCGTAGGAGAAGAGCTCCTCGAAGTCGTCGAGACCGTCGCCGTCGGAGTCGGGGGAGACGGGGTCGGTCCCGTAGAGGTTGACCTCGTCGCCATCGAGCACGCCGTCGCCGTCCGTGTCCTGGTCGGCCGGATCGGTGCCGTAGAGCGACTCCTCGGTGTCGGTGAGGCCGTCGCCGTCGGTGTCGGTGGTCGCGGCGACGTCGTCGCTGGCGTCGTTCGGGTCCGTGCCATCCACCAGCACCTCGACCCCGTCCCCGGTGCCGCCGCCGTCGGTGTCCGGGGAGGTGGCGCTGGTGCCGTAGGTCAGGATCTCCTCGCCGTCGGTCAGGCCGTCGGCGTCCATGTCCGCGTCCGCCGGGTCCGTGCCGTGCAGCAGGATCTCGTCGCCGTCGCTGAGGCCGTCGGTGTCGGTGTCGTCGTCCACGGGATCGGTGCCGTAGACCGACACCTCGTCGCCGTCGCTGAGGCCGTCGGTGTCGGTGTCGTCGTCCAGCGGGTCGGTGCCGTAGACGTTGACCTCGTCGCCGTCGTCCAGGCCGTCGGCGTCGGTGTCGGCCTCGGTGCCGTCGGTGCCCAGGGTCAGCTCGGTGTAGTCGTCGAGGCCGTCGTTGTCGGTGTCGGCGTCGTGGGGATCGGTGCCCAGGCCCGCCTCGACGGCGTCGGAGAGGCCGTCGCCGTCGCTGTCCGCAGAGGCCGTGTCGTCGCTGGGGTCCAGCGGGTCCGTGCCGGCGAGGACCTCCTCGGCGTCGCCGATGCCGTCGCCGTCGGTGTCGGCGTCCAGGGGATCGGTGCCGTAGACCGCGAGCTCGTCGTAGTCGCTCAGGTAGTCGTCGTCGCTGTCGGCGTCCGCCGGGTCGGTGCCGGCGGCGACCTCGTCGCCATCGAGCAGGCCGTCCTCGTCGCCGTCGTCGACGGTGGGATCGGTGCCGTAGGTGTTGACCTCGTCGCCGTCGCTGAGGCCGTCGCCGTCGGTGTCCGGGTCGTCGGGGTCGGTGCCGGCGGTCAGCTCGTCGGGGTCGTCCAGGCCGTCGCTGTCCGTGTCGGCGGAGGTGGGATCGGTGTTGGTGTTGGCGTACTCCTCGTAGTCCGAGAGGCCGTCGCCGTCGGTGTCGACGTCGTTGGGATCGGTGCCCAGCACCGCCTCCACGTCGTCGTCGAGGCCGTCGCCGTCGGTGTCGACGCCGCTGGTGAGGTCGTCGGAGGCGTCGTTGGGATCCGTGCCGTCGGTGATCACCTCGGTGTAGTCGTCCACGCCACCGTTGTCGGAGTCGGTGTCGGCGGGATCGCTGCCGTAGGTCGTGACCTCCTCGCCGTCGTCCAGGCCGTCGCCGTCGGTGTCGGCGACCAGCGGGTCGGTGCCGTGGATCAGCGCCTCGTCGCCGTCCTGGAGGCCGTCGCCGTCGGTGTCCGGGTCGGCGGGATCGGTGCCCCAGGTGTCCTCCTCCAGGCGGTCGGTGAGGCCGTCGAAGTCGGAGTCGACCGTGTCCTTGTCGTCGCCCGGGTCGCCGGGGTCGGTGCCGTCCTCGAAGACCTCGGTGTAGTCGTCCGTCCCCCCCCCCTCGGTGTCGGTGACGAGCGGGTCGGTCCCGTAGGTGTTGATCTCGTTGCCGTCCTCGATGCCGTCGCCGTCCGTGTCGGCGTCGGCGGGATCGGTCCCCGCGGTCCCGACCTCCTCGCCGTCGTCCAGGCCGTCGCCGTCGGTGTCGGCGAGGACGGGATCGGTGCCGTAGACGTTGACCTCGTCGCCGTCGTCCAGGCCGTCGCCGTCGGTGTCGACCTGGTTCGGGTCGCTGCCGTAGACGTCGACCTCGTCGCCGTCGTCCACGCCGTCCCCGTCGCTGTCGGCGAGCAGCGGGTCGGTCGCGGTGTCGACCAGCTCCTCGTAGTCCGACAGCCCGTCGCCGTCGGTGTCGGGGTCGTTCGGATCGGTGCCGTTCAGAGCCTCGTCGGCGTCGGTCAGGCCGTCGGCGTCGGAGTCTCCGGCCCCGGACAGGTCGTCGTCGGAGGCGTCCAGGGGATCCGTGCCGTCGACCAGCACCTCCACGCCGTCCGAGGCGCCGCCGCCGTCGGTGTCGGGGTCGTTGGGATCGGTGCCGTAGGTGTCGACCTCGTCGCCGTCGTCGAGGCTGTCGCCGTCGGTGTCGGCGTTGGTCGGGTCCGTGCCCAGGGTGAGGGTCTCCATGGCGTCGGTGAGGCCGTCGCCGTCGGTGTCCTCGGTCTGGGCGGCGTCGTCGGTGCCGTCGAGGGGGTCCGTGCCGTCGTCGTTGATCTCGTCCCCGTCGCTGGTGCCGCCACCGTCGGTGTCGCGGTGCAGCGGATCGGTGCCGTGGGTGATCACCTCGTCGTAGTCGCTGACTGCGTCGGCGTCGCTGTCCGGATCGTTCGGGTCGGTGCCGGCCGTGACCTCGCCGAGGTCGTCGAGCCCGTCCCCGTCGGCGTCGGCGTCCAGGGGATCGGTGCCGGTGGTGTTCACCTCCTCGGCGTCGGTCAGGCCGTCGCCGTCGGTGTCGTCGTCGTTGGGGTCGGTGCCGAGGCTGAGCTCTGTCGGGTCGTCCAGGCCGTCGCCGTCGCCGTCCGCCGAGGTGGGATCGCTGCCCGTGGTGGCGTACTCCTCGTAGTCGCTGAGGCCGTCCCCGTCGGTGTCGGTGTCGTTGGGATCGGTCCCGATGGCGGTCTCCACGTCGTCGTCGAGGCCGTCGCCGTCGGTGTCGACGCCGCTGGTGACGTCGTCGGAGGCGTCCAGCGGGTCGGTGCCGTCGGTGCCCACCTCGACGCCGTCGTCGACGCCGCCGTGGTCGGTGTCGGCGTCGGTCGGATCGGTGCCGTAGACGTCGACTTCGTCGCCGTCGTCCAGGCCGTCGCCGTCCGTGTCGCCGACCAGTGGATCGGAGCCATGGACATCGACCTCGTCGCCGTCCAGCAGGCCGTCGGCGTCGCTGTCCGGATCGGCGGGGTCGGTGCCGTAGGTGTCGATCTCCTCGCGGCTGGTCAGACCATCGCCGTCGCTGTCGGCGGTGTCGTAGTCGTCGGTCGGGTCGCCGGGATCGGTCCCGTCCAGGAGCAGCTCCACGGCGTCGGTGGTCCCGCCGCCGTCCGAGTCGTCGTTGGTCGGGTCCGTGCCGTAGAGGTTGATCTCGTCGCCGTCGCTCAGGCCGTCGTTGTCGCTGTCGGCGTCGGTCGGGTCGCTGCCGTAGAAGAAGGCCTCGTCGCCATCGCCGAGGCCGTCGCCGTCGGTGTCGGCGTCGTTGGGGTCGGTGCCGAGGCTGATCTCGGCGCCGTCGTCCACGCTGTCGCCATCGGTGTCGAAGGCGGTCGGGTCGCTCCCGTGGGTCGTGACCTCGTCGTAGTCGGTGAGGGTGTCGCCGTCGGTGTCCGCGTCCATGGGATCGGTGCCCCAGGTCAGGACCTCCGTGCCGTCGTCGAGGCCGTCGTCGTCGGAGTCGGCGTCGGCGGGATCGCTGCCGATCAAGGCCTCGTCGGCGTCGGTGAGACCGTCGCCGTCGGTGTCGGTCGCGCTCGACGCGTTGTCGTCCGAGGCGTCCAGCGGATCGGTGCCGTCCACCAGCACCTCGACGCCGTCGGAGGCACCGCCGCCGTCGGTGTCTGCGTCGAGCGGGTCGGTGCCGTAGGTGAGGACCTCCTCGCCGTCCTCCAGGTTGTCGCCGTCGCTGTCCGGGTCCGCCGGGTCCGTGCCCGCCGCGGCCTCCTCGCCGTTGGAGAGCCCGTCGCTGTCGTCGTCGGCGACGTAGGCGGCGTCGTCGGTCGGGTCGGCGGGATCGGTGCCGTCGCTGTAGACCTCGACGCCGTCGGCGGTGCCGCCCCCGTCGCTGTCCTCGTCGGCGGGATCCGTGCCGTAGATGTTCACCTCGTCGCCGTCGGGCAGGCCGTCCCCGTCGGAGTCGCTGGCGCCCGGGTCGGTGCCGTAGACGTTCACCTCGTCGCCGTCGTCGAGGCCGTCCGCATCGCTGTCGGTGTTCAGGGGATCGGAGCCGTACGTGGCGACCTCCTCCCCGTCGTCGAGCCCGTCGCTGTCCGTGTCGGCCGTGGTGGGGTTGGTGCCCCAGACGTCGACTTCGTCCCCGTCGTCGAGGCCGTCGCCGTCGGTGTCGGTGTCCAGCGGGTCCGTCCCCAGGGTGTTGACCTCCTCGCCATCGAGCAGGCCGTCTCCGTCGGTGTCAGCCACGTTCGGGTCGGTGCCGTAGACGGTCTCCGAGGTGTCGTCCAGGCCGTCGCCGTCGGTGTCGGTGGTGGAGATCACGTCGTCGGAGGCGTCGGTGGGGTCCGTGCCATCGACCAGCACCTCCACGCCGTCGCCGGCGCCGCCGCCGTCGCTGTCCGTGTCGGCGGGATCGGTGCCGTAGGTGTCGACCTCCTCGCCGTCGGTGAGGCCGTCGCCGTCGCTGTCGGTGTCCAGGGGATCGGTGCCGTAGGTCAGCACCTCTGCGTCGTCGTCCAGGCCATCGCCGTCGGTGTCGGCGACCGCGGGATCCGTGCCGTAGGTGACCTCGTCGCCGTCGATCAAGCTGTCCCCGTCGGTGTCCCAGTCCAGCGGGTCGGTGCCGTAGGTGTCGACCTCGTCGCCGTCCGCCAGCCCGTCACCGTCGGTGTCGTCGTCCAGCGGGTCGGTGCCGAGACCGAACTCGCTGCCGTCGTCGAGGCCGTCGCTGTCAGTGTCGGCCACGTTCGGGTCGGTGCCCAGGCTGGCCTCGGCCGCGTCGGTCAGGCCGTCGCCGTCGGTGTCGGTGGTGGAGCCGTCGTCGGAGGGGTCGTTGGGATCGGTGCCGACCACCACCTCGTCGCCGTCGTCCACGCCGCCGCCGTCGCTGTCGGCGGTGATCGGATCGGTGCCGTAGGTGACGATCTCGTCGTAGTCGTGGAGGCCGTCACCGTCGCTGTCGGCACTCGTGGGGTCGGTCCCGTAGACATCGACCTCGTCGCCGTCTAGGTTCGTGTCGTCGTCGGTGTCGTTGTCGTTTGGTTCGCTGCCTGCGGTCTTCTCGGCGCCGTCGTCGAGGCCGTCGTCGTCGGAGTCGGGGTCGTTGGGATCGGTGCCGTCCGTGAGCTCTTCGGGATCGTCCACGCCGTCGCCGTCGCCGTCGGCCAGGGTGGGATCGGTGCCGGTGGTGCTGTACTCGTCGTAGTCGCTGAGGCCGTCGCCGTCGGTGTCGGTCAGGGTCGGGTCGGTGCCGAGCAGGGCCTCGACGTCGTCGTCCAGGCCGTCGCCGTCGGTGTCGACGCCGCTGGTGAGGTCGTCGGTCGCGTCCAGCGGGTCGGTGCCGTCGGTGAGCACCTCGGTGCCGTCGTCCACGCCGCCGTCGTCGGTGTCGGCGTCGTTGGGATCGGTCCCGTAGGCCACCTCGTCGGCGTCGTCGAGGCCGTCGGCGTCGGCGTCGGCCTGGGTCGGATCGGAGCCGTAGAGGTCGACTTCGTCGCCGTCCGTCAGGCCGTCGTCGTCGGTGTCGGCGTCGGCGGGGTCGGTACCCCAGGTCCCCTCCTCGCGCTCGGTCAGGCCGTCCGAGTCGTTGTCGGCGGTGTCGTAGTCGTCGGAGGGGTCGTTGAGATCGGTGCCGTCGCCCAGCTCGATCGCGTCGTCGGTCCCGCCAGCGTCGGTGTCGGCAGCGGTCGGGCTCGACCCGTAGAGGCTGACCTCGTCCCCGTCGCGGCGGCCGGCGGCGTCGCTGTCGCTTGCGGTGGGGGCCGAGCCGTAGAGGTCGAGCTCCTCGGAGTCCGCCAGGCCGTCGTAGTCGGAGTCCTCGGCGTTCGGGTCCGTGCCATAGGTCAGCACCTCGGGGCCGTCCTCCAGGCCGTCGGCGTCGGTGTCCGGGTCGGCCGGGTCCGTGCCGTGCAGGCTCTCGAGGCTGTCGCTGAGGCCGTCTCCGTCGGCGTCTCCGCCCCCGTCGTCGGTCGCGTCCAGCGGATCGGTGCCGTCGATGTTCACCTCGACCCCGTCGCTGGTGCCGCCGCTGTCGGAGTCCGTGTCGCTCGGGTCCGTCCCGTGGGTGAGCACCTCCGCGCCGTCGGTCAGCCCGTCGCCGTCGCTGTCCTGGTCGGTGGGATCGGTGCCGTAGGTGACGACCTCGTCGCCGTCATCCAGCCCGTCGGCGTCGGTGTCGCTGTCGGTCGGGTCGCTGCCATAGGTCTGGACCTCGTCGCCGTCGTCCAGGCCGTCGGCGTCGGTGTCGGTGTCGTTGGGATCGGTGCCCAGCGCTGTCTCCTCGGCGTCGGTGAGGCCGTCGCCGTCGGCGTCTGCGATCGACACGATGTCGTCGCTGGCGTCGTTGGGGTCCGTGCCGTCGGACAGCACCTCGGCGCCGTCGGTGGCGCCCCCGGCGTCGGTGTCGTCGCTGAGCGGGTCGGTGCCGTAGGTGTTGACCTCGTCGCCGTCGCTCAGGCCGTCGAGGTCCGTGTCGTCGGACAGCGGATCCGTCCCGTGGGTGTCGACCTCCTCGCCGTCGTCGAGGCCGTCGCCGTCGGTGTCGGTGAGGGTCTCGTCGGTGCCGAGCAGTGCCTCCTCGTCGTCGGTCAGGCCGTCGCCGTCCGTGTCGGCCACCACGCTGTCGTCCGTGGGGTCCCGCGGGTCGGTGCCGTTGATCAGGACCTCGACGCCGTCGTCGACGCCGCCGGCGTCGGAGTCCGCGTCGCTGGGGCTGGTCCCGTAGAGGCTCGGCTCGTCCCCGTCGATGAGACCGTCGCCATCGGTGTCCGGATCGTTGGGATCCGTGTACCACATGTAGACCTCGACGCCGTCGTCGAGGCCGTCCCCGTCGGTGTCCGTGACGTTGGGATCGGAGCCGTGGTCGAGCACCTCGTCGCCGTCGTTGAGGCCGTCGCCGTCGGTGTCGGCGTTGGCGGGATCGGTGCCGTAGGTGTCGACCTCGTCGCCGTCCTGGAGGCCGTCGCTGTCGGAGTCCGCGTCCACCGGATCGGAGCTCCAGGTGCTGACCTCGTCGCCGTCGTCGAGGCCGTCGCCGTCGGTGTCGGGGTCGTTGGGGTCGGAGCCGTAGGAGAAGATCTCCGCCCCGTCGCCGAGGCCGTCTCCGTCGCTGTCGCTGTTCGTGGGGTCGGAGAAGTAGGTGTCGACCTCGTCGCCGTCGCCCACACCGTCGGCGTCGGAGTCGATCGAGTCGGGATCGGTGCCCAGGGCCGCCTCTTCCGCGTCGGTCAGCCCGTCGCCGTCGCTGTCGGTGCTCGACGCCAGGTCGTCGGCCGCGTCGTTGGGGTCGGTCCCGTCGACCAGGACCTCGATGCCGTCGCTGGCCCCTCCGCCGTCGGTGTCCTCGATCTTGGCGTTCGTGCCGTAGGTGATGACCTCCTCGTAGTCGGTGAGGCCGTCGCCGTCGGTGTCCTCCTCGGTGGGCACGGTCTGGTAGACGTTGAGCTCGTCGCCGTCGGACAGCCCGTCGGCGTCGCTGTCGGTGTCGAGGGGATCGGTGCCCCAGGTGACGACCTCCTCGTAGTCGCTGAGGGCGTCGGCGTCGGAGTCGATGGCGGCGGGGTCCGTGCCGTAGGTGAGGACCTCCTCGGAGTCGGTCAGGCCGTCTCCGTCGGTGTCCTGGGCCAGTGGATCGGTGCCATGGATGTTGACCTCGTCGCCGTCGTAGAGGAAGTCCCCGTCGGTGTCGGCGTCGGTCGGGTCGGTGCCGATCAGGGCCTCTTCGTCGTCGTTGAGGCCGTCGCCGTCGGTGTCGCTGACGGTCGAGGTGTCGTCGCTGCCGTCGTTGGGATCGGTGCCGTCGGCGATCTCGGCGCCGTCGCCGACGCCGCCACCGTCGCTGTCGTAGGTGGTGGGATCGGTGCCGTGGGTGCCGACCTCGGCGTCGTCGGTCAGGCCGTCGCCGTCGGTGTCGGCGCTGGCCGGGTCGGTGCCATGGGTGACGACCTCGTCGCCGTCGCCCAGGGTGTCGCCGTCGCTGTCGGTGTCCAGCGGGTCGGTGTCATAGGTGTAGACCTCGTCCCCGTCCAGCAGCCCGTCGCCGTCCGTGTCGTCGACGAGGGGGTCGGTGCCGTGGGTCAGGAGCTCGTTGCCATCGTTGAGGCCGTCGCCGTCGGTGTCGGGATCCAGCGGGTCGGTGAGGTAGAGGTCCAGCTCGTCGCCGTCGTCCAGGGCGTCGCCGTCGGTGTCGGAGCTGTTGGGGTCCGTCCCGAGGACCATCACCTCCTGGTAGTCGTCGTAGCCGTCGAGGTCCGAGTCGGTGAAGGCGGGCTTGGTCCCGTAGATGATCACCTCTTCGTAGTCGTCGAGGCCGTCGCCGTCGGTGTCGGCCTTCTTGGGCTTGGAGCCGTAGACGTACTCCTCCTCGTAGTCGTCGAGGCCGTCGCCGTCGGTGTCCGGGTCCAGTGGGTCGGTGCCCAGGGACCACAGCTCCTCGCGATCGCTGAGGCCGTCGCCGTCGCTGTCGTCGGACAGCGGATTCGTGCCGTAGTCGCGGACCTCGTCGGAGTCCTCGAGGAGGTCGCCGTCCTGGTCGCCCTGGTTGTCGCTGAGCAGGTCGAACCAGGTGCCGGAGCAGGTCCCCGAGCAGCCCGCGGTGTCGGAGTCCGGGGTGGCGTCGGAGGTGCCGGCGCCGAGCACGAAGGCCATGTCGTCGGCGTCGCTGACGCCGGTGTAGGTCGAGAAGTCCGTCCAGGGGACCGTGATCAGCACGTAGTGGGCGGTGTCTCCGGCGCTGCAGCCGGTCGCGCTGGTGTCCAGGGTCGCCGCGGCGCCGGTGGCGGTGGAGGTGGTGCCGACCGGGGCCGACCAGCTCGACAGATCGGTCTCCGGGGCGTCGCTGTCGAAGGCGGCACCCTTGGTGGTGTTCTCGGAGAGCACGACCAGCTCGCTGGACCCGTCGAGCCACAGGGCGTACTCGTAGCCCTCGTCGTCCTGGTCCCAGTCGGTCTCGATGAGCACCGTCCAGGTCGCCGAGGCCCAGCCGGTGGGGCTGGCCGCGGGACCGGTGGTCGGCGGGGCGCTCAACAGCAGGGCGAAGGTCAGGTCCGTGCCGTCGTCGTAGAGGCCGACCACGGGCGAAGACGCACCGGTGGTGTCGACCTCCTGGGAGCCGGTGGCGTCGCTGCAGGTGTCGTCGACGTCGCTGCTGGAGACGGTGAGGCCGGTGAGGTCGACCGCGGCAGGCCAGGCCCACGCGGCAGAGGTCGCCAACGCCAACAGGAAGGTGCCAGGGCCCATCTTGGACCTCCAGAGAGGACATGCCAGGAACGGGCAGTGTAGGCCAACCGGAGGGGCCCCGGGGGGCGATCACAGCGCGAGCACGCCCTCCACCTCGGACATCATGCGCAGCCGGCGACGGGTGATCGGACTCGTGCCGTCCAGCAACCTGGCCGTCTCGCGCAGGACCAGCGGCAGCGGCACCATCGCCACCGAGGGATCGGAGGTCGGCTCCCCGGTGCCTCCCGGAGGCTGCCAGGCGGCCATGAAGCCGCTCTGCCCACCGAGCAGGGCGCGCACGGCGACATTGCCCAGTCGACCGGCGATCATGCGGTCCTGGTAGGAGGGGTTGCCGCCCCGGACGAGGTGGCCCAGCACCGTGCCCCGGACCGTCACCCCGGGGAGGTCGTCCGCGAGGCCCTCCTCGAGCCGCTGGACCAACGAGGAGGTGGACAGCCCGATGCCTTCGGCCTTGAGCGCCAGGAAGCGCCGCTTGCCGGCGGCGAAGCCCTGCCGCAGAGCCCCCAGCAGCCGGTCGATCAGCTCCTGGTCGCTGCGGCTCTGTTCCCGGAAGACCACGGCGTCGGCCCCCGCCGCCACCGCGCCGGCCATGGCCAGGTAGCCGCAGTCGCGGCCCATCACCTCGACCACGAAGGCTCTCCGGTGCGCCCGCGCGGTGTCGGAGATGCGGTCACAGGCCTCCACGATGGTGTTCAGCGCGGTGTCGACGCCGATGGACAGCGCGGTGCAGCCGATGTCGTTGTCGATCGAGGCGGGCAGGCCGGCGACCGGCACGGCGTGCTCCGTGGCCAGGGCGAGGGCGCCGGTGAGCGAGCCGTTGCCGCCGATCACGACCAGGCCGTCGAGGCCGTCGAGCCGCGAGGCGGCGAGCGCGCGGCCTTCGGGGTGGAGGAAGCGGGTGGAGCGGGCCGAGCCGAGGATCGTGCCTCCGGTGTGGCCGCTGTCGTCGAGGTCCCTCGGCGAGAGGAGGCGGAGGCGGCCGTCGATCAGGCCCTCGTAGCCGTTGTCGACGCCGATCACCTCGGTGCCGAGCTGGGTGCCGACCCGGAGGATCGCGCGGAGGGCGGCGTTCATGCCCGGGGCGTCCCCGCCGGAGGTGAGCACTGCGATGCGAGCCACGGGACCTCCGCGGGTGGCGCCGCGAGTGTGCAGCAGCCTCTGTGCAGATTTGATCATTCAACTATGATCAAATCGTGGACCCTCGCTTCGAACCTCACAACACCCACCTCGAAGACCCCGAGCGGTTCGCGGAGCTCGATCCGCAGCTCAGGCGGCTGGCGCGCTCCCCTCGCGTCTGGCAGCCACCCCTGCTCGAACGGCTGCCGCGGGGCACCCCGGGCATCTACACCCTCGGGGGCGGGCGACAGGTCGGCAAGACGACCCTGCTGAAGCAGTGGATGCGAGCCCTGCTGGCCGAAGGCGTCGCGCCGGGGCGGATCGCCTTCGTCACGGGTGAGCTGTTGGACGACCACCACGCGCTCGTGGCGACGCTCCAGGCCCTCCTGCCGCCGCCTGGTGTCGCTCCGGTCTATCTCCTGGTGGACGAGGTCACGTACATCCGCGACTGGGACCAGGGGGTGAAGTACCTCGCGGACGCCGGTCTGCTGGATGACGTCGTCCTGGTCCTCACCGGCTCCGATCTCGCGGTCATCCGGGAAGCCCGCTCCCGGCTGCCGGGCCGGCGGGGCCGGGCAGAGGTCACCGACTTCCACCTCCACCCCTTGAGCTTCGGGGCGACCGTGAGGCTGGAGGGCGTCGTGGACGATGTCGAGGCCTGCATGGAGCCCGGTGAGACGGTCACGCCCGAGACCGTCGACGCGCTGCACGAAGCGCTGCGGCGCTACCTCGTGCACGGGGGCTACCTGACGGCGCTCAACGACCTGGCCCGGGGTGAGCTGCTGCCGGCGACGCTCCGCATCTACGGAGACTGGCTCCGCGGTGACGTCACCAAGCGCGGTCGCTCGGAGCACAGCCTGCGCGAGGTCCTGACGGCCATCGACCGGCGCCTCGGCAGCCAGGTCACGTGGAACGCGCTCGCAAGGGAACTCTCGATCGCCCACCCACGGACCGTGCAGGACTACGTGGAGCTGCTCGTGTCCCTCGACGCGGTCTTCGTCCAGAGCGCCCTCCTGGAGCATCGGCGCACGGCCGCGCCCAAGAAGGCGCGCAAGGTGATGTTCACCGATCCCTTCGTGCACCACGCCGTGCGGCACTGGCTGCACCCCACGGCGGATCCGCTGCGCGAGACGCTGCTCCCCTGGGTCCAGCAGCCCGTGGCTGCCTCACACCTCGTGGAGGCGGTGGTCGCGACGCACTTCCGGCGGATCCTGCCCACCTACTACATCAAGGCACGAACCGGCGAGGTGGACGTGGCGGTCGTCGATGGCGAGGTGGTCGAGGCCGTCGAGGTGAAGTGGCGCACGCGGCTCAGGCGGGGAGACCTCGACGAGCTGGGTCGCCGGCCGGGGGCCTGCGTCTGGGCGCCCGTGCGGGAGCCGGGGGTCCAGGACGGCGTGCCGGTGCAGCCGCTCGGGCTCGAGCTGCTCCGACTGGAGCGCCGCGGCACGCTGGACTGAAGATGCGGGTCGGGCCCTCGGTCAGGGGCCCCAGCAGCCGGTCCACCAGCCGGAGGTTGGGCGACATAGGATCCCCCCGTGCTGCTCGCCCTCCCCTTCTGGCTCGGCTGCACGGGCCCGTCGGTCCCACCCGCCGACCCGGCCCGGGTCGGGCAGGCCGCGGGGCTGGGGGTGATCCCGCGGGCGCCGCTCGACCCCGTCGAGGGCCCGCCCAGCGCCTACGGGGGCTACACCGTCCGCCCGGTCTCGCTCCAGGTCTACGCCGACCTCCGAGTCTCGGCGGCCCTCTTCCTGCCCTCGGGTCCGGGCCCCCACCCCGGGGTGCTGGTCGCCCACGGACACTTCGACCAGGGCAAGACCGCCGGCGAGAGCCAGGGTCCGGCCCACGCCTTCGCCGCCCTCGGCTACGCCGTGCTGGTGGTCGACACGCCCGGCGTCGAGGAGGGCGATCGCCCCGGTCGTCGCATCCACCTGGCCGAGGGCGCCCACGGCCGGGCCCTGCTGGCCGCGGCCGGGACCTCGGCGATGGCCGTCCAGCTCGAAGGGCTCCAGGCCGGACTCGACTACCTGCTCGGCCGCGCCGACGTCGACCGGGTCGCCGTGACCGGCGCCTCGGGCGGGGCCGTCCAGGCCCTCTACCTGACCTTCGTCGATCCGCGACCCCGGGGCGCCGTGCTCGCCAGCTTCGTGCCGATGCCGCGGGAGGAGCGGGCCGGGGGTTGCGCCTGCGACGTGCTGCCGGGCTGGACCGGACCGGACCCGGCGCTCTACGCCGCCACACCCCGGCCGACCCTGTGGCTCACGGAGCTCGACCAGCCGCGCCCCGAGGGGCTGCCCCGCTCGGCCGACTTCTCGGTCCACCCGGGGCCCCACTCCTACACGCCGGAGATGATCCAGGAGGCCGCGGACTGGCTGGCGGGCGTCCTGGATCACCGCCGGGGGCGCACTCCGGACCCGATCCCCCACAGCCCCGCCGCCCAGCTCGCGAGCGCCTCGGTCGGCAGCGCTTCCTTCGCCGACCTGGTGGGGGGACTGAGCGTGCCCCTCTGGACGCCCGCACCCTGGCGCGACGTGGCCTGGCTCGGCACCTGCCGCGGCGAGGGCCCCGCCGTGATCACCGCCGGCGCCGAGGAGCGGGACCTCCAAGCCCTGGTGGCGGCCGGCCTGCGGGCCTGCCCGGTCACCATCGAGGACGACGAAGCCGGCCTCGCCCAGGCCATCGCTACCCGGCGTGCCTACGCCGACCGCTACGCGGGTGGACTGCTCGCGGCGGCGAAGCAGCACGGAGCGAAGTCGCTCTACGCCGTGCGGGGCTGGGGCACGGCAGCCCGGGCGACGGGGCTGCCCTACGTGCTGCGGGACCCACTGACGGGACCCGGCGAGGTCGACGAGGCGCGGGATCCGGCCTGGGTGCACGCGCCGGGGATCTGGTGGAACGGGGATCCGTGGGCCGGGGCGGTGGCCGTGGGGGAGGACCCGGCGGCGCTGGCGGGGGCACTGGGAAGATGAGCACCCTGCGACACTTAACAACGTATATTGTGTGTTAGCCTCGCAATATGCACGATTACAGGCCTCGCGACCTGGAGAGCGTCCTGGCAGACCGCCTGGACGAGTCCCCGATCGTGGCGCTCCTCGGCCCACGCCAGGTGGGCAAGACCACGCTGGCCCGGGAGGTCTCTCGGCGCCTCCCCGGGGCGATCACGCTCGACCTGGAGCGACCGAGCGACCGCCGCAAGCTGACCGATCCCGAGCTGTTCTTCGACAGCCACCCCGACGTGCTCGTCTGCCTGGACGAGATCCAGCGGGCCCCCGGGCTGTTCGAGGTGCTGCGGAGCGTGGTGGACCGCCGGGCACGACCCGGGCAGTTCCTGGTCCTCGGCTCGGCCTCGCGGGACCTGCTGCGGCAGAGCGCCGAGTCGCTCGCTGGCCGCATCCACTACCTCGAGCTGACGCCCTTCCAGCTCTCCGAGGTCGAGCCCGGTGACCAGCGCCGGCTCTGGCTGCGCGGGGGCTTCCCCCGGTCGCTGCTGGCCGTCTCCGAGCCCTCCAGCCTGCGCTGGCGGGAGGACTTCGTCCAGACGTTCCTCGAGCGGGACCTCCCCCAGCTCGGCTACCGCGTGCCCGCGGAGTCGGTCCGCCGCCTGTGGACCATGCTCGCCCACAGCCACGGGCAGCTCCTGAACAGCTCGCGACTGGGCCAGAGCCTGGGCTGGAGCCACACGACGGTCCGCAGCCACATCGACATCCTCCAGGGGGCCTCCCTGGTCCGGATGCTTCCACCGCTCCACGCCAACGTGCGCAAGCGGCTGGTGCGGTCCCCGAAGCTGTACGTCCGCGACAGCGGCCTGCTCCACGCCCTGTTGGAGCTGGAGGACTGGGACGATCTGCTGGGGCATCCTGTCTTCGGGGCTTCCTGGGAGGGCTTCGCCCTGGAACAGGTGCTCGGTGCCCTCCCTCGCTGGCGCGCCTCCTTCTACCGGACCGCCGGGGGGGCGGAGCTGGACCTGGTCCTCGAGCGGGGCGGTCGTCGCCTCGCCGTGGAGTTCAAGGCGTCGACGGCCCCCAAGGTCACTCGCGGCTTCCACCAGGCCCGGAAGGACCTGGGCGACCCCGAGACCTGGGTCATCGCGCCGGTCGCCGAGCCCTATCCACTCCGGGAGGGGGTGAAGGTCGCTCCGCTGACCCACCTCCTCGCGGTGTGGGGGGAGGGGTGGAGGGTTCGAGGTCGACGGTGAGGTCCGCCGGACGCGGCTTCAGGAGGTGAAGGGTCTCTACCGCCGCGGAGCCCGACCGGCAGCACCCCCAGCAGCCACGGCCCGAGCCGGCGCTCGGCCGCTGCGCAGCCCATGATCGCCGGGTCCACCTCGCAGCCGAAGTCGCCGTCGTCGGGGTCGGACAGGACGTCGAAGCCGCAGCGGGGGACCTCCTCGTCGAGGGGATCAGGCTGGTCCAGCTCGGCCTCGCACCAGGACGCGGGCAACACGACGACACTCGCGCACTACCTGGACCTGCTGTCCGACGCCGGCATGGTCACGGGGCTCCACAAGTACGCCGGCCAGGCGGTGCGTCGGCGCGGCTCCAGCCCCAAGCTGCTGGTGTGGAACACGGCTCTGGTCGCGGCCATGGGCTCCGAGGACCTGCTCGCGACCCGGCGCGACCCCGAGCGTTGGGGGCGGGCGGTGGAGTCGGCGGTGGGGGCGCACCTGCTGAACTCAGCTCGCGGAACGGGGGTCGAGGTCTCGTACTGGCGCCGCGGGCACCAGGAGGTGGACTTCGTCCTGCGCGATGGAGATCGCCTGGCCGCGATCGAGGTCAAGAGCCGTCGAAGCCGCCGCCAGGGAGGGCTCGACGCCTTCGACCGGGAATTCGAGCCCCAGCGCCGCTGGTGGGTCGGACCGGACGGTGTGGCGTTGGAGGAGTTCCTGTCGCGGCCCGCAGCGGAGTGGGTCGGGTGAGGTCGGGTCCGGTCCAGCCGTCCACAGACCCCTGTGACCGGAGTTTCCGGACATCTCGTCCGGGCCTCACAGCAACAGCGACCGCAGCCCCTCCGGCACCTCCGCCGGTGCCTCCGCCAGCAGGCCATCGAGCGAGGCCGAGCTGACCGTGTCCACGAACATCACCTCCGGCCCCGTCTCCCCCCGGCTCGCCACCTCGAGCAGCCCCGCGAGGGCCTTGGCGGTGTAGGTGGTCTCCAGGTTCAGGCCGGCCGCCGTCGCCACCCCCAGGGCCCGCGACGCCCCCTCCGTGAGGTGCCCGTAGCCGTCGCCGCAGAACCCGTGGTGCACGACCAGCGCCGCCGGATCCAGCTTCGGCACCTCGGCCCCCGCTGCGACCAGGAGCCTGCGGGTCCGCCGGGCCAGCCGGGAGATGGACCGGTGGTTGGCCATCCAGGTCTCCGTGACCCGCACGGCGTGGAGCCGGATCTCGTCGAGGCCCGCCAGGGCGAGCCCGACGAACAGGCCCGCCGCCGTGCCACAGGAGCCGGCCGGCACGAAGAGGTCCGTCGGCGGCGGCACCTCCCCCGTCGACACCTGCTCGGCCAGCTCCAGCGCCGCCTCGACCCAGCCCAGCGACCCCACCGGAGAGCTGCCACCGGGTCCGATCCAGGTGGCGGCGTGCCCGTCCTCGGCCTTGGCCGCCCGCAGGGCCTTCCACGCCTGCCAGGGCACGTCGAGGGTGCCACGACAGGGCCAGAGCCGGTGGGCCAGCGACAGCGAGAGCCGCAGGTTCTCCCGCACGTGCTCGCTGTCCGGCTGGGCCACCATGACCCCGTGGACCTTGATGTCCCGGGCTCGCCCGTGGATCGCGCTGGCGATGATGTGGTGGGAGCCCGCGGCCCCCAGGGTGACCATCGTGCCGCCTCGGGCCGCCACGCGGGGCAGCAGCCAGGAGAGCTTGCGGACCTTGTTGCCGCCGTAGATCGGGTGGGAGAGGTCCTCCCGCTTGACCCAGGTGCGCAGGCCGTCCGGGAGCCCCGGCAGGACCAGGGGCTCGATCGGCGTGGGCAGCGCCCCCAGGTCCCACGGCTCGTGGTCCAGGCGGGGGGCGCGCTCCAGCAGGGCTCGGGTCACGCCGATCGCCTATCCCCGCGGCTACACTCCGTCCCCGATGAACTGCGCCACGCCGCTCGTGCTCGCCGCCCTCTCCGGCAATGGACCCGTCCACCACCCCGGCGTGGTCGCGACCCCCTTCGTCCACCCCCTGCCCGCCCCACCGGACGGCGACAAGACCGTCTACGGGACGAGGATGTCCCACCACCTGGACTCGGAGAACTTCACCGTCGCCTGGACCGCGGGAGACCAGGACGAGGCCGCCCAGCGGGTCTCCGACGCCCTGGAGGCGGCCTGGTCGGCCCTCGTCGAGCGCGACGGCTGGGTCCAGCCCGCCTCCAGCGAGGACTACCTGCTGTGGGTGGTCCTCGACAGGACGCTGAGCCACACCGGCTACACCACCCTCGCCTTCGACGAGACCTGGCCCGACGGCGTGCCGGTCACCTACCTGAACCCGGTCTACGCCGAGGAGAGCTACGGCACCTTCTGGGAACACCTCGCCGTGCACGAGTTCGCCCACATGCTCCAGTACGCCGTGCGCGAGTACGACGGCGCCGATGACGAGGCCTGGTACTGGGAGGCCAGCGCCGAGTGGTCCGTGGAGCTGGCCACGCCCGAGCTCGACGTCTACGCGGTCCAGACCCGCCACTACGCCGAGGACAGCGCGGCGCGCTTCGACACGGTGAACGGCGCCCACGAGTACGGGATGTCAGTGCTCAACGCCTGGCTCGAGGAGCACGCCCTGGGCGAGGGTGGCCTGCTGGCTGTCTGGACCGAGGGGGACGAGCACCCCCGCGATGACTGGCGGGAGCTGCTCGAGGACCTCACCGGGCAGGAGGACGAGGAGATCTGGGCGGGCTTCACGGCGGCCCTGGCGACCGGCGACCTCCGCGAGGCCCACCTCTACGCGACCCCGACGTCCCGCGGTACCCTGGTCGACGGGGCCGCAGGGGCGCTGGAGCTGCTGGGCACGGACTACTGGCTGGCCGGCTCCGACGCCCTGGTCTCGACGAGCGGCGGCTTCATCCTGGGATCCCCGTCAGGGATCGGGTCCGAAGTGGTCGTCGCGGCCGGCGAGCCACTGACCGTCACCTCCGAGCAGCAGAGCGGATCCTACGTCCTGACCCTCCAGCCGGTGCCCGAAGGGGCGGACTCGGGAGACTCAGGAGCCACACAGGACTCCGGCGATTCCGGCCAGACCACCCTTCCAACCGACGAGACCGGCGCCTGCGGCTGTCGTGCGGCGGCCCCGGGGACCTGGCTCGGAGGGTGGCTCGTGCTTGTGGCAGCCCTGCAACGGAGGCGGACCGCGGTAGCGGAACCCGAGCCACTTCGGGTATAGCTCCGGGCTCCCACCAGGGTCAGGGACATGCTTGTCGTCGGCGACGCAGCGCCAAGCTTCCGCGCGCAGCCCGTGTTCGGCCTGCCACTCGACGTGGAAGACCAGACCCAGCGCTACCCGCTGGTGATCTGCTTCGTGAGCAGCCTGGGCTCCCCCCTGACGCGACAGACCCTGGCGAGGCTCCAGGACCGGTTCGCCGACTTCGACGTCGAGGGCATCGCCGTGGTGGCCGTGACCCGGTCCGACCTCGACGTGGCCCGGGACTTCGTGCCCCGGCACCACGTGCTCTACCGCGTCTTCAGCGATCCCGACGGGGACCTCTACGAGCGCTTCGGCGTCGTCGGCGGAGACTGGAAGGCCGCCATCAAGGCCCTGTCACCCCGATCCGTCAAGAGGAGCATGCAGGCCCTTTCCCTGGGGGTAGGAAAGCCCGAGCGAGGCAGCGCCCAGGTCCCAGCGGAGTTCGTCGTGGCCCCAGGGGGGGTCATCTCCTACGCCCGCTACGGGGCGTCGATGACCGATCTGGTGGAGATCGACGACCTCGTCCGCGCTGCACGGGAGGCCCTCGCTTGAGCCTCGCCGTCGCCCTCGTCGCCACCGGGATGCTCCAGGGCTGCATCGCCCGCTCCGCCGAAGACGGACGCATGCCCAGCGCCCTGGCGTTCACGGTGGCCTTCACCGACGGAGACTATGGCGCCCTGATCGCCGAGTTCAGCAGCCCGTCGAAGCCGCCCGACCTCCGCTATGCCGACGGCCTCTGGGCCTTCGACGGCGAGCGTCTCCTCCAGCTCCACACCGCGCCTCGGACCGAAGGGGACGTCCGGGTCTACGACCTGGCGGTCACCGAGCACCTCACGGGCGGGCGCAACGTGCTGGTGCTGGGAAAAAGCCACGACGAGCTGCGGGTCCGAGGCCTGGAGCACACGGCGGTGGCCCTCGGTTCCGGCAAGACCCCCACCTGGCTGGGCCTGTCCGATGGCCGGCCGACCGAGATCAGCCACGAGCTGGACTTCCACCGGGACGGACCGGGCCAGGGCTTCAACCTCGTCGAGGCCGACGGGAGCCTGTCGCTCGGACTGCCCCACCGCAAGACGGAGCTGCCGCTCTTCCGGGACGTCGAGGAGGTCATCTGCGCCACCTGGCTCACCGAGGTCCACGACAGCGCCTGGGAGGCAACCGGCCACTACTACAAGGCCGTCCGGCTGATCCCGGCCCGCGGCGAGCCGGCGCGCGTCGACGGCGACCTCGAGGAGTGGGGCGGCGACGAAGCCCTCGCCGTCGACTCCGCGGGCAACGTGCTCAGCGGTGAGCACGGCTGGAGCGGTCCCCGCGACGGGTCCTTCGGCGTCGCCGCTCGCCTGCACCACGGCCGCCTCACGGTGGCGGTGCGCATCCGCGACGACGAGCTGCTGATGGGCCAGGACCGGCTGGAATTCGACGTGGGCCCGGACGTGCACGTCCTGCCCCTCCAGGGAGCAGGCCCCGTCGACGCGGGCAACTGGAGCGGCCTGGAGGCCGTCTTCACCAACGCGGTGGACTTCGGGACCGGTGTCGAGGCCAGCTTCGAGCTCAAGGGGGGGCCGCCGCGGCGCGACGCCCTGCCGCTGGTCGTGCGCTACCTGGACGCCGACACGGAGGAGATGCCCACCGTGCTGGCGTCGGCGCCGTCGCTCCGGTCGCTGGCCCTGAACGTCCGGGCCCCGGAGACCAGCGGAGAGCTCTGACGGACCGGGTGAAACGTCTGCCCTCGCTCGGGGGTATTGCGTACCGGGACGGTTGGATCCAACCCTGTCTGGAGTTCCATGTTCCTCACCTCAGCCCTCGGTGCCGCCCTGGCCGGTGTGGTCACGGGCACCCCACCACCCGACGGCATCGCCGAGACCTACGCCCCACGCCGCGTGGCGCTGCTCATCGGCATCGACACCTACGAGGACCCCAGCCTCCAGGGGCTGCGCTACGCCGCCAAGGACGCCGAGGACATGGCGCGGGTGCTCCAGGACCCCCAGCGCGGCGGCTTCGACGAGGTGGTGCTCCTGACCGGACGGGTGGAGCGCCAGGACCTCTACGGTGCCCTGGAGCACGCCAGCGACTCGCTGGAGCGCGACGACACCCTGGTCGTGTTCTACGCCGGGCACGGCACGCTGGAGTCCGACGGAGTCTCCCCCAGCCAGCTCTACCTGCTCACCAGCGAAGCCCGCCTCGACCGGGCCTGGCAGACCGGGGTGTCCCTGGCGGGCCTCGAGGAGCGCCTGGGCGAGGTCCGGGCACGCCGTCGGATCGTCATCTTCGACACCTGCCACTCCGGCCAGGGACGCTCGGCGCTCAGCCCGCAGGTCCGGGCGGTCAAGGACAGCCTCCGCGGGCCGCTGCCCCAGCCGGAGATCCCCGAGATCCGCACCCGCTACGAGGCCCGACTCTACTCTGCCCACTACCACCAGCCGGCCATCGAGGACCCGGCCCTGGAGAACGGGGTCTACACCCACTTCCTGGTCGAGGCCCTGGACGGGGCCGGAGACCTGGACGGCGACGGCCTCGTGGACCTCATGGAGGCCCACACCTACGCCCGCGATGCCACCCTGGTGCGCACCCAGAGCACCCAGGAGCCCTGGTACCAGGTCACGGAGATCGGTCGGGAGCCGGTGGTGCTCTCCGGGCGGGCCGAGGATCGACAGGCGGCGGAGCGGGCGATCCTCGTGACCCAGCCCGGCCCCTGGTACGCCCAGGCCTACGCCCTGGTGGTCGACGGCATTCCCCGCGGTCCCGGCGCGATCGAGCCCGGACGGCACACGATCGAGGTCTGGGACCGGGCGGCGCTGGTGTCCGAGACCACGCGGACCCTCGAAGCCCGGGATCGGGTGGACGTGGCGGCGCTGGTGGCGGAGCGGCAGCGCTGGCTGGCGCTGACGGCGACGGCGGGGGTGCGGCCTCCGTCTCTCGTGCAGTCCCCTGGCCTGGTCGGACTCGACGGCTGGTGGCAGCCACGAGACCCCCAGGGTGCCCGGGCGCTGTTGGGCCTCCACGCGAGCTGGGGTCTCGGGCCGGCGGCGGAGCTTGGCACCATGCCTTCCTGGTCCGCCCAGGCCCGCGCGGCCTGGGGCGGCGGACAGGGCTCGATCTGGGGTCACGCCGGCGTCACGGCCGGCACAGCCTGGCGTCGGAAGCCTCCCGACGGCGAGACCGAAGAGGGCCACACGGAGGTCGCGCCGGTGCTCGGAGCCGGTCTCTACGGCCAGTGGCGTCGAGACCCCTGGGTCGTCGGCCTCCAGGCCGAGTGGTTGTGGTTGGTCTGGTGGCCGGACGGCGCAGGAACGGACCCCACCTGGGTCTCTGCGCCCACCCTGACCCTGAGCGTGGGTCGATCTCCCTGATCCGATCCCCCGCGCCCTGGGGTAGGGTGGAGCCCGTCGATGCGCCCCCTCCTCCTCCTCGCCTTCGTAGGCTGCGAGCCGTTCGACGCGCTGGAGCTCCAGCCGGACCCTGTGCTCTGGCAGGAACCCCCACGCCCTCTCGACTCCACCCTGAGGCCCTCTGACTGTGACCAGGACGGCGACGGCGCCCTGCGCGGCGACTCCGAGTGTCTCCTGCTGGACGGGCCCCGGGACTGCGACGACGACGATCCGGCCATCCACCCGGCCGCCCGCGAGATCTGCGACGGTCGCGACGACGACTGCGACGGCACCATCGACGGTCCGGATCCGGTGGACGCCCCGACCTGGTACGCCGACGCGGACGGCGACGGCTACGGCGACGACCACACCGCCTGGACCGCCTGCGAGGTGGTCGGTCTCGGGCTGAGCGACGTCGGCGGCGACTGCGACGACCGGGACGCGGCGACCTGGCCGGGGGCCCCGGAGGTCTGCGGAGACCTGGTGGACCAGGACTGCGACGGTGTGGACGGGGAGCTCACGGACCTGGGCCTGGCCTGCGCCTGGTCGGTCCTCGAGGGCCCAGGCGGCACCTTCGCCGGCTCGCTCCTGGCCGGCACCGGGGACGTCGACGGGGACGGCCTCTCGGACCTGGCCGTCACCGCTCCGTTCGACAGCGACGGGCGCAGCCGGCTCTACTCGGGGCCGGTCCAGCCCGGCGCGAGCCCCAGCCCGCTCGCCACCCTCGTCTCCACCACCGGCGAGCCCGTCAGCGGCTCCGTCGCCGGACTCGGTGACCTCGACGGAGACGGCCTGGCCGACCTCGCCGTGGGACAGCTCTCCTCGGACATGCCGTCCCCGGAGGCGGCCTGGCTGTTCACCGGTCGCGCCCAGCCCGGCGACGTCCTGGCCGCGTCCGGGGTCCTGTTCGGTCCGGAGCTGCTCGACGCCACGATCCGAGGGGTCGTCGTCGACGGAACACCCGGAGCCCTGGTGGTCTCGGAGGACCTGGACAGCGCCTGGCTGCTCACGGACCTGGCGGACGACACGCTGCTGCTGGAGGGGGCCGCGAGCTGCTTCGTCGCCGGGAGCGACCTGGCGGGCTTCGGCGACAAGGCCGACGTCGGCGACCTGGACGGAGACGGCCTACCGGAGCTGGTTCTCGGGGCCCCGGACACCTTCCAGGGGGCCGGCGCCGTGCTCGTGGTGCCCGTCGCCGCTGGCACGCTCGTGGTCGAGCGCAGCGACGCCGTGCTGCGAGGTCACACCGCGGCCGCCCTCGGCAGCAGCCTGGTGCTCGCCGGCGACCTCGACGGGGACGGCCTGGACGACCTGGTGGTTGGATCACCCGAGGAGACCGTGGCTGGCACCCCGCTGTCCGGCGCGGTGCGCATCCTCCGGGGCGGGTCCCTCGAAGAGGGGCCCACGGCCACCTTCTACGGGACCTCCGGCGAGCGCCTGGGCGCCGCCCTGCTCGCCCCCGGCAACCTCACCCCCGATCTCGACGACGGCGCGGACCTGGTCGTGAGCTCCGGCGCTGACGGCACCCTGTTCTGGTTCCCACGCACCGAGGCCGGCGGCATGGCCCTGCCCGAGCGCCTGGGCCCCGAGGGGCTCGGCGGCGCCGGCCTGACCCTGGCCGCAGCGGGCGATCTCGACGACGACGGCCTGGGAGACCTGCTGATCGGACTGCCCACCGAGGATGAGGTCCACATCCTCGTGGCGGCGCAGTTCTGACCGGGTCGTGAGGACCCGACCCCTCTCCCCGACCTGCGAGCTGGCCCTCGTCCAGGCGGACCTGACGCGGCTGGAGGTCGACGCGATCGTCAACGCGGCCAATGCCCGCATGCTGGGCGGTGGGGGCGTCGACGGGGCGATCCACCGCGCCGCCGGCCGGCAGCTCGTGGAGGCCTGCAGAGCGGTGCCCGAGGTCCGACCGGGGGTCCGCTGTCCCACCGGTCAGGCGCGCATCACGCCCGGCTTCGACCTGGCCGCGCGCTTCGTGATCCACACCGTGGGACCGATCTACGAGCGCCACCCCGACCCGGCCGCAGCCCTGGCGAGCTGCCACTCCGAGGCCCTGAGACTCGCGCGGGAGGCTCACTGTGCCCAGCTCGCCTTCCCGGCGATCTCGACCGGCGTCTATGGCTACCCCCTGGACGAAGCCGCACAGGTCGCCCTGGAGACCGTGCAGGCCCACTGCGATGGCCTGGAGCGGGTCTGGTTCGCCCTCTTCGGGGAGGCCGCCTGGCGGGCGTTCACGGAGGCTGCCGAGCGCCTCCCGTGAGCGGGCTTGTCACGAGATGTCACCCACTGTCAGCCCGACGCAAAAGGCCTCGGTGGGCTGTCTCCCGAGGCCTCCGCATCCCGTAGCGTGAGGGTGGTGGTGGTCACAGGCCGTCCCAGGAAGGGACGGGGAGGGTCTCCAGATGGGTCCATTCGTCAGCCTCGTCGTCGGGGCTCTGGTCGCGCTCGTGCTCACGAACGTGGTGTGGTTCCGAGCGATGCAGAGGGTCCGGGTGGAGCCCCGGCGGGCCCTGGCCGAGAGCCGGGCGGCGCGGGCCGAGCTGGTCTCCGTGAGGCTGGCGTTGATCGAGGCCCTGCGCCCCAACCTCGCCCGCAGCGAGAGCCTGCCGTCCAGCCTGCAGGACATGATCGACCGGCTCGCCATCGCCTGCCGTGTCGCCCTGGACGAGGTCCATCGCCTGCGGTCCCAGCTCGGCGCCTCGAACCGTCGGCTGGCCTCCCTCCAGCGAGAGGCGGCCCGCTTCCGCGAGAGCTCCGGCGACGACGACATCCACCGCCACCTGGCCGAGGTGACCCAGCAGCGGGACGACCTGGCCGACAAGGTCACTGACCTCAGCCAGCGCGTGAAGCGGTCCCAGCCGGACAACAGCAGCGCCCTGCGTTCGGCCCGGTTCGAGATCGAGCGCCTGCGCGAGCAGCTCCGCAGCGCCAACCAGGCGATCGTCGCCATGGAGACCGCGCCCTCGGAGCTGCCCTGGCTGGAGCCGAGCTCGGTCGTGGAGATCGAGCTCGAGGACGATCCCACCGAGCCGAGCGAGTACGTCAGGGAACCACTACGGCCGCACCCGTGAAGGCCCCGGACCGCAGGTCCTCCAGGGCCCGGCCCGCCTCCTCGAGGCCATAGACGGTCACTTCGGTGCGCACCGGCACCCTGGGCGCCACCGCCAGGAAGTGCTCCCCGTCGGCCCGGGTGAGGTTGGCCACGCTCACCACGGTGCGCTCTCCCCAGAGCAGCTCGTAGGGGAAGCTCGGGATGTCCGACATGTGGATGCCGGCGCACACGACCCGCCCGCCGCGTCGCACGGCCTGCAGGGCCGCGGGTACCAGCGCACCCACGGGGGCGAAGAGGATCGCCGCGTCCAGCTCCACGGGTGGCTGCTCGTCGGACCCGCCGGCCCAGGTGGCGCCCAGCGAGCGGGCGAAGTCCTGGGCCTCGGTGTCGCCGGGCCGGGTCAGGGCGTGGACCTCGCGGCCCTCCCACACCGCGACCTGGCAGAGGATGTGGGCCGCGGCCCCGAAGCCGTAGAAGCCGAGGACCCGGGCGTCCCCGGCCATCGACAGTGCCCGGTGACCGACCAGGCCCGCGCACAGCAGCGGTGCGACCTGGTGATCGGGCGTCTGGTGCGGAAGGGGGAAGCAGTAGCGCACGTCGGCCACGCAGGTCTCGGCGAAGCCGCCGTCGAGGTGGTAGCCGGTGAAGCGCGCCTCGCCGCAGAGGTTCTCGCGACCGGTCCGGCAGTAGCCGCAGCGCCCACAGGTCCACCCGAGCCAGGGCACGCCGACCCGCTGACCCACCGGCAGCGCCGCGCCAGGGCCCAGCGCCTCCACCACCCCGACCACCTGGTGGCCCGGCACCACCGGGCGCCCCAGGTCGGGCAGCTCCCCGTCGAGCACGTGCAGGTCCGTGCGGCAGATGCCGCAGGCGGCCACGGCGAGGCGGACCTGGCCCGGCCCAGGCTCCGGCGTGGGGCGCTCCTCGAGCCGGAGATCCCGGCCCGGTGCGTCGAGGACCATCGCTCGCATCCGAGGAGCATCCCACATGAGATAGGACGTCCCCGAGGTCCCCTTGCACGCAGACGACCCCCTCGCCTCGGCCCTGCGCAGCGCCCCCGACGGGGTGCCATTGGAGGTGCTGGCCGCGGCCGCTGCGGCCCGTCGCGACGCTACCTGGGGGCGGACCCTCACGTTCTCCCCCAAGGTCTTCCTGCCCCTGACCAACCTCTGCCGCAACCGCTGCGGCTACTGCACCTTCCGCAGGGGACCGACCGACCCCGGGGCCCACACCATGAGCCCCGACGAGGTCCTGGCGAGCCTCGACGCCGGGGCCCGGGCCGGCTGCACCGAGGCCCTGTTCTGCCTCGGAGACCCCCCCGAGCGGGCCTTCCCCTCCTACCGGCGCCGGCTCCAGGGCTGGGGCCACGCCTCGACCGTGGACTACCTGGTCTGGGCCGGGGAGCGGGCCCTGGAGCGGGGACTGCTGCCCCACACCAACGCCGGGGTGCTGACAGGCCCCGAGCTGCAGCGCCTGGTGACGGTCAACGCCAGCCTGGGGCTGATGCTGGAGACCGTCGCCGAGCGGCTGGTCGGGCCCGGCCAGGCCCACCAGGCCGCACCGGACAAGCACCCGCGGCGACGCCTGGAGATGACCGCCGAGGCCGGCCGTCGAGGCATCCCCTTCACCTCGGGTCTGCTCGTCGGCATCGGCGAGACCCGGGCCGAGCGGGTCGAGACCCTGGAGGCCATCGCCGCCCTGCACCGCCGCCACGGACACGTCCAGGAGGTCATCGTCCAGAACTTCCGGGCCCACCCCGGCACGCCGATGGCGGACTGCGAGGAGCCTTCGGGGCGCGAGATCGCCTGGACGGTCGCTGCGGCCCGCGTGCTCCTGCCCGAGGACGTCTCGGTCCAGGCCCCGCCCAACCTCAACCCGGCGTCCCTCGAAGAGCTGCTCGCGGCGGGCCTCAACGACCTCGGCGGCATCTCGCCGGTGACCCCGGACTTCATCAACCCGACCTGGGCCTGGCCCCACCTGGCGGAGCTGGCGACCCGGTGCTCGGCGGCCGGCTTCCGCCTGGTCCCTCGCCTGCCGGTCTACCCGGCCCACGAAGAGAAGGTCTCGGTCCCCCTGGAGTCGGCCCGGAGCCGCCTCGGGGCCGTGGCATGAGGCGCGAGCCGGACCTCGCCGTGGCGGGCCGCGCGGTGCCCTGGGAGGCCTGGCTGCCCTGGCTCTCGGCCGAAGGTGCGGCCCTGGACGAGCTGAGGTGCGCCGCCGACGAGCTGCGCCGGCAGCAGGCCGGGGACACCGTCACCTACGTGGTCAATCGCAACATCAACTTCACCAACGTCTGCGTGAAGTCCTGTCGCTTCTGTGCCTACGCCCGTGGCCATCGCTCCGAGCAGGGCTACGAGCTGCCGGTGTCCGAGGTCGTCCGGCGCTGCCAGGAGGCCTGGGACGTGGGGGCCACCGAGGTCTGCCTCCAGGCGGGCCTGGCCCCCGGGATCACCGGCCAGCACTACGTCGACCTCTGCCGGGCCGTGAAGACCGCCCTGCCGGACCTGCACGTGCACGCCTTCTCCCCCGAGGAGGTCAAGTACGGGGCCCGTCGCTCGGGGTGGAGCTTCACGGAGCAGCTCGAGCGCCTGGTGGACGCGGGGCTGGACTCGATGCCCGGCACCTCGGCCGAGGTCCTCGACGACGCCGTGCGCCGCCGCATCGCTCCAGGTCGGATCACCACCTCCGAGTGGCTCGAGGTGGTCCGCGGGGCCCACGCCCTCGGTCTGCCCACCACGGCGACCCTGATGTACGGCCACCTGGAGACCGCCGCGGATCGCCTGCGGCACCTGGCCCTGCTCGATCGCGTCCAGCGGGAGACGGGCGGCTTCACCGAGTTCGTGCCCCTGTCCTTCGTGCACGCCGAGGCCCCGATGTGGCAGCAGGACCGCCCCGAGGAGCTGCGCGACGGGCCGACGGAGGCTGACACCCTGCGGCTGGTGGCGGTGGCCCGCCTGGTGCTCGGGCAGAGCTTCGTCAACCTCCAGGCCTCCTGGGTCAAGGAGGGCATGGACCTGGCAACGCGGCTGCTGGACTGGGGGGCGAACGACCTCGGCGGCACCCTGATCAACGAGAGCATCTCCACCCAGGCCGGCGCCCCTCATGGTCAGTGCCGCACGCCCGCCCAGTTTAGGGCCGCCCTGCGGTGCAATAGGCGCCCACCCCCCCAGCCCACCACCCTCAATGTGCACCGCAGGGGCGTGAACGACCCCGCCGCCGATCCGATCGATGTGCTGGACGGCCTGGAGGACGCCGATGGCCGCTTCGGTTCCTACGATCGGCTCGTGGCGCGAGGGGGCTTCCGCTTTGGTGCATAGGAGGATGATCGTCTGCGGCGCGGCCTTCGCTGGGCTCTCGTCGCTGGCCTGGGCCGCCGGAGCGCCCGCCGATCGGCTGCCCACGCCGCGGCCCGAGCGCTGCCTGGAGATCGCCGAGGACGCCGCCATGGGCTCCGGCCTCGGCTACGACGACGTGACCCTGGCCCTGGAGCGGGTGATCCAGACCGCGCTCCACTGCCCCAAGCCCGCCGGCTTCAGCGAGCTGCACCTGACCTACGAGCTGGTGGTGGGCTGCAACGGGCTCGTGAGCCACATCGAGGTGGTGGAGACCGGTGGAGCGCCCGA
>CAZCVP010000098.1:0-28012 GCA_964501915.1 uncultured Enterobacterales bacterium
CGGCCCGCCGTACGCCCCGATGTCGCTGCGGCTGCCGTCCGGATCCATCAGGTCCGCGTTGCCGGCGTCGACCAGGGGCGAGTCGCTGGCGAGGTGGAAGTCCCACTGGGCCGGGTCGTCGCCGTAGACCTCGCGGTAGCCGGGGCGCACGGAGAGGTTGTCGTCCTCGGCGAGTGGATCGCCCCTGCCCGGGAAGGGCACGGGGCCGTTGTCCCAGGAGTTGGAGGAGCCGACGTCCCGCCCGCCTCCTCCGGCCCCCCCGCAGGCGCCAGCGCCCACGACCGCCCCGCCGTCGGCCCGGTTCTCGACCAGGCCGGTGTTGACCACGAAGGCCTCGGCGTGCTCGACGTAGAGCGCTCCGCCCTCGCTGAGTCCCTCGCTGCCCGCCACCGCCTGGTTGCGGGCGAGGTCGACGTTGATCAGCCAGGCGGTGCTGCCGAGCAGGTGCAGGGCGCCGCCCTGGCTCGTGCCCTCGGCGCCGGTCGCCGCGGCGTTGGTGTAGAGGAGGTCGTTGGCCAGGACCAGCGAGCTGTCCTCGGCGTAGAGGGCGCCACCGGCGGCCTGGCCGCCGTCCTGCACCTGGCAGGCGTTCATCGACACCCGCGTCTGGCTCAGGCCCAGGTCGCTGCCGATCACGGCGAGGCCGGCGCCCAGGCAGGCGGCTTCGTCGAGGCCCAGGACCCGGTTGCCGCTGATCCGGGTGTGGTGGGCGACGAGCTCGGAGTCCACCAGTGCGATGCCCGCGCCCGACAGCTCGGCGCCCTCACCTCCCTGGAGCACGTTGTCCAGGACGTGGACGCGGTCCATGCGCAGCGTGGCGTCCCGGCCGTAGACACCGGCGCCCAGGGCGAGGTCGGTGGCGAGGGGCGCACCGACGTTGGCGACGACCAGGACGTCGATGAGGCTCAGGGTGCTCTCGATCACCTTCACGCCGGCGCCGACCATCGAGGCGCCGTTCATCAGCGTGAAGCCCTGGACCCGGGTGCCCACGGGCTCACCGGAGACCGCGCTGAGCACCGAGCCGGCGCCGAGGCCGTTGACGACGGTCTGCTGGGGGCCGCCTTCGCCCCAGAGGTGGACCTCGACGCCGCGAAGGTCCAGGGTCTCGCTGTAGAGGCCGGGCGCGACACAGACGAGGTCGCCGTCCTCGGCGTTGTCGAGGCCCCCTTGGATCGAGGCGTGCTCCTCGGGGACGCGGATCTCGTCGCGGCCGCCGTCGCAGTCGTTGTCCAGGCCGTCGCAGAGCTCGTCGGCCTCGGGGTGGATGGCGTCATCGCTGTCGTCACAGTCGCCGGTGGCCGCGACCCAGCCCTCGGGGGCCAGACAGGAGGTCCGGGAGCCGTCCCGGCTGCCATGGCCGTCTCCGTCGGCGTCCTCGTACCAGGTCACCAGCTCGCAGGGAGTGCCCTGGATCCCCGGCGAGACCTCCGGGTCGTCGGGAGGCCGGACCCACTCCGTCGTGGCGGTGAGCTCGGAGGAGACCGAGTCCTCGCTCGGCTCCGGCGCCGCCCGGTCGGGAGCCAGGACGGGCGTGCAGGCGGCGAGGAGCACGGGAGCGGCCAGAGTGGAGAAGCGGGACACGAGACCTCCTGGGTTGATCCCACGCTACGGAAGCGCCGGGTCACCGCGTGTCACCGTGCGCCACCACATCTCCCGGCTCGCCAGCTCCCGTCGTCGCCTGCCACCCCGAAGCAGGAGACGCCGACCGGTGGTGACACCGGCCGACGTCCAGGTGCAGCTCGAGGTCTACTTCCAGGCCACCGGACCCCGCTCGCCGCTCAGGTCGCCGGCGCGGGCGATCAGCTCCAGCAGCTCGGCGTCCTCGGCGTTGCCCCTCCGCTGCGCCCGGGCGACGAGGTCGTAGAGGTCACTGTAGGAGACCTCGGCACCGTAGGGAGAGCCCCGCAGCAGCTCGGCGAAGGTGGCCGAGCCGTAGGCGATGCGGAAGTCGGCGCGAGAGGTGTCGAAGCCCGCGTAGAGGAGCTCCGAGGGGAAGATCGTCGTCCACTCGACCGCCGGGGAGTCGGGGCCGGGCGTCTTGTTGCGGAGGCGGACCGTGGCCAGCTCCTCGGCACCGCCGTCGGCCAGCACCACGTCGTAGAGCGCGGTCACGCTGTGTCCGGCGCCGATCTCACCGGCGTCGACCTCGTCGTTGCGGAAGTCGCGGTCGGCGATGTCGCGGTTCTCGTAGCCGATCAGCCGGTAGGAGTAGACGGCGGTCGGGTTGAACTCGACCTGGATCTTCACGTCCTTGGCGATGACCTGCAGGGTGCCCGACAGGTCCTCCCCGAAGACCTCCTCGGCCTCGGCCCGGGAGTCGATGTAGAAGTAGTTGCCGTCGCCCTGGTTGGCGAGCTGCTCCATCATCACATCCTTGTAGTTGCCCATGCCGAAGCCGATGGTGCTCAGGGTGATGCCCCGCTCGGAGTAGCCGCGGATCTGCTCGAGGATCGCCGTGTGGGAGGAGGGCCCCACGTTGGCGTCGCCGTCGCTGAGCACGATGACCCGGTTCTCCTCGCCCTTGACGAAGCTGCTCGACGCCATCTCGTAGGCGAGGTCGATGCCGGAGGACATGCCGGTGGAGCCACCGGCGTCGAGGCCGTCGATGGCGCGGTGGATGGCCCGCACGTTGCCCCCGCTCACCCGGGTGGGGGAGAGCACGCGGGACACGTGGCCGGCGTAGGTGGCCAGCGCGACGGTGTCGACGGGCTGGAGGTTCTCCACCAGCTCGTGCAGGCTCTGCTTGGCCAGGCCGAGCTTGTCGGCGCTGGACATCGAGCCGGAGACGTCGACCAGGAAGGTGAGGTGGACCGGCTTCCGGTCGTCGTCGTCGATGTCGACACCCTGCACACCGACCCGCAGCACGTGGTGGCCGTCGAGGAAGGGGTTCGGGGCGGCCTCCATGTAGACGGCGAACGGGGCATCGCCGGTGGGGGGCGCGTAGCCGTAGTCCATGGCGTTGACGAACTCCTCGACGCGCACGGACGCGGTCGGGGGCAGCACGCCCTCCCGGAGCTTGCGGCGGGCGATGGAGTAGCTGGCGGTGTCGACGTCGATGCTGAAGGTCGACTGGCTGTCCTGGGACGCCAGGGTCATCGGGTTGACGCCGTAGTGGGTGTAGGACTCCGTCCCCGTGGACCAGGTGTCAGGCGCGGGCGCCGGCTTGGGCGGCGGCGGCACGGCGCCGATGTGGGGGCTCGCCGTCCGGGTGGCGGACGAGCCCGTGCTGGCCGACTTTCGGGACCGGACCCGGCTGTCGCGACCGGCCATCGGCGGGCTCGCGGAGGGCATCGGCTCGGCCTCGGCGAGGTAGCCCAGGCTCTCCTCCGCCTCGTCGTCGCCGAGCGCCGCCAGGGCCCCGTAGTCGCCATCGGCGTCGTCCTTGGACCCGGCCTTGCCCTCGCCACCGGAGCCGCCCTGGACCAGGCCGGCGTGGCCGGGACCGGGGGTGGCGGCCGGCTGGGCGGCCGAGGCCTCCTCCCGGCGGGGCTCGGCGGGCTGCTCGGCGGCCGCCTGCTTGTTGTCGTCCGGGGTGGCGTCCTCGCGGGTGGTGACCGGCTGGAGCTCGGAGGCCTCGTGCTCCGACGTGGGCTCGAGGGTGGTGCTGAGCTCGGTGCCGTCCTGGGTGGGCTCCGCGGGCTCGCTGACGGCGTCGTGCTTGGTGCAGGCGGACAGGGACAGGACGAGGACGAGGGGGAGGCTGCGCATGGTTGGCTCCGGGAGTGCTCGGTTGGACGCTCCCGAAACGGTGGGGTTCCCCGGTGCTTACACCGGGGGGGGCGGCTTTCTCGATCAGCCGCCCCGCGGGCGCTCCACGGAGTCGCGGCGCCGCCCCAGCGCACCGAGGACCACCAGCCAGGTCCCGGTCCAGCCGAGCCCCGGCGTCACGCCGCAGCCACAGCGCGGATCGGGGTCGACCCCCGCGGTCGTGCCGCTGTCCTCCGGCTCGACGGCCTCCCCGGAGTCGAGCGGTCCGCTGTCCCCGGAGTTCCACCTCGGGTGCCGGCTCGTCCTGCCCGTCGCAGTCCTGGTCGAGGCCGTCGCCGGGGATCTCCTCGGCGCCGGGCCAGGTGTCGGGGTCGGTGTCGTCGCAGTCGGTGGTGGTGTCGTGGCCGTCGCCGTCGCGGTCCTCGATCGGTGCCCGGTCGCCGCCATAGGCGCCAGGGTCGCTGCGGCTGCCGTCGGGGTCCTGGCGATCCGGGTCGCCGGCGTCGCGCAGCGGCGAGTCCCGTGCGAGCCGCAGGTCGTCGTTGGTGCAGGTGCCGTCGTCGCTCCAGGACACGAAACCCGGCTCGACCACCACGTTGCCATCGAGACCGTCCTCGACCCAGAAGTAGCCGCTGGCGTGCAGGACCTCGTTGTCCCACCAGCCGTTCCAGGCCAGCCCGATCATCGTCGCCGGCGCCCGGCCAGCGAGAGGCCCGGCAGCACCAGCCACCCGGGCGGGACCGTCCCTGTCCCACAGCCGCTGCCCGCGTGCAGCTCGCCAGCCCCCGTGTCGACCGGCACCGGATCACTGTCCTGTGGTGCCGGGTCCGAGTCGGTCGGTTCGTCACAGGCGTCGTCCTCGCCGTCTCAGTCCTGGTCGACGCCGTCGTCACAGATCTCGCCGGCTCCGTGCAGCACGTCGGGATCGTGGTCGTCGCAGTCTTCGTCACAGGGGGAGCCGTCGTCGTCCCAGTCCTGGATCGGGAAGAGCCGCTGGGAGCCGTCGGACTGCTGGAGCAGGCGCCGCACGGCGGTGGGGGTGCCGAGGCCCGCGGGCACGACCCAGGTCCGGCCCTCGTCGACGGAGCGGTGGACCAGCCCCGAGTCCGTCGCCGCCAGCAGGATGTCCGGCTCCTCGTCCGACCCGGGGTCCAGGACCTCGAGCCAGTGGGCGCCACCGTAGAGGTTGTCGCCGAGGGGGGTCCAGTCGCCGCCGCCGCGATCGCCGCGCCAGATCCCACCGAGGGAGGATCCGGCATAGAGCGGCGTCGCCGTCGATGCCGGGCCGGGCGACGTGCATGCGCCCGGCCTGGTTCTCGCTGCCGCGCTCCACCCACACCGGCTCGTCGTCCGGAGGAGCGGGGGCGCCTGCGAGGCGGTTGCGCTTGTGGATCTGCGCCAGGCCGGCCGCCCGGTCGAGCGCCTCGGTGTCGATGCCCTCGGGGGCCCGGTGCATCTCCCGGAACCACTGCTTGCGGCGGGACTTGTTGTCCGCTTCGGCGTCGACGTCCAGGCGGTGCTCGGTGGGCTGGGGGTGGATCGACACCGCGGCCCGTGTCCCGGGGGGAGGTGCCGAGGTCACGGCGGCCCCCCGCCACAGCCCCAGACCCCGCCCCCAGGCCGACGGTGAGCACCACCGGGGTCAGGGAGCTTCGGCGCCTTCGAGCCATGGAGCCAGCCTATCCAACCGCCTCCCCGGTGGACCGACGACGCGGATCGCAGGCGGCACGATTACCTTCTGGGGGTAGGCAGTGCCGCCGATAACAGAAATAGTACAAGTCCCTGCCCGGGCCGCCCATGCTCTCGCTCCTCCTGGTCCTCGCCTGTACGCCCAAGCTCACACCGGACGTCGACACGGGCGGTCTCGGCCCGACCGGCGTGGTCGAGACGGCCGACAGCTCGCCGCTCGACGACACGGCCGGGGACACGGCGTGCCTGCTGTACCGGGACGAGGACGGCGACGGCTGGGGCGACGAAGGCCAGGCGACCACCGCGTGCGACGCCAGCGGCTACGTCGCCCAGGCAGGGGACTGCGACGATCGGGACGCCAACATCCACCCGGAGGGGATCGAGGTCTGCAACGGCCTCGACGACGACTGCGACCTGGAGATCGACGAGGGCGACGTGGCCCCGGCGACCTGGTACGAGGACCTCGACGGCGACGGCTACGGCACCTCGGAGGCGACGCAGCAGGGCTGCGAGCAGCCGGAGGGCTTCGCCCGCTCGGGCGACGACTGCGACGACACCGACGCCGACGTCCACCCCTACGCCGACGAGAGCTGCGACGGCCTGGACGAGGACTGCGACCTCGAGATCGACGAGGGCGTCGAGACGACCTTCTTCGCCGACCTCGACGGGGACGGCTACGGCGATCCGGACGCGACGACCCTCGCCTGCTCGGTCCCTTCGGGTCACGTGGCGGACGACTCGGACTGCGACGACAGCGACAGCGGCGTGCACCCAACAGCCGCCGAGACCTGCGACGGGGTCGACGAGGACTGCGACGGCACGGTCGACGACGACCCGACCGATCCGACCACCTGGTACGCCGACAGTGACGGGGACGGCCACGGTGACGCCACCACCACCACCGAAGCCTGCGACCTCCCCTCCGGCTACGACGCGTCCTCGGACGACTGCGACGACAGCGACGGAACCGTGCACCCGGGTGCCACCGAGACCTGCGACGACGTGGACGAGGACTGCGACGGCTCGATCGACGAAGACGCCGTGGACCGCTCGACCTGGTACCTGGACAGCGACGGCGACGCCTACGGCGACGCCGGCACGACCTCGCTCGCCTGCGACCAGCCCGCTTCCTACGTCGCCGACGCCAAGGACTGCGACGACAGCGACAGCACCATCCACCCCGGCGCCGAGGAGTCCTGCGACGGCGTGGACGAGGACTGCGACAAGGTGGTCGACAACGACCCCGTCGACCCGCTGACCTGGACCCAGGACAAGGACGGCGACGATCACGGCGCGATCGGCGGTGGGACCACCGAGGCCTGCGACCAGCCCACCCACTACGCGGCGAGTGCCGATGACTGCGACGACGGCGACGCCGCGGTGAACCCCTCGGCCACCGAGGTCTGCGACAGCGTGGACAACGACTGCGACGGTCGCGTGGACGAAGGGGTGGAGACGACCTGGTACCAGGACGACGACGGCGACGGACAGGGCAGGGCGGGGGTCAGCACCACGGCCTGCTCGGCCCCCTCCGGCTACGTGTCCAACGCCGACGACTGCTACGACAGCAACGCCGACGCCTACCTGGGCCAGACGGCCTACTTCGAGGACGAGCGGGGCGACGGGAGCTGGGACTACGACTGCGACGGCTCGGAGACCGAGGAGTACGCGGACCTGTCGAGCTGCGAGGAGAGCGGAGACGGCTGCAGCGGCAACGACGGCTGGTACTACTCCGACTGGTACGGCTATGGCGTGCCCGACTGTGGCGATGCCTGGTACTGGCAGACCGACTGTGAGCTGGAGGACTGGCATGGCTGGGAGTACTGCGAGCTGAGCGACTACGAGACGCGCACGCAGCCCTGCCGCTGACCCGCGCTACCCTGGGGCGGGAGGTCGACGTGTCGCTCCTGGCTGGCCTGCTCGCCCTGGCCCTCGCGGGACCACCCGCCGCGGCGACCGGTCCCTACGCCTGGGTCGTCTCCTACTGGATGGCCTACGACAACGACCTGTCCTCCCTGTCGGAGCCGATCGTCGAGATGCTCCAGCAGGGTGTGCAGGACCCGTCGATCGCGGTCACCGTGCACATCGACCGCCGCGGTCCCGGCGGCATGGAGCGGGTGGTCATCACCCACGAGGGCACGACCCGTACACCGCTCCCGGAGCTCGAGGCCAGCGCCGCCGTCGACCTGCTGGCTCGCGAGCTGGACCACGTGCGCTGGACCCTGCCGGCCGAGCGCTACGGGGTGGTCTTCCTGGACCACGGGGGTCGACTCTCGGAGATGTCGGCCGACGAGCACGGGCCGTCCGCCTGGCTCGATCCGCGTGAGGTCGCGCCGGTGCTCGAGCGCTTCGATGAGCAGGCCTCGGGAGAGCTGGAGCTGCTCTTCGTGCAGCAGTGCGGCAAGGCGAGCCTGGAGACCCTGCACCTCTTCGGGAGGGGCGCCCGGACCCTGGTGGCGTCGGAGGCCATCATCGGTGCCCCCAACTTCTACTACCCGACGGCCTTCCAGGAGCTCTCCCGCCAGCCGGACCAGGACGGCGAGGCCCTCGGTCGGGCGATGGTGGCCGCGGATCGACCCGACATGTTCGCCACCTACACGGTGCTGGACGGCCAGGCGCTCCAGGCGCTTCCGGAGCGGCTCGACCGGGTCCTGGCGCCGGTGCTGGCCCTGGGAGACACGCTGCGCTGGTCGGGGGAGCCCGCACCCGTCTTCACCTTCCACGAGGAGCGCTACCACGACCTGGTGGGGCTGCTGACCGCGCTGTACTTCCAGAACGGGCTGGACCTCAAGCCCCTGTGGGCCTTCCAGCGCTGGTGGGAGCGGGACGTGCTCTCGCTGCTGGAGGCCTCGCCGCGGGTTCCCGGCATCCTCGAGCAGCACTCCGGGGCCTCGGTGCTGGTGCCGACCACGCCCGGGATGCTCGAGCGCTACGCCGACCTGCCCCTCTACCAGCAGTCCCGCCTCGACGAGCTGATGGCCCTGCTGCTCCGCCGGTGATCAGGTCCTCGCCGCCACCTGGTCCTTGACGCTGGAGTACTTGTCGGGGATGCGCCTGTAGCGCCAGGGGAGACAGGCCGCGAGGCTACCCTCTGGAGGTGACGGCGAACTGGTTCATCGGCCTGCCGGGCCCGCACGCGCACGGTGGCCAGCTCGTCGGGGGCGTCGTCGGCTCAGCCGGAGAGGCGTCGCCCGGCCCGCACTGCGCCCTGGATGACCGCCCAGAAGATCAGCCCGGCCGCCAGGCCGGTCCAGGCCGAAGCCGCGGCGTCTCCGACCCAGTCCCCGATCAGTGCTCCAGCCACGGCGATCGCGCTCTCGGCGGCCGTCAGGGCCAGGAAGTCGATCGAGGACAGGCGCCCCATCAGGCGGTCGGGGGCGATCTGCTGCATGCGGCTGGTCGCAGCGACCCAGTTGGCGCCGATGCCAGCTCCCCAGAGGAAGGCCACGATCATCAGGGCCACCGGGTCCGTGACCATCGCCAGGGCGCCGATGGAGACAAAGGTCACCAGCGCCGTCAGGGTCCAGGAGGTGTCGTCGGAGGTCCGGGCTGCCAGCCGCGTCTCGACGAGGGGCCCGATGCCGGTGCCGATGCCCCGGCTGGCCTGGAGCAGGCCCAGGGTCATGGCCGCCGAGCCGGCCCAGGGGAGGTCCTCGGCGAGCTGGTTGAGCGTGACCCAGGCGCCCCCGGTCGCGGCGAGCAGGGGGGTCTTGGCGAGCACCGCCTCCAGGAGCGGCAGGTCCGAGCGGGCGTGCTGCCAGGCCTCGGACATGTCCTGGGTCAGCGCCCGGGCCAGGGTCATGAGATCGGCCTTGCGCTCGCCTCCCTCGGGCGGCATCGGTGGCAGGCCCCACAGGATCACGGTGGCGACCAGGAAGGTCACGGCGTCCAGGGCGATGGCCAGGGTCGGGCCGACGAGCGCCGCCAGCACGCCGCCGAGGCCCACGCCGACCGTGAACATGATGCTCCAGGTCGCCGACGTCAGCGCGTTGGCCAGCTTGATCTCGTGGCGCTCGACCACCTTCGGCAGGGCCGCGGTCTGGGCGGGCACGAAGAAGGCCCCGACCGAGACCCGGACCATCAGCAGCACCTGGAGGCCGACCAGGCTGCCGGCCAGCGCGGCTCCGGCCATGGCGAGGGTCAAGAAGACCCGCAGCAGGTTGGTGCCGACCATGACGGTGCGGCGGTCCAGGCGGTCCGTCAGGGTGCCGCCCAGCGGCGAGAACACGGCGTGGGGGAGGGCGTGGGCCACCAGCACCAGGGCCACCGGCAGGAGCCCGTCGCTGTCGGCCAGGGCGAAGAGGCTCACGGCCACGTAGGTGAGCCAGTCTCCGAGGTAGGAGACGATGTCCCCCAGCCAGAGGCGCCGGAAGTCGGGGCGGCTCCGCAGCAGGGCGACCATCGACGCCAGGCCGGGAGGCGGCGCCACGGGAGTCGGGGGGTGGGCTTCCAAGGGGGCGGGAGTGTAGCCAGCCCTTCGGGGCTCGGGCACAGGAAACCCAGACTCCCTCCCCGAAGCCCAGCCGCGAGAGGCCGATCTCGGCGCTCTCCATGCCTGCTCAGTCCGGGCGATCCTGCTGCTCCGGAGATCCTCCGGCGAGGCCCACACAGGCGGCGTCTACTCCCCCGTCACCCGCGCCGTGGCGCTCGAGCACCTGGAGGAAGTGGCCGTGGAGGTGGATGGAATTCCGCCGAGCTCCATGGGTTCAGTCGTCCCCGAGCGCCTCGAGCAGGTGCTCGAGGCGACAGGACCAGGTGTCGCCGGTCGTGACCGTGTCGGGGCCGCGGTGAACGAGGAAGCGTCGCCGGGCGCCGATGTTGTCCGCCTGGCGCTGCAGGGAGCGGAGGGCTCCGGTGGAGGGGGAGGTCGTGAGCTTGATCTCGATGGCCCAGAGGCTGGCTCCGAAGTCCAGGAGGAGGTCGATCTCCTGTCCGTCCCTCGTGCGGTAGGTCCAGGCCTCGTGGGGGACGCCTCGCTGCTCCAGAGTCGTGAGGACCTGTTCGATCACGAAGCCCTCCCAGCTTGCACCTACCCACGGCCGGCCGAAGAGGTCGTCGAGATCGCGTACCAGGTGGAGGGCGTGGAGGAGTCCAGAGTCGCGCCAGTAGACCTTCGGGCTCTTGACCAGCCGCTTCTTCAGGTTGCTCTGCCAGGGTCTCAGGATCCTCACCAGGAAGGCGCCATCCAGGTGGTCCAGGTACGTCTTCACGGTGGGGTGTGACAGGCCCAGGGAGCTGCCGAGCTGGGACGCGTTCCAGGCCTGCCCGTGGACCGAGGCCAGCATTCGCAGCAGTCTGTCCGTGAGTTGTGGTCTCGCACCGAGCCCCCAGGCCGGGAGATCCCGCGCTGCGAGCAGTGAGAGATGGTCGCGCTGCCAGGTGGGGTAGGAGTCCCCCCCGAGGATGCCTCCGTCGGGGTAGCCGCCGAGGAGCCACAGGCGGTCGAGGTCCTCGAGGCCGAGCTCACCGAGCGACAGGGGTGCGAGTCGCAGCAGGGCCAGCCGGCCTGCCAACGACTGGGAGACCTGCGTCATGAGGGCGGGGGCCACAGAGCCCAGCACGAGGAAGCGTCCGGTCCGCTGTCGGTCCGAGTCGATGGCTCCTCGTAGCCTCGGAAAGACCTCTGGCCAGGCCTGTGCCTCGTCGAGGATGACCAGCTCGTCCGCGTTCGCCAGGGCCTCCCAGCGCAGGTCCAGGCGCACACGGTCAGGCTCGTGCTCCAGGTCGAAGTAGAGGGGGCTCACCGACCGGGCCAGAGTGGTCTTCCCACACTGCCGTGGACCGAGCAGCGCGGCCGCGGGAGCTGTGCCGAGACGGTAGAGGAGGTGCGGGAGGATGGCGCGGGCGATCATGCGGCAGATTGTAAACTGATTTTCATCTTGATGTTCGTCTGACTCCCGGGGAGGAGCATCGGGTGGGCGACCGGGCGACGCGCTTCGGAGGGCCATGCAGCCCAACCGTCGAGGGTCCATGCGAAGCCCACGACCGCCCGGCGGGATCACGCCTCCGGCGTCATGGACCCGGCTCCACCGGCTCGTGCTCCGGCAGCAGCGACCTCACCCGGTCCACCTCCGGCTCCAAGAGCGCCCAGAGGGCCTGGGTCGTGCCGTCCTCGGCGTCGTAGAGGTCGACGGCCTCGGTGGGATCGGTCGACAGGTCGTGCAGGCTGCGCTGGCCGTTCCACTCGTAGTGGAGGCGCGAGCCGTCCGAGATCACCGCCTGGACCGGCCCCTGCCGCGTCGCGGCGAGCAGGAAGCGCGGCTCGGCGGGGTCGCGGGTGCCGACGATGTCGCCCGAGGCGTCGTGGTCCGGCGTCAGGCCCAGCGACTCGACGATCGTCGGCCTCAGGTCGAGGTGGCTGGTAGGACCGGTGTGGCGCAGGGGGTCGAGCCCCCGGGCCACGAAGGCCGCCAGTGCAGAGCTCTCCTCCTGGTAGAGCTGGTGGCCGTGGCCCGAGGCGCCGTGCTCGTAGAACTGCTCCCCGTGGTCCGTCCAGAGCACGACGAGGGTGTCGTCGAGGGCGGCCTGGACGTCCTCGTGGGCCCAGAATTCCGACAGCGTGTGGTCCACGTAGGCGATGGCGCCCCGGTAGCGCACGTCGATGTGGGCGGCGATCAGCGCCTGGTCCTCGGGTGCGAGGCTCGGCCAGGCGTCGCTGAGGGCCTTGTAGGCGTCCTCGTCGTCGAGGTCCCAGCCGATGGGGTCCAGCTCCTCCAGCCCGGTGAGGAACTCGGCGGGCGGGGCGTAGGGGGTGTGGGGGTCCATCAGGTGGAGGTGGAGGAACCAGCGATCGTCGCCGTGCAGGACCCGGTCCAGGTGCTCCAGGCCCAGGGTGATCACCTCCTCGGCCGACACGGTGCCCAGGTAGTTGCTGATGTCGTAGCCGGCGTCGGTGTTCCAGCTCCAGGAGAAGAGCGGGTTCGACGAGATCAGGGTGGTGTCGAAGCCCTCGGACCGCAGGCGCTCGGCCAGCCAGACCTGCTCGTCGGGGATCGGCGCCATGTGCTCCTTCTCCCCCCGCGGGACCCACCCCTGGTCGACGGCGCTCACACCGCCGAGCACGCAGCTCAGGGCGTGGTAGGTCCAGTTGGAGCAGGAGGCGTGGTCCTCCAGCACCACCGCCCCGGCCAGCCAGGCGTCCAGGAAGGGGGTCTCGGCGCCCCGCGAGAACCAGCCGAGGTGATCGCGCCGGGTGGTGTCGATGCTGATCATCAGCAGGTTCTCGGGGGCGCAGTCGCGGAAGCGCAGGGCCCCGACCTCGGCGCCGACGCAGGCCTCGATCGGCCCGGTGTCGGGCCCTCCTTCGCAGCCGAGCAGCAGCATCCAGAGCAGCATCGTCTGCAGGGTAGCCGCACACGGCGCTCGCGGCGGGTCGTCGTCGCGAGGTTCACTGCAGCGATGCTGAGCTGGGTGTTGCTGGCGGGGCTGGCGCGAGCCGACGACGTGGGGGGCTATGCCGAGACCCGGGCCCAGCTCTATGGAGGCCTGGAGGGCGAGGCCTGGGAGACCCACCTCCGGGTGAGGCCGACCCTGGAGCTGGAGCCGCTGGCGTGGCTGCGGCTCGTCGCGACGATCGAGGCCCGCGCCAGCGGCGGGCGCGACAGCGAGCAGGAGGCCGTCGAGCTGCTGGCGGACCAGCTTCCCCAGGTGGTGCTCGACGAGTGCCCCCTGGAGCCCGCAGCGCTCGAGCCCCGGGACCTCGCCAGCGTCGAGCGGCTCTTCGTGGACCTCTACACCGACTTCGTAGACCTGCGGGTGGGTCGCCAGGCCCTGAACTGGGGCTCGGCCCTGGTGCTGAACCCCACGGACCTGTACGCGGAGACGCTCTTGACCGAGCCCTGGCGGGAGCGGGCCGGCGTCGACGCGATCCGGGCCACCGTGCCCATCGGGGACCGGCACCAGGTGGTGGCGGTGGCCGCGCTGACCGAGCGCCTGGCGGACGGGGAGGACCCGGAAGGCCGCTTCGGGCTCAAGCCGACCTTCAACGTCGCCGCCACCGACATCTCGCCGGTGCTCTCGGCCACCACCGATGGGGAGCCCTTCGTGGGGCTCGACCTCAGGGGCCAGCTCCACGTCGGCTGGTGGCTGGAGGGCGGTGTGCACCTGGGCGGGGACGAGCCCCAGGTCGAGGCCTCCTTGGGGGTCGACTACTCCTTCATGGTCCTCGACCTGCTCGTGGTGTCGGCCCAGTACACCTACGACGGCACGGGCCTCGCGCACCCCGACGACTACTACCTGGGCTTCAAGGGTGGGACCCTGCCGACACCGGACTGCGACGCCGCGGCCGAGACCTTCGACGTCTCCGAGGAGCAGCGCTTCACGATGGGGCGCCACTACGGCCTGGTCAACGCCCACCTCGCGTTGCTCGACGACTGGACCGTCACGGCTTCGGCCCTGGTGAACCTCCAGGACCGCTCGGCGGTGCTGATCCCGGCGGTCCAGTGGACCCCGGGCAGCGCCTGGTCGGTCAACGCCGGGGCCCAGGTCTACGCCGGAGAGGGCGAATTCCACCCGGGCACGGACTTGACAACCCTGATCATCCAGCCGGATCCGGACAACGAGGTGATCAAGCTGCCGATCGATCTCTCGGGCCTGGTCCCCGACTGGAGCGTCCACGGCTATGTGCGCTACAGCTTCTGACCGCCTGCGGCGAGGGTCCAAGTGGCAATCTGTGAGCTGAGAGCCATCTCCAAGCGCTACCCCCTCGGGGAGACCTGGGTCCAGGCCCTGTCCGACATCGACCTCGTCGTGGAGACCGGCGAGTTCCTGGCGCTGGCCGGCCCCTCGGGCAGCGGCAAGACCACGCTGTTGAACCTGGTGGGGGGCCTGGACCGGCCCGACGCCGGGTCGGTGTACTTCGACGGCGAGGAGCTGACGGGCCTGTCGAGTCGCGCCCTCTCCCGGGTCCGGGCGGCGAAGATCGGCTTCATCTTCCAGTCCTTCAATCTCATTCCGGTGCTCACCGCCCTGGAGAACGTGGAGCTGGCCCTGAGACTCAGCGGGCAGCCGGTCGAGGTGGAGCGCTGCCGCCAGGCTCTGTGCGACGTCGGACTCGGGGAGCTGGTCGACCGCCGTCCCACCCAGCTCAGCGGGGGCCAGCAGCAGCGGGTGGCCATCGCCCGAGCCCTGGTGAAGCAGCCGGCCCTGGTGATCGCCGACGAGCCGACCGCCAACCTGGACTCCAAGACCGGCGAGGGGGTGCTCGACCTGATGCGGGACCTCAACCTGGATCGGGACGTCACCTTCATCTTCTCGACCCACGACCCGATGGTCATCGACCGGGCCCGCCGGGTGGTGCGGCTGCGGGACGGTCGCGTGACCGGCATCGAGGTGGCGTCGTGAGGTGGGTCGTGGGCCTCGCTGCCCGCAACCTCGTGCGCAACGTGCGGCGCACGCTGATCACCGGTGTGGTCGTGGTCGCCGGTGTGGCCTTCCTCATCCAGGGCATGGGCGTCGTCGACGGCCTCGACGAGAACGCCATCCGAGCCCAGATCGACACCCTGGGTGGGCACGTCACCCTGACCCCGCCGGACTACCCGACCGAGGGCTTCACCTCGCCGGTCGAGGACCTGGAGCCGGTCCCCCGGGAGCTGGAGACCCGGCTCGCGGAGCACACCTGGGCGCCACGCCTCCGCTTCGACGTGAGGTTGATCCGCGGTCCGGACTCGGCGCTGGTGCGGGGCGTCGGCTTCGACCCGGTCCGCGACACCGCGGTCTTCCCCCGGGACGACCTCGCCCTGGAGGGGACCTTTCCCGAGGCCGGTGAGCAGGCCGTGGTGCTCGGCTCCAAGCTGGCGCGGCTGGTCGGCGCCGGGGTCGGCGACAGCCTCACCATCCAGGTGCGCACCGCCCAGGGCGCCCAGAACGCCCTCGGCTTCCGCGTGGCCGGGCTGATGACGACCCACAACGGCCTGCTCGACAACTTCACCGTCCTGATGCCGATGGACCGAGCGCTGGACCTCGTGCGGGCCGAGGGCCCCAGCCACCTCTCCCTGCGGCTCGAGAGCCGCGAGGACGCCCCCTCCGTCGCCGCCGCCCTGGCGGATCCGTGGACCGCCACCACCTACCTGGAGGAGGCCGAGGACATCCTGGCGATCAACCGCATCCGCCGCAACGCGATGTCCCTGATGGTGTTCGTGGTGCTGCTGGTCGCCGGCATCGGCATCGCCAACACGATCATCATGTCGGTCTACGAGCGGGTGAAGGAGATCGGCACCCTGGCCGCGCTGGGCATGGAGCCGCGGGCCATCGGGCTGCTGTTTCTGGCCGAGGGCGCGATCCTGGGGGTGGTCGCGTCGGTGGTGGGGGCGGCGATCGGCGGCACGGTCACCTACCGCCTCTCGGTCGCCGGCATCGACGTGGGTGCCTTCCCCGAGGCGGGGACCGAGGTCGCCTTCAGCTCGATCCTCTACACCCGCCTGGACCCGAGCATGCTGGTCGTCGCGGTGATCTTCGGCATCGTGACGGCGACCCTGGCGAGCGTCTTCCCGGCGCTGCACGCCGTGAGGCTCAATCCGGCCGACGCCGTGAGGGCGGACTGACATGGTTCCCTGGATCGTGCGCGTCGCGCTGCGCAACCTCACCCGGAACCGTCGCCGCTCGGCGCTGACGTGCCTGGCGGTGATGGTGGGCACGGCCATGCTCACCCTGGCGCTGTCCTGGGTCCAGGGGGTGATCGGCACGGTGTTCGGCAACGCCTCGTCGATGGCCGGCGACGTGCGCATCGCCACCCCCGAGTACGTGCTGCGCGAGGCCCAGCTCCCGCTCTACGAGAACATCGCCGACGTCGAGCCGGTGCTGGAGGCCCTCGAGGGGCTGGACGACGTCCGGGCCTACGCCGTGATCCGCACCAGGGTGACGGCGACGGTGGGGGAGGAGATCGGCGAGCACCACGCGATGCTCGTCGGCGCGACCCTCGACCACCACGAGCAGGTGCTGGCGCTGCCCGAGACGGTGGCCGAGGGGAGCTGGTTCACGGGACAGCGCCACGAGGCCCTGCTCGGTCGCCTCGTGGCCAAGGATCTGGAGGCCCAGGCCGGCGATGAGCTGGTGGTGCTGGGCATGACCCAGGACGGCTCCATCTCGCCGCTCAAGCTGGACGTGGTGGGCATCGTGGAGGTGGGCAACGGCCCGGGGGACAAGCTCATCTACACCACCCTGGAGCGTGCCCGCTGGCTGGCGGACATGGAGGGTGGGGCGACGGAGGTGCTGGCCTATGGCTCGGACTTCCGCCTCGCGGGCAAGCTCGCGGAGCGGGTCGGGGCCCTCCCGGAGCTCGACGGTCTGCAGGTCCAGCCCTGGCTCGCCCGCGATCCCTACTCCACCCTGGTGCGCATCTTCTCGGTCTTGATCGGCATCCTCAGCGGCATCATCGTGTTCATCACCTCGATGGTCGTGCTGAACACGATGCTGATGAGCGTCCTGGAGCGCACCGGCGAGATCGGCGTGCTGCGCGCCATGGGCATGGCCCGGCTGCGCACGGTGACGATGTTCGTGCTGGAGGCGATGTTCCTGGGAGGGACCGGGTCGCTGCTCGGCGTGATGCTCGGGTCGATCCCGGCGCGCGTGCTCGAGCTCCGCGGCGTCGACCTCGGCGACGAGATGACGGCCAAGGTCGACGTGCCGATCGCCTCGGTCGTGCACGCCGACCTGACCTGGGAGATCGCGCTGTGGGTCTTCGCGCTCGGCTTCGTCGTGGCGATCGTCGGCTCCGCCCTGCCGGCCCTGCGAGCGGCGTCGGTCCAACCCGTCGAGGCCATGAGGAGGCGCAAGTGAAGATCGTCTGGATGTTGCTGGTGGGCCTGGTGGGGCTGCTGCCCGCGGCCTACGCCCAGCCCACCGTCGCCGAGCTGCTGTCGGCCATCGACGCCAACATGACCTACGAGGCCCGCTACGCCCGGGCGACGATGGAGGTCGTCAAGCCTCGCCGCACCAAGACCTACGAGATCCAGACCTGGGGCCGCGGCAAGGACGACGCCGCCACCGAGTTCCTGTCGCCAGCCCGGGACGCGGGCACCAAGATGTTGAAGAAGGGCGGCGAGCTCTGGATGTACCTGCCGTCGGTGGAGAAGACCCAGAAGATCTCCGGCCACATGCTGCGCCAGGGCCTGATGGGCTCCGACATGTCCTACGAGGACCTGCTGGAGACGGCCACCTGGTACACGATGTACGACGGGGTGGTGGAGGGGGTCGAGCCCTACCAGGGGCGGCCCTGCTACAAGGTGGTGCTCACGGCGAAGTCCGACGACGTCAGCTACCCCAAGCGGATCGTCTGGGTGGACCAGGAGTGGATGTTGCCGGTCAAGCAGGAGCTCTACGCCCTCAGCGGCCTGCTGCTGAAGGAGTGGCTGATGGAGGACCCCCAGCTCTACGGCGAGCGCCGCTACCCGAGCACCTTCGTGATCGTGGACAAGCTCCAGGAGGGCACCCGCACCACGGTGACCTTTGGCGAGATGGACTTCGAGGTCGCGGTGGACGCCGACCAGTTCGACCTGCGCTGGCTCGAGCGCTGACCGTGCTGACCGCATGATGGGGGACTTCGAGGCGCTCCGGCGCGAGTGTGACCGCATCGACGGCCGGCCCTACCCGGCCTACCGGGACCTGAAGGGCGCCTGGGAGCTGGGCGACGTGCGGCTGATGATCGATCACGTCCAGGGGGATCCCTTCGCGGCGCCCTCCAGCCTGCGCATCCGGGTCCAGACGGGCCTGGACCCACACGACTGCAGCGACCGGGACCGGCGCGAGGCAGCCGAGGACTGGCTGCTGCGGCGCTTCGGGGAGGTGCTCGGCGGGACCCGTCGGGGCAGCGGCAAGTCCGGCCTGCTCTCGGTCTACGGTCCGGGTCCGGAGGTGCTGGAGCGGTCGGCGCTGCGTCTGAGCCCCGACGGGACCGCCGAGGTCCGGTTCTCCGCCGGGCTGCCGGCCCGCGGGCGGCGCATCCTGGGGCGCCAGGCCTGGGCGCTGTTCACCGACGACATCCCCCGAGCCGCGAAGCGACTCTGTCGAGGGCCGGGGCTCGACGAGCAGATCGCCTCGGTGGTCGACCAGCGTGCCCTGCGGCGCCAGCTCCGGGACCGGGGCCTGGTGGCCTTCGTGGGCGACGGCAGCCTGCTGCCGAGGCGGTCGGGTGTGGACCAGCGACCGCTGGAGAGCGCCGTGCTCTTCGAGAGCCCGCCCGCGCTCCGGGTGACCCTGGAGACGCCCGGCGGTCCGGTGACCGGCCTCGGCATCCCCCGCGGGGTCACCTTGATCGTCGGAGGGGGCTTCCACGGCAAGTCCACCCTGCTCCAGGCGCTCCAGCGCGGCCACCTGGACCACGTGCCGGGAGATGGCCGCGAGCGGGTCGTGAGCGACCCCGACGCCGTGAAGATCCGCGCCGAGGACGGCCGCCGTGTCGCCGGCGTCGACATCTCGGCCTTCCTGCGCGAGCTGCCGGGAGGGCGGGGCACCCGGCCCTTCGACACCGACGACGCCTCGGGGTCCACCAGCCAGGCTGCCTCCCTGGTGGAGGCGCTGGAGGCCGGGGCCCGGGTGCTGCTGGTGGACGAGGACACCTCGGCGACCAACCTGCTCGTCCGCGACGAGCGCATGCGGGCCCTGGTGCCGCGGGAGAGCGAGCCGATCACGCCGCTGGTGGAGCGCGTCCGGGACGTGTGCACCGAGTGGGGGCTGTCGCTGGTGATGGTGGTCGGTGGGGTCGGGGACTACCTCGCCGTGGCCGACACCGTGATCGGCATGGACGCCTGGCGGCCCCACGATCTCACCCGGCGGGCGCGGGAGGTCGCCGGACAACCGCCGGAGGCCCCGGGACCCCTGGAGCGCCCCGTGCCGAGGACCGTGCTCGCCCGCGGCCTGGAGCCGGGCCGCAGGGTCCGGGCCCGGGAGGCCGACCGGCTGCGCTATGGCGACGAGGACCTGGACCTGCGGGCGGTGGAGCAGGTGCTGGACGTCGCCCACGCGGCGACCCTCGGCCAGGCGCTGCGGCTGCTGCACGAAGACCTGGAGCAGGACGGAAGCCGGCAGGTCCCGGGGCTGCTCGACCGCCTGGAGGCCCTGCTCGAGGCCGAGGGCGTCGAGGTGCTCTCACCGCGGTCCTTCCCCACGGGCCGTCTGCTGAGACCGCGGCGGCACGAGGTGGCGGCGGCCCTGTGCCGCCTGCGCACGCTTCGCATCAAGACCCGCTGAGTGCCTCCAGGAGCTCCACGTCGGCGGAGGAGAGGGTCAGGTGCAGCCCGAAGCCGTGCGGCACCTGGGTGACCACCGTGCCCCGGACCCGCAGCACCTGGCGGTGGGCCACCTCGAAGTCGAGGTCGAAGCGGCTGTAGAGGGGGGGGTGGGGCGGTGGCACGGGGACCATCAGGCTCTTCTGGTGCAGCTCGGCCTCCCAGGTCTCCGCGAAGCTCGCCATCGTGGACCAGGAGACGCGGCCCTCGCGGCTCGCCAGGTCGAGGTCGAAGTCGGGCCCGGTGGCCGGAGCAGGCGTCTCTGCGGGCGGTGGGACCGCCGCGGGACCTGCGGGGGGTGTGGAGGGTGTCGCCGGCAGGGTCGCCAGGCGCTCCAGGCGCTCCTTGAGGAGGCCGGTGAGCTCCAGGCCCAGGCCGAAGGCGCCGTCGAGCTGTGCCACCACGCCGGCCCGCAGGGTGATCGGCTTCTCTCCCGGAGGGACCAGGACGACCGTGAAGGGCTGGTGCAGGTAGGGGAGCTGAGCGTCGCCGGCGGGGACCCGGAGGCCGAGGTTCTTCAGCTCCTGGTTCCAGCTCGCGGCGAAGGCGGCCTGGCTCGCCCAGCGCACCTCGACGCGCGACGACCCGAAGTCGACGTCGAACTCTGGCGGCTCGGCCTCGGGCTCGTCGTCGATGAGGTCCCCGGAGTCCTCGTCGACCAGCTCCTCGACCTCGTCGTCGATCAGGTCGGCGGGCTCGTCGTCGAAGAGGTCGTAGGGGTCGTCGACGCCGAGCTCCGCCGCGGGCGTCTCCACGCTGTCTTCCCTCAGCTCGGGCGGGGCCTCCAGCGGGGGCGGCTCCTCTTCGTCGAAGCCGTGGCGGAAGCCGGCGCCGGGCTCCGAAGGTGCGGAGGGGGCGCCCGGCGCCGAGGAGGGGGGCGGGGGCTCCTCGGGGGGCTCGGCCTGCGGGGCTGGCGGCCGGGAGGGGACGCTCGGCGGCGGCCTGGCCCTGCCCGGCCCCGGTGGGGTCGAGACCACCTCGGGGTTGAGGTCCAGGAAGTCCAGGTCGTCCAGGTCCGCCAGCTCGCCGGCTTTCTTCTTGCCGAAGCCGGGCTCCACCATCACCAGGCCGTCGCCCTGGTCGTCGGCCGGCTGCTTGCGGCGGTCCTTGAGCATCGAGGCCGAGCGCTCGAACCAGGAGACGCTGCCGGTGGATCGGCTCCCGGTGGAGGCGGCCTCGTCGGGCTGGCTCTCTCGGGCCTTGGCGATGGCACGGGCCTGGGCCCGCTGGCGCGCCGCGCTGTCGTGGCGGGAGGCCGTGCGCAGGGCGTCCTTCAGGGCGTGGCGGCCGGAGTCCTGATCGCGGCTCGTCGAGCCGTCGGCCGACTCCTGCTCGATCCCGAGGGTGGGCACGTAGTCCGCCTTGCGGAAGCGGGAGCGGCTCCGGCGCTCGTCCATCCGGTCCAGCACCGCGCCGATCTCCTCGGCGGTGGCGCTGCCCCGCTGCTCGGCCTCGGCGAGCATCTGCTCCAGCCGGGCCGTGGGGTCCAGGCTGGTGCCTCCGGCCTGGGTCTCCTGGATCCAGACCGCGAGGCGGTCCTTGTCCTCTCGCTGGATGGAGACGATCCGACCGATGAAGCGGGGGATCTCACCGGACCGCCGCGAGATCGCGCCGATCTCGACCAGCGCGTACACGGTGTCTTTCTCGCCCCGCAGCTCCATGCGCATCTCCACGGTCTCCTTCTCGGCGATGCGCGCATGGGCCTCGAACTGGATGCGGTCACCGTCGAGCCACTCGGCGGTGCCGAAGGCCACGCCCTGGCGGTGCTTCAGGGCGACGGAGCAGAGCAGGGCGACCTTCACACCCGATCTATACCGCTTCGGGAGCTGGTTCGGGAGTCCGATCAGCGCCCGGTGAGCTCCAGGGGCGGCAGGGGCGGTGCCCAGCCGTCTCCGGCGAGATCCACCCGGATCGGACTGCTCATCGCCCAGGCGCTCTCGCCCGGCCAGACCGGCGCCAGGGGCTCCGACCCCTCGGCGATCACCACGAAGGAGGCGTCGGCTTCGGGGTCCAGGGAGAAGGTGATCGGGTCGTCCAGGTCCTCGGTCACGCTCTCCGCCAGCTCGCCGTCCTGCCAGAGCTGGACGCTGTCGACCCCGACCCAGCTCGCGCGGAGCAGCTCGACCTGGAGCTCGGTCGCACCGACCACGGTGCTTCCGGGCTCGATCGAGAGCTGCAGCCCGGGACCGTGGGTGATCACGGTCCGACCGGCCCGCATCGCCTCGACCAGGGCAGCGTCGCTGTAGGTCTCGCCGAGGCCGATCAGCGTCCCGTTCAGGCCCGGGTTCCCGCTGGTGTGTCCGTGGCTGTCGCTGGTGCCGGTCGGTGTGATGACCAGGCCCCGGTTCGTCAGGTCCCAGAAGAGCGCCAGGTAGTCGGCATGGTCGTCGGCGTTCAGCACCTCCATGCAGTCGAAGTCGGTGCTCCAGCGGTCGGCGTTGGCGATCGAGCCGGGGCTCCACCCCGCGGCGGCGGCGACGCCGGAGTCCAGCGGGTGGTTGGCCTGGATGAGGGCCCCCGGGTGGTGCTCCCGGAGTCGCTCGAACTGGGACTCGGTGTCCGGCACCGCCTCCGACCACCAGGCCCAGGCGCCGCCGTTCGGCTCGTCGGCGGGGATCAGCGGGTAGAGGTTGAGGTGACCCCGGATCACGGGGCTGACCTCGTCGGCGACCACGCTGACGAGCCGGTCCTCCAGGCCCAGGGCGGCGACCAGGGGTCGGTAGTTGGCGACGTGGTCGTGGTCGGTGCCGAAGTGGAGCTCGACGCCGAGCCCGGCCGCGCCGACCAGGCGGGCCTCCATCGAGATGCTGCCGTCCCCCGAAGGCGCGGCGTGCATGTGGGGATCGCCGAACCACCAGCCGGGGATCGACCAGGCCTCCTCCAGGTCGACGAGCACGGTGGGGCTGTCACCGGCCTCGACCTGGAGGGTGGAGCTCCAGGTCTCGAAGCGCGGACCGCGGTGCACCACGAGGTCGTAGGTCCCGGGCTCCAGGGGCACGGTGACCTCGCCGTCACGGGACCAGGCCAGGATGCGGTCGCCGCTCGCCCGGTCCATGACCAGGCGGGGGTCCCTCGCCGGGGTGAGGTGGGGCTGCAGCCGCGCCTCGAAGGGCGCTCCGTCGACCGCGGCCACGGTGAGCCGGGCGGGCTCCTGGAGCGTGAGCGGGTCCTCCGGCGTGCCGAAGCCTCGACCGCGGGCGGCGGGGACCGCCACGGCGCCATCGGTGAAGCTCCGTCCGACGCGCTTCTGGACGTCCATCGCCGCGTAGGGGGACCACGACCCGGCGCCTTCGGGCAGGTCCAGCTCGGTGCCGGGGCCGCGTCCGTCGGCGAGCCAGGAGACCTCGGAGCCCCAGGGCACCCGGGCCGAGAAGTCGCCGTCCTCGTCCGTGAAGGCCAGGGTGTAGGGGGCGTCGTCGACGAGGATCGTGACACGGGCGCCGGGCACCGGACCATCTGCGGCCGTCACCGTGCCGGACACGGTCTCGGTGGAGCCGCCGGAGCGCTCCAGCCACTCGTCCGTGAGCGTCGCCAGGTCGGGACCCACCCCGTAGAGCCGCGAGTAGCTGATCGGGCTGTCCGGCGTGAGGTCGACGGGGTCCTGGAAGGCCAGTCCCATCTCGACCAGCGAGGTGAGCAGGGCGCCGACGGCACCGAAGGTGAGCACCTCGGAGGGCTGGGCGAAGAGCCCGAGGGCGATCTCGTTGTGGCGTCCGACGAAGCCGTTCCACTCGAAGGCCCGTCCCTCGGGGGAGTCCAGGCCGTCGCCCTGGATCCAGGGATCCGCGGCGTCGACGGAGGCCTGGAGCAGGTCACCGATCTCCAGCCGCGAGGTCTCGCTGTCCGTGCTCACGGTCGTGGTGACCTCCAACAACCACGAGTCCGCCGGCAGGGCGTAGTCGACCGTGATCCAGAGGTCCATCTCGGGGATGATCGAGGGCGTCTCCAGGGCGCCGGTGATCAGCTCCATCGCGCTCGCGGTCCCCTCGACCCGGACCCTGGCCACGCCGCTGTCCCGGCCGTCGTCGATCACCGTGGCCTGGGTCGGCTCGAGCAGCCGTCCCATGCCCACCATGCTGGTCCAGTCGTCGACCACGTCGCGGCCGGGCTGGCCCTCGGGCCGCACGATGTCGGCGTCGAGCACACCTCCGCCCTGCCGGATGTAGTAGCCGCTGTCGCGCACTCCCTGCACCACGAAGCGGACCCGGTCGTTCACCAGCATCAGGTCGCCGCGGCGGCCTTCGGCGGAGATGCCGCCGAAGAGCACCGCGTCGTCGGCGATGCTCCCGGCCGCGGCTTCGCCCGGGCCGGGCAGGTCGTCGGAGTGGATCTCGGGGGGCAGGGGCCCGTTGCAGGCCAAGAGGGTCAGCAGCATCCCGCCAGGGTAGCTCACACCGTCAGGAGAAGCGCACGTACTCGAAGTCGAGCGCCTGTCGGTTGATGCCGCGCCGCGGCGGTGCGATCCAGTTCGCCACCTTGCCCGGCTCGGTCACCGCCACCATCAGCGACTCCACGTAGGCCCGGTCCTCGTCGGTGGGCAGCCAGGAGCCCTTGCGGGCCTCGTAGTCCTCCCAGGAGATCAGGTGGCCCCCGGGATCGAAGGCGTGGTCGGTGTAGATGCCCTGGCGACGGAAGAAGCGCGACGACGGCAGCGCGACCCGGAAGTCGACGCCCTCTTCGGCGAGGGCCCGGTTCCAGCGGCGCACGACGCGCTCGCAGTCGGCCACGTAGTCCTGGCGCAGGACCTCGTTCATCGCGTTGCGCAGCGGCACGTCGCGGGTCGTCAGGCGGCCGTCCTCCACGACCGCCATCGGGTAGGACCGGCCCAGCGCCGAGTGGTCCTGGTGGTCCAGGGCCTCGCGAAAGCGGCCCTTGAGCCCCGCGGCGAAGTAGTCGGCGGCGTTGCTGCTGATCTCGCCTCCGAAGAGGTCGATGGAGTAGCAGAACCAGTGGTTGATCCACTTCTGGACCGTCGGCAGGTCGATGCCGCCCTGGTTGCGGGCGTCGCCGTTGGGGTCCGCACGCGTGAGCTGGGCGCTGCGGCGCAGGACCCGCTCCAGGCCCAGCTCACCGACGCTGAGGTGGTGGGCCTCCTCGGTGAGCATGAAGCGGCAGGAGCGCGACAGCGGATCGAAGGCCGACTCGGCCAGGGCGCCGAGCTGGTACTTGCCGTCCCGGTCGGTGAACATCGTGAAGCAGAAGAAGGTCAGCCAGTCGCGGCAGGGCTGGTTGAAGGCGTCGAGGATGCGGGGCTTGTCGGCGTCGCCGGCTCGCCGGGCCAGCAGGTCGTCGGCCTCCTCGCGCCCGTCGCGGCCGAACCAGCCGTGCAGCAGGTAGACCATCGCCCAGAGATGGCGGCCCTCCTCCACGTTGACCTGGAAGAGGTTGCGCAGGTCCATCAGGCTGGGGCAGGTGCGGCCGAGGTGGCGCTGCTGTTCCACCGAAGCGGGCTCGGTGTCGGCCTGGGTGACGATGATGCGCCGCAGGGCGTTGCGGTGCTCGCCGGGCACGCTCTGCCAGACGGGCTGGCCGGCCTCGTCGCCCGCCGGGATGCGCCGATCGGCTTCGCGATCCGCCAGGAAGATGCCCCAGCGGTACTCGGGCATCTTCACGTGACCGAACTGCGCCCAGCCGCCGGGCTCGGTGGAGACCGCCGTGCGCAGGTAGATGTCGTCGACCTGGAAGCCGTCGGGGCCCATGTCCATCCACCAGTCGAGGAAGGCGGGCTGCCACTTCTCCAGGGCGCGCTGGAGGCGGCGGTCGGTGCCGAGGTCGACGTTGTTGGGAATCCGGGACGCGTAGTCGATCGAGGCCATCAGGGCTCCGGGTGGGAGGTTCAGGTGCGGCGGTAGTCGAAGGAGGGGCGCTCGGGGTGGCCGTAGAGCGTCAGGGCACCCTGGTCGCCGACGGCGTTGGGGCGCTGGAAGATCCAGTTCTGCCAGGCGCTGAGGCGGCCGTAGACCCGGCACTCCATGGACTCGGCCACGGGCCAGCGCAGGTTCTGCTCCATGCCGGTGAGCGCGTCCGGGGACAGCGAGACCCGCTCCTCGACGGCGATGCGGACCTCGTCCTCGTAGTCGATGTCGTCCAGAGACAGGGTCACCAGTCCCAGCTCCTCGGCCTGCTGGGCGCCGATCGGGCCGTCGTGGGACAGCGCCCGCTGGACCGACTCCGGCTCGCCGACGAAGCGGGCGCCGAGCCGGGTGAGGCCGTTGGCCATCGTGAAGAAGCCCGCGCTGGCGGGCCCCAGGCGGAGCGCGTTGTCCTCGTCGTCGTCGAGGAACATGTAGGCCCGGTCCGCGGCGACCACGAGCTCGTAGAGCACCCCGGCGAAGGCGTGTCCCTGCTCGACCAGGGCGAAGAGCGACTTGGAGGTGTTGTCGACGCGACGCAGCGTGCGCCGCTGGAGCAGGCGGATCTCGCGAGCCAGCCAGGAGCCCTGCTCGTGGAGGTGCGCGAGGGCGGCGTCCCACTCCAGCACGAGCTCCGGGTCGCCCTGTGACCGGAGCAGGACCAGGCCGATCTCAGGTGCGTTGAAGCGCAGCTCGAGGATCGCCCGCTCGAGCTGGCGGAAGGCCGCCAGGGCCCAGCTCCGGTCCCCCTGGGCGTGCAGCGCCGCGTGGGTCGCCGGCGGTGCCTCGATGGGTCCGAGCACGGTGAGGGTGGCCGTGCGCTGGTCCCGGTCCATGTCCAGGCGGACCCAGGGCCAGGCCAGCCCGGTGTCGGTGGTCTCCACCGGCAGGGGCTCCAGGGTGATGCCGGCCTCGGCCACGGCGTAGTCCGCCTTGCGGGCCACGGCGGCCTCGGCCCGCTGGAGGATGGCCTCGCTCCACTTCGAGCGCGGGTAGGCGGCGTCGACGAAGCGGCCCCGGACCGCGTCGCGGGCCTTGAAGCCCTCCGCCTTGGTGCAGAAGACGTCGGCGAGGTCGCGACGGACCCGGCGCTTGTCGGTCAGCCGCGTCAGGCCCCCGGTGCCGGGCAGCACGCCGAGCAGCGGGACCTCGGGCAGCGACACGGCCGAGTTGCCGTCGTCGACGAGGTAGATCTCGTCGCAGGCCATCGCCAGCTCGTAGCCGCCGCCGGCGCAGGTCCCGTTGAGCGCCGCGATCCAGGTCTGGCCCGACGCCTCGCTGGCCTCTTCGAGGGCGCAGCGGGTCTCGTTGGTGAACTTGCAGAAGTTGACCTTGAAGCCGTGGGAAGAGGACCCGAGCATGTAGATGTTGGCGCCGGAGCAGAACACCCGGTCGATGCTGGAGGTCACGACCACCGCGCGGACCTCGGGGTGCTCGAAGCGCAACCGGTCGGTCACGTCCCACAGCTCGATGTCGACACCCAGGTCATAGCTGTTGAGCTTGAGCTCGTACCCGGGGCGCAGCGGAGCGTCCTCGTCGACACCCATCGCCAGGGTGGCGATCGGTCCGTCCAGCTCCAGGGACCAGTGGGTCCACCCATAGGGCGTGGTCTCGAAGCGCACGTGGGGGTCGGGGTGCTTGGCCATGGGGTCCTTCCGGTCAGCAACAGCAATATAGTGCATTTGATGTCCGTTGCAAGGGGGATGCTGCTGCAATATAATGCGCTTCATGACCACACGGACGCCCCTGTTGACCGCGCTCGGGCAGCGGATTCGAGACGCCCGGCTGGCCCGGGGCTGGAGTCAGAAGGACCTCTGCGCTCGCGCCGAGGTCTCGCCACGCTTCCTGGTGATGTTGGAGCGGGGGGAGGGCAACCCGTCGCTGCTGCGGCTGGTGGACATCGCCCGCGCCCTGGAGATCGCCCTGGCCGAGCTGGTGCGCGACCTGGAGCCCAGGGTCCTGGACAAGGTGGCCCTGGTGGGGCTGCGGGGGGCCGGCAAGAGCACCATCGGCGCCGAGGTCGCCCGGGAGCTGGCGTGGTCCTTCGTCGAGCTGGGCCGCGAGATCGAGAGCCAGGCCGGCATGTCGACCGGCGAGGTGTTCGAGTACCACGGCGCCGCCCGCTACCGGGAGTGGGCGCTGGAGGCGCTGGAGCGGCTGCTGCGCCGTCCGGAGCCGGCGGTCATCGAGGTCGGCGGCTCCCTGGTGGTCGATCCGGCGGTGCTGCAGCTCCTGCGCGAGCGCACGGTCCTGGTCTGGCTACGCGCCACACCGGAGCAGCACCTGGCGCGGGTGCGGGCCCAGGGCGATCTGCGCCCGATGGCCGGCCGTGCCGACGCCCTCGGTGAGCTGCGGCAGATCCTGGCGGCCCGGGAGCCCCTCTACGCCCAGGCGGCGGTCCAGGTGGACACGGTGGAGCAGGGGCGGCTGGGCACGGTGCGGGCGGTGGTGGAGGCGGTGAGGAAGGGTGGTGGGTCGAGCTAGTACCTCGGCACAGGGGTTCTGACTGGTTGGGCCTGGTCCGAACCGCCATCGGCCAGG